>NZ_JAUZMY010000038.1:0-55659 GCF_036327455.1 Nocardiopsis codii | reverse complement strand
ATGGGGGGCGCCGCCGGGCCCGGCGGCCCGGGCGGGGCGGCGCCCGGATTCCGGGATCAGATGAAGTCGGAACTGGAGTCGGTGCCGTCGCTGTCGCCGCCCGCGGTGATGTCGCGTGACGTCACGTCGGCCAGGTCCTCTACCTCGACCTCGATGGGGTCCATGTGCACCACACCTCGCTTTCTGTGTGCTTCTCGTGCCGTTTCCTCTGGCCAGGGCCGTCCGAGCGCGTCAGCGCCGGGACAGCCCCGTTCGGTGGGCCGCGAACGCGTGCGCGTCCGCGGCCAGTCCCACCGCGCGGCTGACCGCGCGCGGGCCGTGCCCGACGTCGCGTTCGTACCGGAGCAGGACCGGTGGGCGCCCCCGGTCGGGCGCCGCCTCCAGGAGCGCCGCGCACATCTTGCGCGGGTGGGCGGCGTCGGTGCGGGTGTCGCCGTGGAAGCCGGTGAGCAGGACGCTCGGGAAGCGCCGCCCTGACGGGCGCACGGCGCCGTCCAACGCCCGGTGGTAGGGGGAGTAGGACATCAGGGCGGCGAAGTCGTCGGGGTCGGCGGCGGTGCCGAACTCCCGTGTCCACATCCGGCCCAGCCCCATCCGCTCGAACCGGGCCATGTCCGCGAGCGGCGCGGAGGCGATCACGGCTCCGCACAGGTCAGGCCGGGCGGTCGCCGCGGCCAGGACGAGCAGCCCGCCGGCCGAGCCCCCGGACAGGCACAGCTGGCGCCGGGTGCACAGGCGCGCCGAGACGAGGGCGTCGGCGGCTGCCACGAGGTCCTCGACCGCGCGCGGTTTGGCGCGGCCGGAGCCGGCCAGGTGCCACGCGCGGCCGGCGTCGCCGCCCCCGCGGACGTGGGCGACGGCGTACCGTCCGCCGGAGAGCAGCCAGGCCAGCACCGTCGCGCTGAACCCGAACTGGCGCGGGCGGCCGAAGCCCCCGTAGGCGTGCAGGATGGTCGGTCCCGGACCGGGGGTCGGGGGCGCGTCGGCGACCGCCGCGTCGAACACGGTGACCGGGACCCTCGTGCCGTCCTCGGAGCGGCACCACAGCACGGTGCGCTCCACGGAGGGGGAGGGCGGGGCGTCCGCGGCGCCCGGCGGCCACTGGAGGGGCCGCGGCGCGTCCGGAGGCAGGCACAGGACCCGCTGCTGGGTGGCCACGTCCGCGTAGGCCAGGTACACCGAGCCGTCGGGGGCGGCCTCGGGGGTGGAGACCATGCCCTCGCCGGGCAGGTCTACCGGGTACAGGAGGTCGCCGGCGCGGGCGTCGTGGACGGAGGCCTCACTGATCCCCAGGCGCGTGCGCGACACGAACAGCGCCGGGACGTGGCGGTCCGCCCCGGGGGCGTCCTCCAGCGGTGTGCGCGGGAAGACCGCGAACGCGTCGAGGGTGGCGCCGCTCTCCTCGGGCACCACCTCGCGCCAGTGCTCCACGCCGGGCTCCTCGGGGGAGACCGCGCAGATACGGCGCCAGGGCGCGTCCAGAGTGGTGCGCAGGTACAGGAGACCGTCAGGGCCCAGCCGTGCCTCCGTCTCGCACTCAACGCCCACCTGGACGGGTCTGAGCGCGGGCTGCGCCGCACCGCCCCCGGACAGGTCGGCGATCCACAGGTCGGTGCGGTGGCCCGTGCCGTGGCCCTCGGAGACCAGGAGCCAGCGCTCGCCCAGGACGCGGACCCCGGGCACGGTGCCGGGGGCCGTGCAGGCGTGGACGAGCCTCTCCTCGCCGTCCCCGACCCGGCGCAGCCACACGCCGCGTACCCCCCGTTCGCCGTCGCGGCGCACGTAGAAGAAGGCGGGGGCGCCGTGGGGGGCCCAGGCGACGTGGGAGTAGCGCACCCCCGGCACCTCCGGTCCGCACGGGGCGCCGGTGGTGGTGCTGAGCACCCGCAGGGACCCGCGCTCCACCCCGCCGCGCGAGGTCTGCACGGCGACCATGGCGCCGCCGGGGCCGGGCTCCCAGGCGTCCAGGGTGGTGCGGCCGGTGGGGTCCTCGGCGGCGGGGTCGTAGACGGTGCGCGGGGGTGCGGAGCCGTTCAGGGCGACCAGGCGGGGGTGTTCGCTCCCGGCGGGGCGCACGGTGGCGAACGCGGTCCCGGCCCGGTGGACGGGGACGCTCCACAGGTCGGTGTCCACGAGGGAGCGGATGCCGTCGGCGAGGGGGGCGCGCAGGGGCCAGGTGGCGGCCTCGCGCTCGTACTCGCGCCGTCGTTCGTCCAGCCAGCGCAGGGTCGCGGGGGAGTCGGCGGTCTCTAGCCAGCGGTGGGGGTCGGGCACGGGGCGGCCGTGCAGGATGTCGACGGCGGGCACGGGGGCGGGGTCGGGGACGAGGGCGGCTCCGGGGGCTCGGTTGCGCACCATCACATGGTTCAGGTGGGCTGAGCGGACGGTCAAGCAACAGCTCCCTGGCCCGCGGCAACGCGAGTATGTCCGAGCAGTCAGGTTTGCGTGGGCCCCGCGGAGGCGCGGCGGGTCTGCTCGCCCGAGGGTGCGGCAGGTCCGAACGGGTAGGCCCCGAATGCGGGGCGAGCGGCCCCGCGGACCCATCGGGAAGCACGACGCAATCCGGGAGGAGATCATGGATGAGACGGTGGAGCGGCATCCGGCGTCGGCCGGACGCTCGGTCCTCGCCGCCGCGGGGTTCGCCGCGGCCGTCATCGCGGTCGCGGCCGTCGGCGGGATCGCGGCGAGCGGGTCGGGCGCGGTCTACGCGGGCCTGGAGCTGCCCGCCTGGGCCCCGCCGGCCTGGCTGTTCGGCCCCGTGTGGACCGTGCTGTACGTGGCCGTTGCACTGGCGGGGTGGCTGGTGTGGCGCGCGTCCGGCCTGGCGGGGGCGCCGGCCTTCTTCGCCGTCTACGCGCTCCAGCTCGTGCTCAACGCGGCGTGGACCCCGCTTTTCTTCGGCGCCGGACTGTACGGTGCGGCGTTCGCCGACATCGTCGCCCTGGCCGCGGCGGTGGCCGCCGCGGCCGTCCTGGGGCGCAGGCACAGCCTCACCGCGACGGTGCTGCTCGTGCCGTACCTGCTGTGGGTGGTCTTCGCCGCCGCCCTCAACCTCGCGATCGTGGCGGCGAACTGAGTTCCCCGTGTCCCGGGGCCGCCCCCCGGACGCGGGCGGGGCGGCCCCCCGCGTAGCGCGGGGGGCCGCCCCGTGGCGGGACGCCTCCGGAAGCCGGTGGGCCGACCGCGGAGCCGGACGGCGCCGGGAGCCGGGGTGCCCCAGGAGGTCCGGTCAGGAGTTGTCCGGGTGGCCGATGGCCAGACCGCTCTCCTGGTCGAAGAAGTGCAGCTGGCTGATGTCGATCGACAGGCTGATCGTGCTGCCGGGACGCACCTGGCTGCGGGGGCTCACCCGCGCGGTGAAGAGCGATCGGTCGCCGCCCAGGGGCAGTGCGGCCTCGGCGCTCTCCTCGTCGTCGCCCGCGGCGTCCCTGGCCAGCGCGGTGGCGTCCTCGTGGCGCACTGGCGGGGCGTCGACGCCGAAGATGATGTTGATCTCGGTGCCCAGCTCCTCGGTGACCCCGGCGGTCACCTCGATGCGCGGGTCGTCGTTGCCGGCGAACTCGGCGTCGTTGAAGTCCGAGGGGCGGATGCCCAGGATGACCGAGCGGCCCAGGTAGTCGCGCAGCTTCGGACGGGCGTCCAGGACCGACGCGGGGACCGGGAGCTTGTGCTCGGCGAACTTGAGGGTCGCCCCGGTGCCGTCGGCGGTCAGCTCGGCGTCGACGAAGTTCATGGCGGGGGAGCCGATGAACCCGGCCACGAACAGGTTGACGGGGGAGTCGAACAGGCGCTTGGGCGTGTCGACCTGCTGGAGGCGGCCGTCGCGCAGCACCGCGACCCGGTCGCCGAGGGTCATGGCCTCGATCTGGTCGTGGGTGACGTAGACCGTGGTGACGCCCAGGCGCTCGTGGAGCTGGTTGAGGGAGGCGCGCATCTGCACGCGCAGCTTGGCGTCCAGGTTGGACAGGGGCTCGTCCATGAGGAAGGCGCGGGGTTCGCGCACGATCGCGCGGCCCATGGCCACACGCTGGCGCTGACCGCCGGAGAGCGCGCCCGGCTTGCGCTTGAGGTAGGGCTCCAGGCCCAGCATCTCGGCCGCCTCCTGCACGCGGCGGGCGATCTCGGGCTTGGGGACCTTGCGCAGCTTCAGGCCGAAGGCCAGGTTCTGCTCGACGCTCATGTGCGGGTAGAGCGCGTAGTTCTGGAAGACCATCGCGATGTCGCGGTCCTTCGGCGGACGGTCGTTGACGATCTCGTCGCCGATGACCAGCGTGCCCTCGGAGATCTCCTCCAGGCCGGCGATCATGCGCAGGGCGGTGGACTTGCCGCAGCCGGACGGGCCGACGAGCACCATGAACTCGCCGTCCTCGATCTTCAGGTTCAGGTTGTCGACGGCCTTGACGTCGCCGCCGTAGATCTTGTCAACGCCCTCAAGGACGATCTCCGCCATGGTTTCAGCTCCCGCGCTGGGTCGAGGTGGGAGTGACGGGGATCTCGTGGCCGATGGTCCGCGTCACCCGGCCCGGTGTTTCCGAAGTTGATCGAAACGGGCCGATTTCCTGATCACATCAGACACGATCGTGATCGAAAAGTCCAGGCTTGGTCGGATGTCGATCCGATTGCGGTCACACACAAACTCCACCCGCCCAGCTGGCGTGGCGGCGTCAGGTGCGTTAGCCTGTCCGACGGTTCATCGCTATCTCCCCTCCAGACACTCGAAGCGGCGGTCACGACACGGCAGCCGGGTTGAGGCATCCGGTTGGGGAGTCTGGGTAACCTAACGACCAGTCCAGCACTGGACGGACCGGTTGTGCGTCCCCCGCTCGTCCGATTGGACGCTGCATCACGCGCCAGGTGCAGTTGGGATCGGGTGAGGGGCGGAGTACCGCGACCGGGCGGGGGGTTGGACCCGGAAAAGGCCCGGACATCCAGTAGACAACGGTCTTCCGAGCTCGCCGCCGACGGGACGGAGCCGGTCCGAAGGGTGGCTCGGGCCTTTTCCGCGTCCCCCCAATATGCTGACCGCAGGACTTCACCAGCCAGCGGAAAGCGAGCACCCCACGTGGTTGCCGAGCACACCGAGCAGGGCGACGCCCCCGGCTCCGACAGACCCGCGTCGCAACCGAGGGCGCCGCAGCGGACGGCGACCCCGGCTCGCCCGTCCTCCTTCCCCTCCGCACTGCCCCTGGGGCACCGCTGGGGACGTCGCGACCTGCTCTGGCGCACGCTCGCCGCGGCCCTCTCCGGCCTCGCGCAGCTCTTCGCCCTCCCGCCCTTCGGCCTGTGGTGGCTGGGCCCCCTCAGCGCCGGCCTGCTCTTCTTCGCCGTCGCCGGGACCCGCGTGCGCCGCGCCGCCTGGATCGGCGCTCTCGCGGGCGCCACCCTCATGGTGCCGCTCGTGCACTGGCAGGACATCTTCGGCGTGGACGTGTGGCTGGCCGTCGCCGGCCTGGAGATCTCCTACTTCCTGCCCATGGCCATGGGGCTGGCGCTCGTCATGCGCCTGCCCGGCTGGCCGCTGTGGACCGCGGCGCTGTGGGTGGCGCAGGAAGCCGTGCGCGCCCGCTTGCCCTTCGGAGGCTTCGCGTGGGGCAAGCTCGCCTTCGCCCAGCCGGACACGCCCTTCGTCGGCTACGCCGCCCTGGGCTCCTCCGCCCTCGTCACCTTCGCGGTCGCACTGACCGGGGGCCTGCTGCTGTGGAGCGTGCTGCGTGCCGTCTCCGCGCGCCTCGGCGCCGGGCCCTCGGCGGACGCGACGGGCGCCGGGGAGAGCGGGGCGAACAGTGCGCGCCGGCCCCGTGCCGGGTGGATCGCTTCCGCCGTCGGGCTGGCCGCCTGCGCCGCCGTCGTCGCCGGGGGCGCCCTCGCCCCGGCGATCGGCCGCCCCGCCGTCGACCACACCGTCACCATCGGCATGGTCCAGGGCAACGTGCCCAACATCGGGGAGATGTCCGTCCTCGGCAGGCGCATGGAGGTCCTCGGCAACCACGCGGACGGCGTCCACGACCTCGCCGCCGCCGTCAGGGCGGGGGAGTACCCCCAGCCCGACATGGTGCTGCTCCCCGAGAACGCCACCGACATCGACCCCTTCCGGGACCCGACCGCCCGCGAGGTCATCGACGCGGCGGCCGCCGACGCGGGCGTCCCCCTCCTGTGGGGCATGAGCCGGTTCAACGACGACGGCACCCGCCAGGTCAGCAGTGTCGTCTGGGACCCGGAGACCGGCCCCGGCGACCTGTACGACAAGCGCTACCTGGTGCCGTTCGGCGAGTACATCCCCTTCCGGGACTTCTTCACGCGGTTCGTCGACCGCCTCGAACAGGTCAGCTCCGACGCCGTGCCCGGCACCGAGCCCGGCGCCCTGGACGTGGGCGACACCACCCTGGCCGTCGGCATCTGCTTCGACGTCGCCTTCGACACGCCGGTGCGCGAGTCCGTGGCCGCGGGCGGGCAGGTCATCGTGATCCCCACCAACAACGCCAACTACAACTTCACCGGCCAGTCCGACCAGCAGCTCGCCATCACCCAGCTGCGCGCGGTCGAACACGGCCGCCCGGCGGTGGTCGTCTCCACCAGCGGCGTCAGCGCCGTGGTCGCCCCGGACGGGACCCTCTCCTACCGCTCACCCGAGGGCGAGCCCGACATCCACGTGGCCGAGCTCGACGCCATGGAGGGCACCACCGTGGCCACCCGGCTCGGCGCCGCCCCCGAGGCGCTCCTGAGCGCCCTCGGAGTCGCGGCGGTCCTGGCCGCGCTCGTCATCGCCCATCGGCGGGCCTGAGGCGCCTGGGAGCGCACGGGGCCCGCCTGTTCCGGCCGGGGCGACCGGGCGTGTTCGCTCACGGGTGAGAGGCCCCGGCGGGGAACCATTACGCACCCGGGGGCGTTTCTCCCAGTAAGGGAGGACCCGTTGGCCGACGACCCTGAGGATGGATCCGCATGCCGCTGCTGACACTGCTGGCGCTCATGGCGCTGCCGTTCCTCGAAGTGTGGCTGATGATCGTGGTGGGCGGCTGGATCGGCGTCCCCTGGACGCTGGCCGCGCTGGTCTCGCTGATGGTCCTGGGCGTGGCGGTGCTGCGCCGGGCCGGGACCAAGGCCTTCCAGGACGCGGACAAGGCCATGCGCTCCGGTGAGCCGCCGCGCGGCGGCCTGCTCGACCCGCTCATGCTGATGGCGGGGGGCGTGCTGCTCGTCATCCCCGGCTTCATCACCGCCGTACTGGGCCTCCTGCTGGCCCTGCCCTTCACCCGGCCGGCTCTGCGCTGGGCGTTCGCCGGATGGGCGCAGCGGCGGATGAAGAAGATGCAGGACCGCATGAACCAGGAGTTCGTCGTGCAGGGCGTCAACGTCCCCGGTCAGGGGCGCGCGGGCGACCCCTTCGGAGGCCGCCCCGGCGCCGACCCCTTCGGCCGGCGCCCCGGAGCCGACGGAACGGACGACGTACCCCCGACCGACCGCGGCCGCGTCATCCAGGGCCGGTTCGAGCCCACCGACCGCGACGGCACCTCCGACTGATCCATCCACCTCCCGGGGCAGGCGCGCTCCCGGGAGCGACGAGGCCCGCCGCGGATCGCCCCGCGGCGGGCCTCGTCACGTACCGGGCGGCCCGGGTCAGTCCCGGTCGTGGAAGTGGGCCTGGAGTGCGCGCACCTCCTCGGCGAGGGAGTCCACCGGGCCGTCCACCTCGACCCCCGGCACGACCTCGGTGATCGGCAGGGGGCGAACGGGGGCCGGGGGCAGTCCCCACTCCTCCAGCCAGGAGACCAGCTGCGCCGAGGAACTCGCGTACACGATCCGCCCGAGCCCCGCCCAGCCGTGCGCCGCCGAACACATGGCGCAGTGCTCCCCGGAGGTGTACACGGTCGCCGCGGCGCGCTCGGCCGCTGACAGGCGGGTCGTCGACCACCGGGCGATCGCGAACTCGGGGTGCTGGGTCCCGTCGCCGCCGGCGACGTGGTTGTGGTCCTCGAACAGCACGGAGCCGTCCGCCGCGACCAGCAGCGAGCCGAACGGCTCGTCACCCGCCGCCAACGCCTCGGCGGCCAGCTCGACCGAGCGCCTCAGGTGCCGCAGGTCGGTGTCGTCCACCATGCTCCCTCTCTCCTCACGCCGCGCTCCCTGGTCGCGGTCGGCGCCACGCTACCGCCGGTGCGTCCCGGGCGGCGAACCCCGGCGGTGTTCGTCCCCGGGGTCCGCTAAGGTGCCGGGCCATGACCGAACCCTCCTTCTTGACCCTCACCCGGACCGCCTACGACGCCGTCGCCGTCGAATACGCCGAACTGCACCGGGACGAGCTGTCGAAGGTCCCGCTCGATCGGGTGATGCTCGACCTGTTCGCCGCGCTGGTCCGCGCACGCGGCGGACCGGTGACCGACGTGGGGTGCGGCACCGGGAGGGCCACCGGGTACCTGGCGGGTCTGGGGCTGGACGTGTCCGGCGTGGACCTCTCCCCGGGGATGCTGGACGTCGCCCGGAACACCTACCCGGATCTGCCCTTCCGCGAGGGGTCGATGACCGGCCTCGACCTGCCGGACGCCTCCCAGGCCGGGATCTGCGCCGTGTACTCGATCATCCACGTGCCGGCCGAACTGCTGCCGGGGGTGTTCGCGTCGTTCCGCCGGGCCCTGGTCCCCGGCGGCGAGGTGATGGTCGTGTTCCAGGTCGGCGAGGAGCCCCGGCACATGGAGCAGGTACTGGGCCACCCCGTCGAACTGGTCTTCCACCGCCGCACGACGGAGCAGATCGCCGGACTCCTGGAGGAGGCCGGACTGGTCGTGCACACGCGGGTGGTACGCGAACCGGAGGGGGCGGAGCTGACGCCCCACGCCCACCTGTTCGCCCGCCGGCCGCTCGCGGAGTAGGGAAGGAGCGACCGGCCCCGGGACCTGTGCGGGCGCCCGGTGCCCGCGCCCGGCCTCCCCGTGGGCCGGGCGCGTGACCGGCGCGCCCTAGCTGTGGACGGGGGACGGCTCCGCGTCGTCCTCGGCGCAGGCGGGGTCGTCCGCGGTCTCCGGAGGGGCGGCCGTGATGAGGGTGTCCAGCACGTCGAGCGAGGCCGCGAGTTCGGCCACGGCGGCGCTGATCCGGTCGCGCTCCCTGTTGAGGTCGGTCACGAGGCCCGCGCAGCCCGGGGCCAGCTCCCCTTCGTCCTCGACCATGCACGGCAGCAGGTCCGCGATCACGGCGGTGTTCAGACCGGCTGCCAGGAGGGTGCGGATGTTCCGCACGGTGCGGACGTCGTCCTCCCGGTACTCGCGGTATCCGCTCGACTCATCGCGCTGGGGGTGCAGGAGTCCCTGCTTCTCGTAGTGGCGAAGGGAGCGCTCACTGGCTCCGGTCCGCCGGGACAGGGCTCCGATACGCACGTGACGACCACCACACAGGTTCCGGTTGACTCTGACACGGGTGTCAGACTCTAGCGTTTCGCACATGACAACGGACAACACCGCAGGACAGAGCACTGCAGGACACGACGAACCGGCACAGGACACCGTGAACCCGGGCGGGACGACGACGGAACAGCACGCCCTACGGGAGGACGGCGCCCCCGTCGCCCTCGTCGGACTGGGGCCCATGGGGGTGGCGCTGGGGGAGGCCCTGCTCCGGGGCGGGCACTCCCTCACGGTCTGGAACCGCACCCCGGGCAGGGCCGACGGCCTCGTCGCCCGGGGCGCCCGGCGCCCGGCGTGCGGCGACCGTCGCCGAGGCGGTGGCCGCCGCACCCGTCACGATCATGTGCCTCAAGGACTACGGGACCGCGTACGAGGTCCTCGACTCCGCAGGAGGGGCTCTGCGGGGGCGTACGCTGGTGAACCTCAACTCCGGAACCCCGGCGGAGGCCAGGGAGGCCCGGCGATGGGTCGGCGACCGCGGCGCCGACTACCTGGACGGCGCGATCATGGTGCCGCCGCCGCTGGTCGGAGAGTCCGGCGCCGTCTTCCTGTACAGCGGTCCGCAGGAGCCCTTCGACCGCCACCGGGCGGTGCTGGAGAGCCTGGGCGACCCGCGGCACCTCGGCGCCGACCCCGGCCTCGCGGTCCTGTACAACACCGCGCTCCTGGAGATGATGTACGCGACCATGAACGGGTTCCTGCACGCCTCGGCCCTGGTGGGATCGGCGGGTGTCCCGGCGGCCCGGTTCTCCGAACTCGCCCTCGGCTGGTTCATGCCCATGATCCTGGACGCCTCCTTCGCCGAGCAGGCCGCCGACCTGGACCGGGGGCACTACCCCGGTGACGACGGAACCCTGGAGATGAACCTCAACGCCCTCGAACACATCACCCGCACCAGTGAGGAACAGGGCGTCCACGCCGCCCAGCCGAGGCTGATGATGCAGATCGCCGAGCACGCCGTCGCCCGGGGCCACGGCGCCGACAACTACCTGGCCGTCTTCGAGGTCTTCAAGAGCGCGTCGCCCGCGCCGGACCCCCGGCCGGGAGGTTCCGCGACCGACCGGTGACGGTGTCTGCGCCGACCTCGGGGGCGGGGGCGGCCGCCCCCGCGCGACCGGCCCCGCCCCGGTCGGCCGTGCCCGCGCACAGGCAGCCGTGCCGGACGCGCTCCCGCGCGGCGAGTTCGCGCCCGTGGCCGGAGCGGGCGATGGCCCGGCGCGACCCCGCCGCGCCGGGCTGCCCGGAGCTGGTCGCCCCGGTCCGCGGGAACCGCAAGAACGTGCTGGAGTGGTTACCGGTATCAGGCAAAGGCTTTCCAGTCGTTGTGCGCCACGGGCGGTGTATGCGACGGCCTCTCCGTCCGGGGCTCGCCCGCGTCCGCCGCCACGGCGGGGCGACGGGCGGCGTCACAGATTCCCTGGGACACAGGGGCTTCGTGCCGTCCGGTCCACCGCCGACCCGCTTAACACGCTCGACTCCCGAGGGCAAGACTGTTGACGCGTTGACAACAAACACTTAACTTCATCGTTGAAAGCGCTTTCCGTTCTTGTTTCGCGGAGCCCGCCTTTCCACGGCAGGTCTCTTCCCCCCTTTCTGCGTCCACCGTCCCACTGGCCCCAGCGCCAACCCCCCTGGAGACGAACGATGAAACCGAGACCCCTCCTCGCGTGCGCCGCCGCCCTGCTCGCAGGCGCACTCGTCACGCTTTCCGGCACCCCCGCACAGGCCGCCACCACCCGCTACGAGGCCGAGGACTCCTCGGCCACCTGCCGGGGCAGCATCGAGACCGAGTGGTCGGGCTACTCGGGCAGCGGGTTCTGCGACACCGAGAACGAGATCGGCGCCTACGTGCAGTTCGGCGTGAACGCCTCCTCCGCGGGAACGGCCACGCTGCGCCTGCGCTTCGCCAACGGCACCTCCTCCGCCCGCCCCGCCGACGTCCTCGTGAACGGCTCGCGGGCGACATCGGTCTCCTTCGAGGTCACCGGCGCGTGGAACCAGTGGGCGACCAAGACGCTCACCGTACAGCTGAGGGCGGGCAGCAACACGATCCGGTTCGACCCGACCGGTTCCAGCGGCATGGCCAACGTCGACCACCTCGACGTGGAGACGGCCGGCGGGACGGATCCGGGCCCCGACCCGGAGGAGCCGCCGCCCTCGTCCCCGACCCTGTACACCGCGCCGGGCGGCAGCGCGGGCGCGAGCGGCACCCAGTCCGACCCGACCACCCTGACCTCGGCGATCGACCGCATCACCCCCGGCGGGACGATCTACATGCGGGGCGGGAACTACCCCTTCTCGCAGACCGTCACCATCGACCAGGACGACAACGGCACGGCGGGCGACCGCACGGAGCTGTACGCCTACCCCGGCGAGACCCCGGTCCTGAACTTCTCTGCCCAGAGCGAGAACTCCTCCAACCGCGGCCTGGCGCTGAACGGTGACTACTGGCACATCCGCGGCATCGTCGTGGAGCACGCCGGTGACAACGGGATCTTCGTCGGCGGCAGCGACAACGTCATCGAGCGGACGGTGACGCGCTTCAACCACGACACGGGTCTGCAGCTCTCCCGTGCCACCTCCGGCACCGCCGAGAGCGACTGGCCCGCCGACAACCTGATCCTGGGCGCGGTCTCGCACGACAACGCCGACTCCGACGGGGAGGACGCCGACGGCTTCGCCGCCAAGCTCACCTCCGGCCCGGGCAACGTCTTCCGCCACGCGGTGGCCCACAACAACATCGACGACGGCTGGGACCTCTACACCAAGTCCGACACCGGTCCCATCGGCGCCGTCACCGTCGAGAACTCCCTCGCCTACGAGAACGGGACCCTCAGCGACGGCTCCCAGGCGGGCAACGGAGACCGCAACGGCTTCAAGCTCGGCGGCGAGGACATCGGCGTCAACCACGTCATCAGGGGCAACATCGCCTACGACAACGGCAGGCACGGGTTCACCTACAACCGGAACCTCGGCTCGATGACGGTGTCGAACAACGTCGGCATCGGCAACGGGCAGCGCAACTACAACTTCGACGGAGGCTCCTCGGTCTTCCGGGGCAACACCTCGTGCGACAGCGGCTCGACCGACCGGATCATCGGCAACTCCGACAGCTCGAACCAGTTCTGGTCCGGCTCGAACGGGTCGCGGTGCTCCTCCTACGGCGGCGGCCTGAACTGGTCGCACTCCTCGGACGGCACCCTCGTCGTGACCTTCGGATAGCGGCGGACCCCGCCGTGACCGGTGTCCGCACCGGTCACGGCCCCGCGGGCCGGGGCGCTCCCGGCGTCGATCCCGTCGGCGCCGGGGGGCGGCGGGGCCCCGGCCCACGGAGTGATCCGCGGTCCGGGGCCCCGCCCGGGGACGGGCGCTAGACCGAGGAGTTCGCCCGGTGTCCGGCGTCCTCCCGGGCCGCCTCCTCGGCGGCGCGCGCCTCCGACCGGGCGATCCACCGGTCGTCCACCACCCGGATCACCGTGATCGCCACGATCGCCACCCCGGCCACCGCCAGGCCGGTGAGGAGCTTGCCGGGGTCGCTCACGTCCAGGTCGAAGAACCAGCGGCCCAGCGGCGTCACCATGGCCAGCGTCAGCAGGCCCACCATGGAGCCCACCATCAGGACCTTCCACCACACGTACGGCTTGGCCACCAGCAGCAGCACCCACAGCGTGGTCGCGCACAGCGTGATCACCACGGCGGTGCGGTCCGCCGGATCCGGCACGGTCCGGCCGCCCAGCACCAGCAGGTAGGTCGTCACCGCAGCGAACCCGGCCACCATCCCCGAGGGGATCGCCAACCGAAGCGTGCGCATCACGAACCCCGGCTTGGCGATGTCGGTGTTGGGGGCCAGTGCCAGGAAGAACGACGGGATACCGAAGGTCACCGCGTTGATCAGCGTCGCGTGCCGGGGGAAGAACGGGTACGCGACCGCGAGCAGCCCGACGATGATCGCCAGCGTCATCGTGTACACGGTCTTGGTCAGGAACAGGCTGGCCACCCGCTCGATGTTGCCGATCACCCGGCGGCCCTCGGCCACCACGCGCGGCAGCACCGCGAAGCGGTTGTCCAACAGCACCAGCTGCGCGACCGAGCGCGAGGCCGGGCTCCCGGACCCCATCGCCACCCCGATGTCGGCCTCCTTCAGGGCCAGCACGTCGTTGACGCCGTCGCCGGTCATCGCCACCGTGTGCCCGCGGCCCCGCAGCCCCCGCACCATGTCGCGCTTGCGCTCGGGTGTCACCCGGCCGAACGCCGAACGGTCCTCCACCTCGCGGGCCAGCTCGTCCGCGTCGGCGGACAGGTCGCGGGCGTCCACCGGTCGCTCGGCGCCCGGCAGGTTCAGCTCGCGGCCCACCGCGCCGACCGAGGCCGCGTGGTCACCGGAGACGATCTTGACGTCCACGCCCTGGTCGGCGAAGTAGTCCAGGGTGGATCCGGCGTCGTCGCGGACCCTCTGGTCCAGGACCACCAGTGCCACCGGGCGCACGTCGCCCGGGGCCTCGTCGGAGTCCACCCGGACGGAGGCGCGGGCCAGCAGGAGCACCCGGAGCCCCTGGGCGCCGAGCCGCGCCGCCTCGGCCGCAGCCGGGGCGTCGGGGGAGGACAGTACGTCGGCGGCGCCCAGGACCCAGTGCTCCTCGCCGTCGGGGGTGAGGAAGCCGGCCCCGCTCCACTTGCGGGCCGACGAGAACGGTGCCAGTGCCGTGACGGGCCAGTCCGGGGCGGACACCCCGCTCGTCTCGAACCCCTGCGCGATCGCGGCCATGCTCGCGTTGTGGTCGGGGTCACCGGCCGCCAGCGCGGCCAGGACCACGGACGGCGACGGCCCGTCGTCGTCCGTGCGTCCGCCCAGGTCGCGGATCTCGGCCAGCTTCATGCCGGCTTCGGTCAGCGTGCCCGTCTTGTCGGTGCACACCACGTCGACGCGGGCCAGGCCCTCGATCGCGGGCAGCTCCTGCACCAGGCATTGGTACCGCCCCAACCGGATCACCCCGACCGCGAAGGCGATGCTGGTGAGCAGGATGAGCCCCTCGGGGATCATCGACACCAGGGCCGCGACCATGCCGCGCAGCGCGTCCGCCAGCGGGCCGGAGATCTGGCCGCCCGCGGTCGGGGCGTCCAGGGTGACGTGCCCGCCCATGAACAGCTGGCTGTAGATCAGAAGGGCGCCGATCGGGAACAGCGCGTAGGTGATCCAGGTCAGGATGCGGTTGATCCCGGAGCGCAGCTCCGAGTGCACCAGCGAGAACCGGCTCGCCTCCTCCGCGAGGCGGGCCGCGTACGCGTGCCGTCCCACCTTGGTGGCGCGGAAGCGCCCGGACCCGGCCACCACGAAGCTGCCCGACATGACCGTGTCGCCGGGCTGCTTGAGCACGGGGTCGGCCTCGCCGGTCAGTAGCGACTCGTCGACCTCCAGTCCTCCGGCCCAGGTGACGAGGCCGTCGACCACGATCTGGTCGCCCACGCCCACCTCGAGGACCTCGTCCAGGACGATCTCCTGGGTGGCCACACGCGCGGTCACGCCGTCGCGCACCACCCGGGGGCGGGCGGCGTTCACGATGGCGAGCTTGTCCAGGGTGCGCTTGGCGCGCAGCTCCTGGACGATGCCGATCAGCGTGTTGATCACGATGACCATCGCGAACAGCCCGTCCTGGACGGGGCCGATCACGGCGATGATCGCGAACAGCACGGCGATCATCGCGTTGATCCTGGTGAACACGTTGCCGCGGATGATCTGGCCGACGCTGCGGCTCGCACGGACGGGGACGTCGTTGGTCCGGCCGGTCGCGATCCGCTCGGCGACCTCCGACCGGGTCAGCCCCGGTTCGGACGGCGGGCCGAGGCCGCCGGGCCCGGTGCGGGCGGGTCGCGCGTCGGTGACGGTCGGGGCAGCCCCCTGCGAATCCCTGTCCGAGGTGCGGTCCGCACCGTCGTCGGGTCGGTCGGGTTGCACGGGCACGCACACTCCTGGCTGGTACGGGAGACAAGGTGGACGGGGCCCGGAAGAACACGTGGGGCACACCGGCCACAGACGTCCTAAGAGTAAGGAGGTCCACAGCCTAGAAGACCCCCGGACCCCGCGCAGGTGGACTGCCTCCCGGATGCCGGGTGGTGCCATCACCACACCGGGCCCGGGGAGAGGGACCCACCCCGCCCCGGCCCGGTAGTGGTCCACCACTCCCGGAGGAGTCCGCGGCGTCGTAGAGTCCAGGTACCGTTCCGTTCACCTTCCGGGCGGGCCCGCCCGGGCCGCGCCGCCGGAGGAGACAGCAGAGGTCCTCATGTGTACCGTCATCGTCGGATTCGATCCCGGCGCCGACACCCCCCTCGTCATCGCGGCGCTCCGGGACGAGATGTCCTCGCGGCCCTGGGACCCGCCCGCGCACCACTGGCCCGACCAGCCCGCGCTGGTCGGCGGTCGCGACCGCCTGGCGGGGGGAACCTGGCTGGCGGTGAACCCCGAACGTCCCCGGATGTCCGCCCTGCTCAACGGGTGGCCCTGGGACGGGCGCATGCCCTGGGACGGGGTGTACCCGGCGAGCCGGGGCGACCTGCCGCTGCACGCTCTCACGCACTCGGTGCGTGACCCGCTGCGCGGTGAGGACCCCACCCGGTACGCGCCCTTCCACCTCCTGGACGCCGACGCCCACAGGGCCGGGCTGTACAGCTGGGACGGGCGGTGCGTGGACACGCGGCCTCTTCCGGTGGGGGTGAGCATCGTGGTGAACACCGGCCTCGACCCGCAGGATCCGCGGGCGGTCCGCCACACGCCGGAGTTCGAGCGGACCAGACCCGACCCGGGGGAGCTGGCGGATGTGTACGGGATCAAGGAGGTGTGGGGGGAGTGGCCGCGGCTGATCACGGAGGCCGCGAACGAGGCACCCCGCTCGGCGGGTCCCGACGAGTCGGGCGATCCGTCGGGGCTGATCGCCCGCGCCGACCTGGGGGACGGGCGGGTCTGGGCCACGGGCTCGGTGACCCTGCTGGCGCTGGACCGGGAGACGGTCCGCTACGCCTTCACGGACGACCCGGCCGACGCCGACGCCTGGCGGATGGTCGAGCTGTGAGAGGGGCGTCGCCGGGCCGCGGCGGGAAACGTCGGCGAAGGATTCCTGCAATGGGGTGTTTACAGGAGGTCGGGCGCTGGCTACTCTCATGGGAGCGTTCCCAAATGACCTGGGTCACATTTTCTGCCGCATCCCCCATCCCCCTATCCCCCTCCTTCGCCCGGCGTCGGCTCCTGATGGTCGGGCTTTCTTCGCCTGCCATTTGGGAGCGCTCCCACATTTGCCTCGGCGCATCGCGCCCCCTGCCCGTACGAGGTCGTCATGCCCCGCGCACCTCCACCCCCACCCACGTCTGAGCGGACCCCACGCAACCGTCGCCCGCGCATCCGGTCGACACTCCGCAAGCTCCTTTTGGTCACCCCCCTCCATCAGGAAGTAGACGAGATGAGCAGAATCCACCGTGGCGCGAGCGCACGCTCGCGGACACGACGAGGCCTCGCCGCGGTCTCGGCCCTCGTACTCGGCGCCACCTTGGCCGTCCTCCCCATCACGCCCGCGAGCGCAGCCCCGGGCTGCGAGATCGACTACCAGGTCAACGACTGGGGCTCGGGTTTCACCGCGAGCGTCGAGATCACCAACCTGGGCACCGCCGTCAACGGCTGGACCCTCGGCTGGACCTTCCCGGGCAACCAGCAGGTCTCGAATCTGTGGAACGGATCGCACACCCAGTCGGGGCGGAACGTGTCGGTGACCAACGCCGGTCACAACGCGTCCATCGCCACGAACGGGACCGTCTCCTTCGGGTTCAACGCCTCGTACTCCGGGAGCAACGCCGCACCGGCGGAGTTCACCCTCAACGGCGCGGTGTGCGACGGCTCTGTCGACCCCGGCCCTGGCCCCGACCCCGACCCCGATCCGGATCCGGGGAACGGAGACCGCGTCGACAATCCGTATGAGGGTGCGGATGTGTACGTGAACCCGATCTGGTCGGCGAACGCTGCGGCCGAGCCCGGCGGGTCCGCGATCTCGGACCAGCCCACCGGTGTGTGGATGGACCAGATCAGCGCGATCGAGGGCAACGACAGCCCCACCACCGGATCGATGGGTCTGCGCGAGCACCTGGACGAGGCCGTGGTCCAGGCCGCGGGCGAGCCCCTGGTCTTCCAGGTGGTGATCTACAACCTGCCCGGCCGTGACTGCGCCGCCCTGGCCTCCAACGGCGAGCTGGGCCCGAACGAGATCGACCGGTACAAGAGCGAGTACATCGACCCGATCGCGGAGATCCTGGCCGACCCGGCCTACGCGGACCTGCGGATCGTGACCACGGTGGAGATCGACTCGCTGCCCAACCTGGTCACGAACGTGTCCCCGCGTGAGACGGCCACGCCCGAGTGCGACCAGATGCTGGCCAACGGCAACTACGTGGAGGGTGTGGGCTACGCCCTGGCCGAGCTGGGCGCGATCGACAACGTCTACAACTACGTGGACGCCGGCCACCACGGATGGATCGGGTGGCAGGACAACTTCTCGGCGTCGGCGGCGCTGTTCTACGAGGCGGCCAACACCGCGGGCGCCTCGCCGGAGGACGTGCACGGGTTCATCGCGAACACCGCGAACTACTCGGCGCTGGTGGAGGACAACTTCTCCATCGACCAGACGGTGGCCGGCACCCCGGTGCGCCAGTCCGAGTGGGTGGACTGGAACCAGTTCACCGACGAGCTCTCGTTCTCCCAGGCCCTGCGCGAGGAACTGGTGTCGCAGGGGTTCCCCTCCGGCATCGGCATGCTGATCGACACCTCCCGCAACGGCTGGGGCGGTCCGGACCGCCCCACGGGTCCGGGGCCGCAGACGAGCGTGGACGCGTTCGTGGACGGTGGCCGCTACGACCAGCGGATCCAGTCGGGCAACTGGTGCAACCAGTCGGGCGCCGGGTTGGGTGAGCGTCCGCAGGCCTCGCCGGAGTCGGGCATCGACGCCTACGTGTGGATGAAGCCCCCGGGTGAGTCGGACGGCTCCAGCACGGAGATCCCGAACGAGGAGGGCAAGGGTTTCGACCGGATGTGCGACCCGACCTACGAGGGCAACCCGCGCAACGGCAACAACCTGAGCGGCGCCCTGGCCGATGCCCCGATCTCGGGTCACTGGTTCTCGGCCCAGTTCCAGGAGCTGCTGGACAACGCCTACCCGCCGCTGGACTGATCACCGCCCCCTGAACGCTGAAGGGGCCATTGAACAGGGCGCCCGTCCGCTCCCCGAGCGGGCGGGCGCCCGCCACGCGTTCCCACTCCGGTGCCCGTTCCGGATGCCGCCCCGTAGCTCCCGGGAGGGCGACGCTCAGGCGGGTCCGGGGACCGGACCGCCGCTGGAGGCGCGCGCGACGAACTCGAAGCCCAGGACCTCGTGCACGGGCTCGTCGTCCACACTGCGGTCGGCGAGGATCTCCACCACACGCCGCGCCATCGCCTCCGTGGGCTGCTGCACCGTGGTCAGGGCGGGGATCGACACCAGGCAGTTGCGGGTCCCGTCGAACCCGACGACGGCCAGGTCGTCGGGGACCGTCAGCCCGGCCCGGTGGGCCGCGTAGAGGACCCCGAACGCCTGCTCGTCGGTGGTGCAGTAGATCGCGCGCGGCCGGTCGGCGCCGACCAGTAGTGCGTAGGCGGCCTCCGCGGCGTGGTGCCGTGAGATCTCCGAGCGGATCGTCCCCGCCCGCACGCCCTCCGCGCCCGCGACCGCCCTGTCGAAGCCCGCGCGGTGCTGGAGCGCCCCGGTGGACTCGACCGGGCCGTTCAGCAGCACGATGCTCCGGTAGCCGTGTGCCAGCAGGTGCTCGGTGGCCCTCTGCGCGGCGACCTCGTAGTCGATGGTGATCGACGAGGCCCGCTCCCGGTCCGAGAGCGGGTGCAGCGCGACGACGGGGATCCCCGCCTCGAAGAACTCGCCGAGGTCGGGTTCGTCGCAGACCGAGACCAGCACGACCGAGTCGACCTTGCGCTCCACGAGCGAGCGCGTGTGGCGGCGCTCCTGTTCGGCGGACAGCGCGGAGTCGGCGATCAGCAGCAGGTTGCCCCGGGTTCCCGCGGCGTCCTCGATGGCGCGGGCCAGCTCGGCGAAGTAGGGGTTGCAGATGTCGGGGACGATGAGGCCGATCGAGTGCGTCCGGCCGCTGGACAGCGACCGGGCCAGGGCGTTCGGCCGGTAGCCGAGCTCGGCCGCCGCGTCGAGGACCTTCTGCCGGGTCGCCGGGGCGACGCCGCGCGGGCCGTCGTTGAACACGTAGGAGACCACGGCGGTGGAGGTACCCGCCCGTTGCGCGACGTCCCGTGCTGTCGCCATGCGGCACCAGTCCCTTCCGTTTCCCTAGCGTGAGGGTAGCGGCCCCGACACGCTGCCGAGGTGGAGGGGCGCCGTGTGGGCGCCGGACCGCGACACGAGCCCCCGACCTTGTCATTCCCCTGTCATCTGAGGTTTGCTAGCTTGTATCTAAGCGCATAGATCGCTGACTTCCCGGTGAAGGCCTCCGCGACCCGAGCAGTGCCGTGCGAGCCGGAACCCGCCTCGAAAGGTCACCGTCCATGAGAAAACGACAGCGAGTCCTGGCGTCCGTCGCCGGAGCGGCATCCCTGGCACTGATCGCGGCCTGCTCCCCGGGCTCCGGTGACGGGGGCGGCGACGGGACGGTCCAGTTCCTCGGCCCCGAGGACCCCGCCTTCTTCGAGCCCCTCATCGAAGCCTTCGAGGCCTCCCACGAGGGCTACACCGTCGAGTACACCCAGGTGCCCTTCGACCAGTACAACAGCACCGTCCAGCAGCGGCTCTCCGCGGGCGACGAGTCCATCGACGTCTACGCGGTCGACCAGCCCCGCGTGCCGTGGATGGCCGCCCAGGGGCTCCTGGAGGACCTGTCCGACCTGGAGGAGCGCGCCCGCGAGGTGACCACGGAGGGCCAGTACTCCACCGGAGTCCACCAGGACAAGCTCTGGGCCCTGCCCGTGTGGAACTCCACGCAGCTGATGTTCGTCAACCAGGACGCCCTGGCCGCCGCCGACGTCGAGGGGCCGGGCACCGACCCCGCCGGGCGCTGGACGTGGGAGCAGACCGTGGAGGCGGCGGAGGCCGCCCAGGAGTCCGGCACCGAGTGGGGCCTGCTCCTGGAGCAGACCGACTTCTACTACCAGCTCCAGCCGCTCATGGAGTCCAGGGGCGGCGGGAGCGGGGTCGTCGGCGAGGACATGCTCGACCAGGACGTCGCCAACGCCGAGTGGGTCGAGGCCATGGAGTGGTACGGCGCGACCTTCGAGGACGGGCTGTCCCCGCGGGGCGTCGGGACCTTCGAGACCAGCCCCCTCTTCTCCGCCGGTGACGTCGCCTTCTTCGTCGGCGGGCCCTGGGACCTGGGGGAGTTCGCCGACTCCGACGTGGACTGGACGGTCGCGCCGATGCCCTACTTCGAGGGCGGCGAGGAGGTCACCCCGTCCGGGTCCTGGTCCTGGGGGGTCAACCCCGCGTCGCAGGCCAAGGACGCCGCGCGCCTGTTCCTGGAGTACGCCGCCCTCGACCCCGAGGGCAACCTGGCCAGCACCGAGCGCCAGACCATCATCCCGGCCAACACCGAGGCCGCCGAGGAGTACCTGCCGCGCATGGACGCACTGGCGGGCGACCGGAGCGCCGGAGCCGCCGACCTCATCTCGTACGAGGTGGCCAACACCGGGGTGGTGCGTCCGGTCACGGTCGGCTACGCGCAGTTCGAGGAGGTCATGAACACGGCCTTCGCCGACATTCGCAACGGCTCCGACGCCGCCTCCCGGCTGGAGCAGGCCGGAGAGCAGCTCGAAGACGCCTGGGCGCCGCTGCGATGAGCGGAGCCCCCGTGCGGACCGGGGGTGGAGAGCCGGCCGTCGGCTCCCGCCCCCGCCCCGGCCACTACCGGCGCCCGTGGTGGCGCGGGACCGCCGCGGTGGCGCTGGCGTTCCTGCTGCCCTCGCTGGTGGCGCTCACCCTCCTGCGGCTGCTTCCGGGCGCGACGGCCCTCTGGGGGAGCCTGCACCACACCTCCCTGCTGTCCGGCGAGAGCTTCGTCGGCCTGGGCAACTACCTCGACCTCTTCGCCAACGCCGACTTCCGCGGAGCGGTCGCGGTCACCCTGCTCTTCACCCTGGTGGTGAACCCGCTGCAGGTGGGGATATCCGTCGCCCTGGCCGTGCTCTACACGCGCCGCCGCATGGCCGGGGCCAAGGTGTGGCGGGCACTGGTGATCCTGCCGATCGCGACCCCGCCTGCGGTCTCCGCCGTGGTCTGGAGCGTGATCTTCCGGCCGGAAGGCGGACTGGCCAACTCCCTGCTGGCGGTGGCCGGGCTGCCCCCGCAGGGGTTCCTGACCTCGCCCGACCAGGCGCTGGCGTCGATCATCGTCCTGCTGTCGTGGATCGGCGTCGGCTACTGGATGCTGTTCCTCATCGCGGGGATCAACGACATCCCGGCCGAACTCTACGAGGCGGCGGAGCTGGACGGTGCGTCGCCGGCGCGCACCTTCCTCAGCGTCACGCTGCCGATGCTGCGCAGGCCGCTCTCGTTCGTCCTGGTGGCGGCCACCGTCTCCAACCTCCTGGTGTTCGCGCCCGTGCAGATCCTCACCGGGGGCGGCCCGGAGGGCTCCACCAACCTGCTCATGTACGACATCTACTCCCGCGCCTACGCGCTCGGCGACATGGGGCGGGCCCAGGCGGAGGTGGTCGTGCTGGTGGTGATCACCCTCGTGATCGTCGCCGTGCAGTTCCGCATGCTGCGAAGTGAGGACTGAGCGATGCCGACGAACACCTCCGCCCCGTCTCCGTCCTCGCCCGGCCCCGCGGCGCAGGCCGACCGGGGTCGGCGCCCCGCCACGGGGGCACGCCTGCGTACACGCTCACGGAGGTTCCTGCTCACCGCGGCGGGCGCCGTGGTCGGTCTCGCCTTCGTGGTCCCGCTGGTCTGGGTGCTCACCAACTCCCTGCGCCCGAGCGCCGACACGTTCCGCTTCCTGTCGCCGGTCGGCTGGGAGACCTTCCTGACCCTGACACCGGTCCTCGACAACTACACGGCCCTGGTGGGAACGGGTCTGGGACGGGGCATCCTCAACTCGCTGCTGATCAGCGCCGTCACGGTTGTCGTGGGCCTGGTGCTGTGCGCCACGGCCGCGTTCGGCCTCTCGGCGCTCAGGTTCCGCGGCCAGGGCGCGGTGTTCGCGGTGATCGTGGTCAGCTTCCTGATCCCGTTCGACGCGATCGCCATCCCGCTCGCGGACCTGTTCCGCGACTGGAACCTCCAGAACACGTTCACCGGGCTGATCCTGCCCGGCCTCGGCAACGGCATGGCGATCTTCATGCTGCGCAACTTCTTCCTCGCCATCCCTGAGGAACTGGTGGAGGCGGGCCGCCTGGACGGCCTCACCTGGTGGGGCGTGTTCTGGCGGATCTACCTGCCCCTGTCCAGGCCCGCGCTCATGGGGGCCGGCCTCATGCTGTTCCTGTTCCAGTGGCAGGCGTACGTGTGGCCGCTGCTCATGGGGACGGACGCCGAGCACGTCGTCGGCCCCGTCGCCCTCGCCAACATGCAGGGCCAGTTCAGCGTGGACTACGGCCTGATGTTCGCCGGATCCGTGGTGCTGATCCTGGTGCCGCTCGTGGTCATCCTCTCCCTCCAGAAGTACTTCATCCAGTCCGTCTCGACCTCGGGGCTCAAGTGAGCCCGTCGAACCACACGAAAGGGTCCTCCATGCCCGCCGCCCCTACCGCCCGCGCCGTCGTCCTGGACACCGACATCGGAACGGACGTGGACGACGCGATGGCGCTCGCCCTGCTCCTCGGACTGCCGGGGGTGGACCTGCTCGGAGTCGCGACGGTGTACGGGGACACGGAGCTGCGCGCCCGGCTGGCCCGCCGCTACGGGGCTCTGGCCGACCGCGGCCTGTCCGTCCGCGCGGGGGAGGGCACGCCGCTCTCCGGCCGCGAGGTGTGGTGGGCGGGCCACGAGGGATCGCTGCACACCGGACTGGGCGAGGAGACCTACGAGGCCGGGTCCGCCGTCGAGTGGCTGGTGCGCACGGTCGCCGAGCGGCCCGGGGAGGTCGACGTCCTGGCCATCGGACCGCTGACCAACATCGCCCTCGCGCTGGAGGCCGATCCGGCCTTCGCGGAGAACGTGCGCACCCTGTGGGTGATGGGCGGTGCGTTCGACGACGTGGAACGGACAGAGCACAACTTCCGCAGCGACGCCCTGGCGGCCCACCGGGTGTTCTCCTCCGGTATCCGCGCCGTGGTCACCGGACTGGAGGTCACACGGCGGGTGAAGGTGCTGGAGCCCCACCTGCGCCGGCTGGGGTCCGCGGGGGCGCTCGGTGGGGCGCTGGTCGCCGACATCGACCAGTGGTGGAAGTTCTGGGACGAGCAGTGGAACGTCCCCCACGACCCGGTGGCGGTCCTGAGCATGGCCAGGCCGGAGCTGTTCACCCTGTCCGAGCCCGGCACGGTGCGGATCCAGACGGACGGGGAGGACGCCGGGGCGAGCGTGTTCACGCCGGGCGGCGGCGGACGGACCCGCCTGGTGCGGGACCTGGACGAGGCGGCGGTTCCGGAGGAGATCGTGGAGGGCATCGTCGCGGCGGGGACCGGACGGGACCGCGCCGCGGCGGACGCCTGACGGTCCGGGGGGTCCGGCCGCTGCGGGTGGCCGACCGGCGGCGGTGCCGGGCACACCGCGCGGGAAGGCCCCGTCCCTCCCCGCCGCGTGTACGGCCGCGGGGCACGGCGCCCGCTCTCCGACGGCAGCCGCCCCCGCTCTCCCGCAGCCGGTCCGGTGCCGGCGACCGGCACTACCGGCCGGGCGGCTCACCGTCGGCGGTCAGGGGGCGGACGGTGAGAAGCTGGTGGGCTCGGCCGACGGGCCCGGTCACGTCGTGCAGGACGCTGCTGGTCAGACCCTGTCCGGTGTCGCCGAAGACGACGGTGGTGTCCAGCCCCGTCCACCCGCCCTCGGGGCGGCGGTACAGGTGGACGGTCAGGTCCAGGTTGGGGAACATCCAGGCCGAGGGCGGCCGGCGCACGGCGATGCCGTTCGCCGTGTCCACGTGCGCGACGAAGGACGCCGCCGGCCCGGCGGTCTCCCCGGCGACGACGTCCAGCCCGCTGCGGATCCAGGCACTCGCCCTCCCCGGCAGTGGTTCCGCGAGGGGGCGCACCTCCAGCGAGGCGATGTACCCGCCCGGCCACGCCGAGCCGATCGGCCGGGGATCGAGTCCGTCGGGCGGCGTGAGCGGCTCGGGAGCGCCGCCCGCGACGGACGCGGTGTCGCCACCGGTCATGAACCAGGCGCGGGCCCGCACGGCAGCCCGGTCGGCGATGTACACCGTGGCCTCGACCAGTTCGATGGTGCGGCCCGGCCGGATGGTCTCCACCCGGACCTCGCACTCGCTCATGGGCAGGCGGCCGAGGATGTCGAAGCCGATCCGGCCGAGTTCCATGGCGGTGTCCGCGTGCCGGGCCCGGTGGCGGTCGATGGCGTGGACGACGAGGCCGCCCAGCGGGCTGAAGTGCTGTTCGTTCGGGTCCCACGCGCCGCCCGTGTGGGCGGTGGGCGCGTAGCGGTGTTCGTCGATCCGCTCGAAGTAGCCCTCGCGGGACGGGGTGCCGGTGTCCAAGGTGTCTTCCTCTCCAGGGTGCGAGGCACAGGGTAGGGGGCGGGTCCGGCCGGGGCGGTCGACGGGGTGTGCCCCTCCGTGTCTGGGCAAGCAGTTGCTCGACAGCTCCACCCTCGTCATGAAGAACGTGATCGAGGACCGGCCGCTGCCCCTGTGAACCGCCGGTCCGACGCCCGTCCTCGTCCCCCGCCGGCCTCCCGGGCCGACAGCACCGGGCCGACCGCACCGGGCCGTGGCTCGGCACCCGGTGATGCGGAGGTGCCGCCCGCGGCCCTACGCAGGCCCCCCGTATCCGCTGACGAGCACGAACAGGGGCAGTGCCGCGTTGTTCACGGCGTGGATGACCACCGCGGGCCAGATCGAACCGCTGCGGCGCATCGCCTCGGCGGCGATGATGCCCACCACGAGCGCAGAGGGCAGGGCGAGGTTGACGCCGTGGAAGAGCGCGAAGACCACCGAACTGCCGAGAACGCCGATGACGGGCCCGTAGCGCAGCAGGGCGTTGGTGATGACCCCGCGGAACAGGAACTCCTCACCGACGGGGGTGAGGACGGCCAGGAAGAGGACCGTCAGGATCAGGGGCAGCAGACCGCCGCCCGCCGCGTCGTAGTACATGCCCTGGGGGTCGGAGTCGAACCCGGTCAGGGCGATGACGGCGTAGTTGACCGCACCCTTCACCGCGATGGCCGCCACACCCAGGCCCACGGCGGCGAGTACCCAGCGCCAGGTGGTCCGGCGCACGCTGAACGCGGCGAGCGAGCGGATGCGCAGTGCCGCCGCGGCGGCGAAGCCGACGAGCCCCACGACGCCCGACCAGGCGGCCACGACCAGCCCGTAGGCCACCGGGTCCAGGTCCAGCGGGCCGAGCGGGCCGAAGAACAGGATCGCGACCGTGGCGGCGGCGAAGGCGAGCAGGCCGACCCAGACCTCGGGCCAGCCCGGACGCACCGGGGCGGTGGCGCCGACCGGAGGCGTTCGGTGCGGGTGGTCCGGGTGAGCGGTCGACATGGTGGTGGGCTCCTCGGGGGCGTCTTCTCGGCCGCGCCGTCCGACCCTCGGGTGCGCACGGGCGCTCCGGGTCGGGCAGCTGGTAGGTCCCCCAGTCTTCTGCTGACGCCGCGGCGTCACCAGTGACGCTGAGTCATGTCCTCCCCCGCGGAAGTGTCATGGAGGGGCAGTCCCCGGAACGGGGAGCCGGGCGGCCGCCCGGCTCGGCAGGACGGTTCCGGAGGTCCGCCCGGTCGGGCGCACGCGGGTCGGACGCCCCCCGTCCTGCGGCCCCACAGGTCCGCGGACCTGCACGGGTATGACGGTGGTCAGCCCGGTTCCCGGTCGGTCTCGGACGCGGCGACGAGTTCTTCCGGCCCGGAGTGTCTACACCACCGTCGACGACAACACAGGAGGCACACGTGACCCAGCTACTGCGAGTCCAGAACTTCAGCGTCTCGAGTGACGGCATCGGCGCTGGTGAGAACCAGAACGCCGAGAGGCCGTTCGGGGACGCCGTCGACCCCGAGAGGCTCTTCACCTGGGCCGTCGCCACGGCGGGCTGGCCCAACCGCACCGATTCCGGGGGGAGCCGGGGCCTCGACGACTACTTCACGCGGGACTTCGCGCACAACATCGGCGCCGAGATCATGGGCCGCAACAAGTTCGGGCCCCAGCGCGGGCCCTGGCCCGACCACGAGTGGCAGGGCTGGTGGGGGGACGAGCCGCCGTTCCACACCCCGGTGTTCGTCATGACCCACCACGAGCGTCCTTCGTTCACGCTCTCCGACACCACGTTCCACTTCGTCGGAGGCGACCCGGCAGCGGTCCTCGAACGGGCGCGTGGGGCGGCGCAGGGCAAGGACGTCCGCCTCGGAGGCGGGGTCAGCACTGTCCGGCAGTTCCTGGACGCCGACCTCGTCGACACCATGCACGTGGCGGTCGTGCCGTTGGAATTCGGGTCCGGCCTGCGGCTCTGGGAGTCGCCCGACGATCTGCTCGACCGGTTCCACCTCGAGGTCGTTCCCAGCCCGAGCGGCGTGACGCACCACCTGTTCTGGAGGAAGTGACACGAGGGCCGTCCCCCGCCGGGCCCGCCGCCCGCGGGCGGGGGCACGGCCCTGTGTCTTCGGGTCCCTGTCTCTTCGGGCGGCTCTGTGCCCGCGGGCGGGTACCGACACCGGTTGCGGTACCCGCCCGCACCTGTCGGACGGCGAAACGGGGCCGGCCGCGAACCGGGCGGTGCGGGCGTATTCCCGAATGGTCTTCGATGCTATTGTCTGGCCGGTTTCGCCGTGTCGTGGGCAGGAAAATGCGACCCCTGCGGTCCGGACATAAAAACTCCACGGCCTGCGATCAAGCCATTTCGGGAACGGGCGGGGTCGCCCTTCCGCTTCTGCTAACTTGCGATCGTGAGAAATGATCGCCCCAGCCCCACCGAGGTCATCAGCGCGTGGATCCCCCACGACTCCCGGTGGCACGAGTCCGCACGGTCCGCCGCGATCACCGGTGAGGAACAACTCCGCCGCTACGTCACGGGGCTCCTGATCCACCGGCGGGACGGCGACCGCCCGCTGGTCGACGAGTACGACCTCTTCTCCATCGGCGCCGTCGTCGAGGACCTCGGGGTGAACGGGCTGATGGGGGTGGACTGGCGCTTCGTCCGGGACGCGATCCTGGTCCCGCTGCGGGCGCGCGGACTCGTGTGATCCCGGGCCCCGCCGGCGTGACTCCCTGTTCCGGAACCCGGCACCGACGGCCGAGCAGACAAAAACCATTCGGGTTTCCGGCTGATCAGGAAACCGGCCATCGCCCCCGTGAAAATGCCGGTCGCTGCATGGCCGACGTCCGTCATCAGGAACTTGGAGGGGAAAGGGGAATCCCCGGAGGAACTCCCGGCACGCGGCAGAAAGCGGGCTCCGGGCCATAAGGGGGCAGGAGGGGTAAACGTCCGGACGATCAACTCGAGGAGGACCGCCGCAGAGGGCGCGTCACCGCTCTCAACCGGGGCAGAACCGGGTTTCGGGCCGTCCGAGCCCGCACAGGCTGTGCCGAGGGCCACGGCCGGCCCGCCGCTCCGCGGATCATGCCCGCCACCGCCATGCGCTGTGCTGCCACGGCTGATCCGTGCGCTGTGCGGACTGGAGGAGGAACCGCACCGGCTCCCCGGAGGCCGGGCTGGTTCATCCTGTGCACAGAAGGCGGTCACCGCGCGGTATGGAGGTCCCGTTCGGCGTGCGACAGTCTTGGCGTCGTCCACACCAGGTAGCGGATGAAGGAGCGCACCTTGTCGCTGAGGTCCCGTATCACCGTGTCCATGTCCGCGCTGACTCTCGCCGCCGGGGTCGGGATGGCCGCGGCCCCTGCCGCGAGCGCCTCACCGGCCGCGGACGAGTTCACCGCAGCCGCTGTCATCTGCCCCTACGTGACGACCACGTCGACGCCGAAGTACCGCGAGTGGCAGGGCAACATGGCCGACGGATCGTGGGCGTCCGGCGTCCGTGTCAACATCTACCAGGAAAGCCACAAGAACGGCCGACGCGAGACGACGTCGCGCTGGCCCTCCAACATGGGCAACCACTGGGTGAGCGGCGCACACGTCAGGCCGACCGGGGGCGCCTGCTTCGCCTGACCGGTGCTCGTGGCCGGACTACGGGGTGGTCGCCGCCACCGGGTACACCGCTGGGATGAGCGAACGCGTGTTCCTGACGTCCTCCCACAGCGGGGCCACCACGCAGAACCGTGAGGTGGGCGTGTTCCGCACGTCGACCCCAAGCGGGGCAGTTGATCAGAGCTGCGGCGAGGTCGCCGCCCTTCCCGACGGAACCCTTGTCCGTGACTCCCGGAACCCCCACCGGGGCCACCTCGCAATGCCTCCGAACGAGTGGACAGCGTTCCTCCACAACGCACGACGCCGACAGGGATCCCCCACGATGGTCATCGCAGTACTCGTCGCTGTTCTCCTTGTCATCTGGTTCTTCAGCCGGCTGATGTTCGACCGGGATCCGGATGGTGGCGGAGATTCGCCGTGGCCGCACAACGGCGGCGACTCCAGTGGTGACGGAGGCGGGGGCTGACGCACAGGCCCCCTCCGAGAAGGAGCCGGCAACATGCGGCTCACACCGGTGGGGCACCCGCATCCCCGGCACCGTCACCGACGGAACCTCCACCAGCGCCGTAGTGCGGGGGAGGCCGTCCCCGTGGCCTTCAGCGGTCACGGGGGCTGTTCTTGCCTCGGGGCCCAGACGCATCCGTACCGCTGACCGCGCCTCCCACTTGTCCCACTCCACACCCGCGCGGAGCCTGTCCGGCCGGGCGGTGGCGGGCACCCACAGCAACCCGCCCCGACCCGAAGCTCCACGCACGTGCGGATGGGCCGGAACTGGAGAGATCAGACGGTACGAGTCGCCAGGGGCGGGCCCGGCTGTCAGCGGTCGGGGCCCCGAAGGGGCGCCGGTCGCGGGAGGCTCGGCGCCGGGCGCCGCGGCGCGAGGAAGTCCCGGGCTCCTCGCAGCGCGGTACGGAGTCCGCGCCGGATCGCACTGCTGTCCAGGCGCACGTCCGACGGGCCGGGGACGCCCGCGTCCGCTCGTCGCCCCGCGGGCAGGGTCGAGGGGTCGAGGCCGTCGCGGCGCGCGATCAGGACACCCAGTTCATGGCGGCTGACGGCATCGGCGCCCGCCACGTGGCGGACCCCGGTGTGATCCGACCACGCCAGTTCCAGCAGGGCTGCGGCGAGGTCCGAGACGTGGACGGGGCAGCGGACGTCGTCCGTGAAGAGGACTCCGTCGCGGCGTCCGGTGGACAGGTCGTGCACCAGCGACTCATGTCCGGACCCGCCGTCGCCGATGATCAGCGAGGTGCGTGCGATGACGGCCGTGGGCGCCAGCAGACGGATCGCGGTCTCGGCGGCGGCCTTCGCCGCGCCGTACGGGGTGGTCGGATCCGGGGCGGCGGACTCGTCGTAGCGGACCCGGGCTCCGGAGAAGACGGCGTCGCTGGACACGTGGACCAGGCGTGCTCCCCGCCCGGTCGCGGCCATCGCGACCCGGACAGCCCCGTCGGCGGTCGTCGCCCAGTCGGACTTCCGGTAGGCGGTGTTGATGACGGCGGTGGGCCGTACCTCGCCGACCGTCGCTTCGACCTCCCCGGGATTCCTGAGGTCGGTGCGGAGCCACGTGGCCCCCGCCTGGTCTCCCGGCCGACTCGCGAAGGTCGCCGCGACGGTGTGCCCGGACGCTGTCGCCTGGCGGACCAGTTCGCCGCCGAGGAAGCCGCTGCCGCCGAAGATGAGAAGGTTCATGGCATGACACGGTAGGCCGTCGAGCCCCCTGACAGCGGGGTCTGTGCGCAACGGCGTCGGCCCGGACCACCCGCACGCGGGCGCAGGGACGACCCGTCAGGGTTTGCGCGCGACGCCGCAGTACTCGTCCACGTCCTGGACCGACCCCACCTCGGTGGGATCGGGACGCCAGCGGGGACAGGAGACCACCCCGGGCTCCAGCATCTCCAGTCCCTCGAAGAACGCCGCGATCCTCTCGGGCGTGCGGTTCACCCTTGGCCTTCCGCCCGAGGCGTTCCACTGGCGCACCATCCCGTCCATCTCCTCGTGATGGATCACGTCGGTGTCGTCGGAGACCACCAGGAAACTCCCCGGGGCCAGCGCCTCCACGAGCCCGCTCACCAGGTCGCGGGCCTCCCCGTCGTCGGAGACATGGGCCAGCACCCCGGCGAGGACGACCGCGACCGGCCGGGAGAGGTCCAGGGTCCGGGCCGCCTCCCGAACGATCTTCGCCGTATCACGGATGTCGGCGTCCACGTAGCCGGTCGCCCCCTCCGCAGTCCCCACCAGCAGGGCGCGGGCGTGCGCGAGCACGAGCGGATCGTCGTCCACGTACACCACGCGCGACTCCGGGGCGGCCGACTGCGCCATCACGTGGATGTCCTGCGCCGTGGGCAGTTCGCTGCCCACGCCCAGGAACTGGCGAACCCCGTGCTCCTCCACGAGCCGGGTGATCGCCCGCCGCAGGAACTCACGGGCGGCCCTGGCGATCTCCAGGACGTGCGGGTTCGTCTCCAGGATCCGGTCGGCGACCGCCTTGTCCGCCGGGTAGTAGTCCTTGCCGCCCGACCAGTAGTTCCAGACGCGGGCGGACTGCGGCACGGAGGCGTCGAACAGCGGGGGACGTGCCTCGGGGTGCGTCACGTGCGACTCGCTTCTGTCTTCACGGGTCGGCGGTGGGAGTGACCCTGTTCGCCGAACAGAGTGACACAGGACGGGAAGCCTTGCCACCGCGGGGATCCCGGGCTTCGGTGAGGTGTTGGGACGGCTGGTCCGTTGGGTTGCCGGGCGGCGACCGCGAGGCTTCTGGAGGCCACTGGTCGGCAGTCGGCGACGCGGCACGCGTCCCGGAAGGGAACCAGGACGGATCCGAGACGGTTCCGGGATGTGGTTCGCACGGCTTCGGAGGAGCAGCGGAACGCCGCAGTCGTCCACAGGGCGGCGGTCGGGACTGGTGAAGGGCGCGAATGGACGTCTACGCTGGAAATCGGGGGGGACCCCGACCAACCCGGGGACGCCACTCGCAGCCCGGGGACGCCACCCGGCAGGGCGGCTCCGCGATCTCCGCCCCCGAGGGCCCCGCCCCCACAGGCGCGCCCCCCGGCCCCGCCCCACGGCCCCGTCCCACCGACCCCTCAGTCCCACTCCGCCGGCCGCGCTCCCCAGCCCCGCCCTCAGTCCCGCCCTCAGTCCCGCTCCGCCCCCAGGCCCGCCGATCCTGCCGAGTTCCCCTGTGCCCCGCTCGCCAGCGGGCCGTCGCCGTCCACCGGTCGGGGGAGGCCCACAAGCGGCGACGCCCGGCCCGCGCCCCCGGCCGGCCCCTCGGGCACGGGCCTTCCGCGAGACCACCGCCCCGGCGCACCGTGACCGCCCCGGTACGCCCGCGCAGGCAGTCAGCGTCGGGTCACAGCCGCGATCGACGACGCCTCGTGCGTGGGGCCGCGCACCCGCGTCCGCGGAGGCGGGCCGGGCGGCCCGGTGTACGCGCGGGACCCGGGCGTACCTCTCAAGACGGAGAGAAAGTGTCAGCCACAGATGTACGCACCACCCGGATTCTGAGGGTTAGCGTCCAAGAACGCCTGTGAGAGAGTGAATCCGGAGGAATCCATGAGCGGACTGAAGATCACCGGAGCTGCTGTGCTGGGCCTGATCGGCGGTGCCGTCGTCGGCTTCGTGCTGTCGGAGGTACTGGCGATCGGACTGCTGCTGGTCGGGGGCGGGGACCTTCCTTCCTGGGCCTCCGGGCTGAAGTACCTCATCGCCGTCTTCGCCGCGGTCGGCCTGGTCGGGTCGCCCATGCTGGTCTCGCGCGGCAGGCGGTAACCAGGGGTGGGCTTGCGGAGGCAGGGTGGCGCGGCGTGGAGCAGACCCGCCACGAGGGCGCGGGACACCGAGTCGGAGGACGCGCACGACACGCAGGACGGCACCGCCACCAACGTCGCCATCGCCGTGGTGACCGCGGGAACCCTCCTGGTCGCGGAGGTGGTGTTCGCGCTCGACCGGGGTGCGATCCCCGAGGTGCACAGCGGGGGCCTGCTCCTGTTCGGCGCCGCGTCGATCGCGATCCTGGGGCGCCGGCCCTTCGTCACCGCCGTGGTGGTCGGGTTGTGCCTGCCCCTGTACTACGTCAGCGGGACCAACGACGCGTGGACCGCGTGGCTGCTCTTCTTCGTCACCGTCATGAGGCTGGCCGCCAGCGGTCAGCGCGCCGCGCCCATGGTCACGGTCATGGTGGCGCTGGGCTTCTTCATGGTCGGGGAGTCGCTGGCCTTCGAACCCTGGCGCGCCCTGACGATCCTCGCCTGGATGATCGTGATCGTCGCGGCGGCCGAGATCAGCCGCAACCGCGCGGCCTACCTCCGCGAGACGGAGCGACGGGCGGCCGAGGCGGAGCGCACCCGTGAGGAGGAGGCGCGACGGCGCGCCACCGAGGAGCGCCTGCGGATCGCCCGGGAACTGCACGACGTCATCGCGCACAACATCTCGCTGATCAACGTGCAGGCGGCGTCGGCGGTGCATCGCCGCGACCCCGAGAGGGCCTACGCGGCACTGGAGGCGATCAAGGCCGCCAGCAAGGACACCCTGCGGGAGCTGCGCGCCACCCTGGGCGTGTTGCGCCAGGTGGACGAGGAGGACAACGGGGCGCCCGTCACGCCCGAGCGCGGCCTGGACCAGTTGCCCGCGCTCGTCAGGAGCGTCGGTGAGGCCGGCCTCGACGTGGGTCTCACTGTGAACGGGGCCGAAGACCCGGCCGCGGTGGCGGCCGTCTCGTTGCCCGCGCCGGTCGGGCTGGCCACGTACCGGATCGTGCAGGAGGCCCTGACCAATGTCCGCCGGCACTCGGGCGTGGACCGGGCCGAGGTGACCATCGAGCGTGCCTCCGGCGAGGTCACGATCCAGGTGGTCGACGCCGGGGGCGGCTCCGGCCCCTCCGGGTCCTCCGGACACACCGAGGGCAACGGGCTGCGGGGGATGCGGGAGCGGGTGTCGGTCCTGGGCGGGCGCTTCGAGGCCGGGCACCTGCCGTCGGGAGGCTTTCGGGTGCGCGCGATCTTTCCCGTGGACTGCCCGGGTATCGGTTGAATGCGCTGATCCTCCCCACGAGCGAGGGTGATCTGGTAGGAACATGGCGGTGTTCGACGGAAGGGAAACCGTGTGATCAACGTGGTGGTCGCCGACGACCAGACCCTGGTCCGGGCGGGCTTCCGATCGATCCTGGAAGGCGAGGACGACATCTCCGTCGTCGCCGAGGCAGGCAACGGCGAGGAAGCGGTCAGCATCGCGGCCAGTGCACGGCCCGACGTAGTGCTCATGGACGTCCGCATGCCGGGCGTCGACGGGTTGGAGGCCACCCGCCGCATCGCAGCCGATCCGAGGCTGAACGACGTCAAGGTCGTCATCCTCACCACCTTCGACCTCGATGAGTACGTCTACGCCGCCCTGCGCGCCGGCGCCTGCGGCTTCCTGGTCAAGGACACCGAGCCGATGGAACTCATCCACTGCGTCCGGGTGGCGGCCCGCGGTGACTCGCTGCTCGCCCCGACGGTCACCCGGCGGCTCATCGCGCAGTTCGTCGATCGGATCAAGGAACCGCCGTCGGACCTGCGACTCAACAGCCTCACCGAGCGCGAGCGCGAGGTGCTCTCCGGGGTGGCGGCCGGGCTCAGCAACGAGGAGCTCGCCGCGCGCCTGGTGGTCTCGACCGCGACCGCCAAGACCCACGTGAGCAGGGTCCTGGCCAAGCTCGGCGCCCGCGACCGGGCCCAGCTCGTCGTGATCGCCTACGAGTCCGGCACGGTCCGCCCCGGCTGGCTCGCCTGAGGTCTGTCCGGACACCGGAGGGGCCATCGCCCAGCCCCACGCGCTTCGACGGACCGCGCGCCGCACCGCTCCGGGCCCCGTGCCGTCGGACGTGCTGACCGGACCGAGGACGAGCGCACGGGCCGCTGGGCGACCCGTGCGCCGACCGGCCCGGGGGCGGCCCGGCCCGATCCTCTGGCCGCCGGGCGCTCCTGCGATGGGCACCGTGGAGCGGTCCGCGGTTTGCGGTCACCGGGCGGCGGGTGCCAGGGGCGGGGGCGAGACGAAGAACCCGTGCTCCTCGGCCGGGCGTCGAGACGAACCGGGACGTGGGCTCGACCACGGCGGCCCGTCCCCTTCGACCCCGCCCGTCTCACAGTCGTCGCCGTCCACCGGGTGGGGAAGCCCCGGTGGACGGCGGCGGTACGCCTTGGTGCTCTTCGCGCTAGAGCGAGTAGACGCGCACGTAGTCGACGACCATCCGCTGCGGGAGCTGGGTGCTGCCGTCCGGGTAGCCGGGCCAGTTTCCGCCCACGGCCACGTTGAGGATCATGAAGAACTGCTGGTTGTAGACCCAGGGGTTCCCGCGCGTGTCCGCGGAGGTGTAGGTCTGGTAGGCGTTGCCGTTGACCGACCACGTGATCGAGCCGGGCCGCCAGTCCACGGCGAACGTGTGGAACGTGTCGGCGAACGACCAGCCCTGCGGGTGCATGTACGAGCCGGTCAGGGGGTTGCCGCCGGAGTAGCCGGGACCGTGGAGCGAGCCGTGGACCAGGTGGGGTTCACGTCCGATGTTCTCCATGATGTCGATCTCGCCCGAGTTGGGCCACGGAGTCCCCGGGAAGTTGCCGCCCAGCATCCAGAACGCGGGCCAGATGCCCTGGCCCCGGGGGATCTGGATGCGGGCCTCGATGCGGCCGTACTGCGGCTGGACCTTGTTCTTGGTGGTCATGCGGGCCGAGGTGTAGGAGCCGTTGGCTTCCTGGCGCGCGGTGATGACGAGGTTGCCGTTGCCGTCGAGGGCGGAGTTGTTGCGGCTGTTCGTGTAGTTCTGGAGCTCGTTGTTGCCCCAGCCGTGGTTGCCGGTCTCGTGGTTCCAGTTGGCGGGGTTGGGTGCGCTGCCCGCCGAGCCGTTGAACTCGTCGGACCACACGAGGGCCTGAGCGCCCACCGTGTCGGAGGCGGGCGTCGCGGAGGCCGGTGCCGTGGCCGCGGAGGCGGCGCCGGGGGAGAGGAGGGCCAGGAGGGTGAGGGCCGCCGTGGCCACGGGGGCCAGGAACCTGCGGTGGGGGCGCTCGGTGCGCATGGGCTGCTCCGGGGGGAGGCCCCGCGTGGGCGGGGCGGTCAGCGGGCGGAGTCGGGCCGTCGAACGGCGGACCCGGGGAGGGCACGGTGATGGCGACCCAGCGTGGTCGTCGCGTGACCCATCGGATTGTAAAGTTACTGTACGTTTAGTCATCTCGGTGCGCAAGAGGTCAGCGCCCTGTTCTTCTCCTCGGCCCCGAGGAGAGGTCGGCCCCGGTCCGGCCCTCGCGGGGGCGTTGCGGCCGGTCCGGCGGCTCCCGCCCGCGCCGGCTCCGCGACGCGCACCTGCACACCGCCCAGCACCGGCCGCCCTTTCCTTGTCCTGCCGGACCGCGCCCCTACTTGTGGGCCGCCGCGCCGTGACGCCAGTAGCCCATGAAGGAGACGTTCCCCCGGGGGACCCCGCGCTCGCGCACCAGGGCTCTGCGGAGGCCGGTCGGAAGGCCCCTCTCCCCGGCCACGAAGCAGTAGGGCGTCCCCTCGGGGAGGTCCGCGGACAGGACGGTCTCCAGGGCGAGCGCGCCGGGCACCCCCGCCCCGTCCCCGCGCGGCAGCCAGTGGACGCTGACGCCCTCGGGGGCCTCCACCTCACGGACGTCCCCCTCGCCGGGCACCTCCAGGAAGGCCTCGGCGCGCAGGTCCGCGGGGGCCTGCTCGATGATGGACAGCAGTGCCGGGAGCGCGCTCTCGTCGCCCACCAGCAGGTGCCAGTCCGCGTCCTCCGGCGGCAGGTAGCAGTAGCCCTCCGCGAACAGTCCGACCTCGTCGCCGGGCTCGGCCGCCGACGCCCACGCGGAGGCCGGGCCGCCGTCCCCGTGGGTGACGAACTCGATGTCCAGCTCCTGGCGCTCCGCGTCGAAGCGTCGGGCGGTGTAGTTGCGGATGTGCGGCCGTTCGGCGAGGGGGATCAGGTAGTACTGGGCGATCCAGCCGTTGTGCGCGGCCGTGGGAATGCGCAGGGAGTCCTGTCCCTCCCGGGGCAGGAAGAGCCGGGTGCACTGGTCCAGGCCGAGGAAGTCGAAGTCCGCGAGCCCGTCGCCGCCCAAGGTCACCGTGACGAAGTGCTGTCCCGTGGGTCGGACGCGGACGACGTGGGCGCGGACCATCGCGCGGCGTTCGGGGTGCTGGATGCGCATGGCGTCCTCTTCTTCGCGGGAAGGGATGGGGAGGGGGCGGAGGCGCCGCCGGAGGGCGGGCGGGCCCGATGTGAGTTAGGTTAGCCTATCCAACCTTTCTGTTCTCCTGGTGGGGGTGGCGCGCGCCCCGGAACCGGGCACGCGCTCCGGTGGGCACGGACCGGCCGGAACTCGCGCCTCCACCCGTGGCGGGCGGGCGTCCAGTGCTCCGACCTGGCATGACGCACCGGTCGGTGCGGCCGAACCGCGTCGCGGACAGGAACAGCGGCCACGGGGGAGTAGGGCAGTGCAGGAAGGGGAGGGAGAGAGGAAGAGTTACCGGAAGACGGTGTTGGAGGGACCGGTGTCACTGCCGGGCCGATGTGCTGACCTGTGAGGGCGGCGAAAGGATTCCGAAACCGCGTCATAGGCGCGGCGCGGGACCGTGTACCTGGTGAACCCGGGGCGCGGAAGACGCGTCGAACCGTGATCCCGGGGCTTTCCTGAACACCGACCCATCCCGAAGGACCGCCCATGAGCGCCACCGCACACCACCAGGCCCACCTCACCTCCGACGCGTTCGCGCGCGCCGCCCGCCGTGACACGGCCCGCGCGCGCTGGCGCCTGCGCGCCGTCCAGGCGGAGATCGCCGAATTCGGACCCGACGGCGACCCCGGCCTGGTGAGCGTGACCGACGAACTGGACCACCTGGAGTTGGCCGCCGCGGCCCGGCCCTGACCACGGCGGCCCCGGCCGCCCAGGCCCGCCCGACCCCTCCCGAAACCTTTCCCATCTCCGCCGGATGCTCCCGTCCGGTGGGACCGCGCGGACCCGCACCATGCCCGCGCCCCCACGTCCCACCTCGCCCCGCCCGCGCCCTGGCCGCACACGCGGCCACGGCCACGGGCCGGGCCCGGTCGGCGCGCCGCGGCCCGCTCACCGGAGGGTCCACGCCCTCCCTCGCCCGCGCTCCGGCCCCCTGCTTCCTGCCGCGACGACGCGGGACGCCTGGCGCACCGGGGGCACCGGTGCTCGACGACACCAGCCCCTCCTGTCCCACTGGGGATCTCGCCCACCACGGCTCCGCGAGCCGTTCCGTGTCCTGTATGTCCTGGTGGGACGTGTCGGAGTCGTCCCCATAACCACCGTCACATTGTTGGTGGGACACTTCTGTCAACCCCCTGTGTGACCACGGCGTCTCTGAGAGAGACGGTGCTTGCGCCGTCGAGCGCGTGGGAGTCACGCGTACGAGGTAGGGGGAAGCATGGAGGGTCGTCACCGCAATCTCATGGAGACCGGTTCGTACTGGCTCCTCTACGTGGTCTCGGTCAGTGCCGCACTGCTGCACTGGCGGCTGGGCAACGAGGAGCTCGCGGCGGTGTGCGCCGCCGCCGCGGTGTTCGGCGCGTTCCTCATCGGCAGAGGGCGCCGCGACGTCGCCGCGCCCCGCTGACCGGAGGGCGGACACACCGGTATTCCCAGCGGTGCTGGGGTGATCATCACCCACCATGTCCACCTGTCCCCGGACGTTTGTCGCACGGCCGTGCGGATAGTCTTCCGGGTATGCGTTCATGGTCTGCGCCTGACATCGTCCCCCTGCCGGGTAACGGCGGCCCCCTCCGTATCCACGACACCACCACCGGACGGATAGAGACGACGACGCCGGGGCCCCGGGCGGGGATGTACGCCTGCGGCATCACCCCCTACGACGCCGCCCACCTCGGCCACGCGTTCACGTACCTCACCTTCGACCTGGTCAACCGGGTCTGGCGCGACGCCGGCCACGACGTCGACTACGTGCAGAACACCACCGACATCGACGACCCGCTCCTGGAGCGGGCCGAGGCCCTGGCCGTCGACTGGCGCGACCTCGCCCACCGCGAGATCGACGTCTTCCGCGACGACATGGCCGCGCTGCGGATCATCCCCCCGACCTCCTACGTCGGGGTCGTGGAGTCCGTCGACCTCATCAGCGACCTCGCCGCGCGCATCCGGGACACCGGCGCCGCCTACGAGATCGACGGCGACCTGTACTTCTCCATGGCCGAGGCCAGGCACTTCGGCGAGATCAGCCACATGAGCCGTGACGAGATGCTGGAGGTCTTCGGCCAGCGCGGCGGCGACCCCGGGCGGACCGACAAGAAGGACCCGCTCGACTGGCTGCTGTGGCGCGCGGAACGCCCCGGCGAACCCGCCTGGGACAGCCCCCTCGGGCGCGGTCGCCCCGGCTGGCACATCGAGTGCAGCGCCATCGCCCTGGACAGGCTCGGCCCGAACTTCGACCTCAACGGCGGCGGCAGCGACCTCATCTTCCCGCACCACGAGATGGGCGCGGCCGAGACCCGCTGTACGACGGGCGGCCCCAACGCCCAGCACCACCTGCACGTCGGCATGGTCGGCCTCAACGGCGAGAAGATGTCCAAGTCCCTGGGCAACCTCGTGTTCGTGTCCAAGCTGCGCGAGCAGGGCGTCGAACCGGCCGTGATCCGCCTGGCCATGCTCACGCACCACTACCGCGCACCGTGGGAGTGGACCGACGTCGAGCTCCCCGCCGCCACCGGGCGGGCCGCCCGCTGGCGCGAGGCCTTCGCCCTGGGTGCCGGACCGGACGCCGCTCCCGTGCTGGCCGCCGTGCGCGCCGCCCTGGCCGACGACCTGGACTCGCCCGCCGCGCTGGCCGCCGTGGACGCCTGGGCCGGCACCGCCCTCACCGCGGGGGGCGCGGACACCGCGGCGCCCGCACTGGTGCGGGCCACGGTCGACACCCTCCTGGGCGTCGAACTGTAGAGGAACCACCGTGTGCCCGACCCCGTCCCGGGGTCGGGCACGCCGCACCGGTGCCCTCCGACGGGGACCCCCTACCGGGGCCGACAAGGTCGGCCGGACAGGGGCGGGACGCACCACACCGGGTCGCTGGACCACCCCGCTCGGACGCATGGGTCCCTGGCCTGCGAAAACGCCTGCCCATGGCCGCTCGCCCTGTCCGCCCCCTGCGCGGTCCTTTCACTGCTTCCGCCGACTGCCACTGTCCGCCCGGGGGCGGCGGGCCCGGGGGACGGAGTCCAGGACGAGTTCGTAGGAGTGGTCCACGAGGTCACGGACCAGGTGCGCGGTGATCTCCTCATGGGCGCCCACGGAGGTCCAATGCGTCTTGTCGAGGTAGCGGCCCGGGGTGATCGAGGAGTACCGCCGACGTAGGGAGCGGCCGTGGTCGGGTTCGACCTTGACGGTGATGATGCGCTCGTCGGGGTCGTCGGTGACGATCAGGAAGACCTTGCCCGCCACCTTGTACACGTCCAGCTTGTCGACGAAGGGCCGCCCGTGGTCGGCTCCGGGCAGGTTCCGGGCCGCGTCGCGTGCGGTCTGTTGGATCTGCTCCGCGGTGATGCCCACGGCCGGTCCTAGCTCCGGGTACCGGCGGTCGCGGACCCGGCGGGGCGGCGGGACCGGGGCAGGTTGTCCACCACGAGCTGGTAGGACTCGGTCACCAGTTCCCGAACCAGCTTCTCGTCGATCGAGTCGCCGGGCGCGAGGGTGATCCAGTGTCTCTTGTTCATGTGGTAGCCGGGTGTGATGTCGGCGTGGGTCTTGCGCAGGGCTTCGGCCTCACCGGGGTCGGACTTGAGGATCACGACCGGCTTGCCGGGGACGTCGGTCATGAGCATGAACACCTTGCCCCGGACCTTGAAGACCTCCCAGTCGGGTCCGAAAGGGTGCTCCAACCCGGACTCCGCCAGGAACTCGGTGTGCTCGTGGGCCGTGTCCTGCAGGGTTTTGCCGTCCATCACCGCTCCTTCTCCTCCGGCACCGCGGCCGCGGGCGCGCGGGGTCCGCGCTCCGTCGCTGCCTTCTCTCCTACCCGATTCAACCGCCTCGCACAGGTCGTCGAACCGCGTGAACACGAGCCGATCGGCGCCGTGCCCTCGCCGCGCCTCGGCATCGCGGCCCGGCCGCCGCCCCGGCGCCGGGTCAGGGCGCGGAGAAGTCAGGGTAGTGCGAACCCGGCGGGTCGTCGGGGTTGAGCCGCACCACCGGGATGCCGTTCTCGGGGTCGGCCCCCACACGCTCGAAGGACTCGGGGCTGCCGTCCACCTCGTGGCCGAGCCCCTGCATCAGCGCCACCGCCGCCTCCGGGTACTGCTGCGCGTAGTGCGCCAGCGCCTCACCGGACTCGCTCGGGGAGAGCACGGTGGCGGTGCCCCTGTGGCGCCGACCGCCCACCTGGAACAGCACCCTCGGCTCGGCGCCGATGTTGCGGAACCACTGGGAGCGCCGACCGTACCCGGAGGCCACCAGCACCGCCCCGGTGGCGTCGTTGCGGCCCACCACCTCCAGCACCGCCTGACGGGCCTCGCCCGTCGTGCGGCCCCTGTGCGTGAGCAGGACGAACCGGCGTCCGAGGAGACCGCCCAACCCCATCCGGTAGATCCAGATCGGGGCGCGGAACAGGGCCCTGCGCGCGGGTGTGGTGGGCGGTTGGGCGAGCGACATGGCGTGGCCTTCCTGGGTGCGTTCCCCGGCACGGGCGCACCGAGTGTAGTGCTGCCGACGGCTGCGCCCCGGGCCGCCACGCCCGCGAACCGTCCGAGGGCGGTGCCACAATCCCGGACATGCAGACAGGCACGGACGTACTCCGCGACACCGACTGGACCCGTACCTTCCACGCGTACGGCTCCGGCGCCGATGCTCCCGAACACCTGGCCCCCCTGCTCACCGGCGACCCCGGCGAACGCAGGCGGGCACTGGGCTACCTGTACGGCGCGATCCTCCACCAGGGGACCGTGTACTCCGCGACGGTGCCGGCCGCCCTGTTCGTCGCCGGGATCCTGGGCAGCCCCGCTCTCGACGCACCGGCCGTCGAGGGCGGCGGTACCACCCCGTTCCGGCACACCCTGCTGAGGTTCCTCGCCGACGCCGCCGAGGCCGCCGAGGACGCGCTGCACCACGCCGTCCCCGAGGCGCAGGCTCCCCCCGAGCCGTCCCCCGCCGACCTCGACCGCGTGTACGCGGCACTGGGCTCCGACGACGAGGACGAAGCACTCCACGTGTGGGAGGAGCCCGTGATGGAGGCGCTCATGAACCGCGTCGGTCCGGACATGCGCGCCGCCGCCCCGGCCCTGTACGAGGCGGTCCACCCCCTTCTCACCCACGCCGACCCGGGCACGCGCATGCGCGCGGTGGAGGCCGCGGCGGCCGTCGCCCGCCTGGGCGGGTTCGGCCCGGACCTGTCCGGGGCCGCCGACATGGCCGAGTGCCGCGACGAGGGCGCCGTGATCGTCCTCGCGCTGGGCCGGGTCGGAGCGGACACCACCGAGTTCCTCACCCACGCGGACCCGGCGATCCGGGTCTGCGCCGCCCTGGCCCCCGCCCAGGCGGCCAACCCGGCCGCCACCGAGGAGCTGGCCGCCGCGCTCGCCGACCCGGCCGGGGCCGACGCCTGGTTCGGGTCGCGTCCGTCGTACTTCCCCGACCGCGTCCGGTTCACCCTGGCCAGGGTGCTCGCCGAGCGGTCCGCCCCCGCGGACGCCGAACGCCTGCTGCCGGTGCTGCGCGCGGTGGCGCCGCTGTCCTCCACCGGCGCGGGCGCCGCGGACGTCGGGCAGCTCCTCCGGGTGGCGTTCCCGTCGGCCGCGGACGCGGGCGCCGACCTCACCGGAGTCCAGCGCGCCTACCTGGCGGTCCTGCTCGACAACGACGCCCTCTGGGAGAGCGGGGTCCCCGACTTCCGGTTCCACCTCAAGGGCCTGGGCCTGCCGCAGGACCGGGGCGGGATCAGCGCGCTGGCCGGGGTCTGAGAGGGCGGGCCCCGACAGGAGCACCGGCCCGGACCGCGCGGTTCGTCCGGGGCCCGGGGAGGTCCGTGCGGGGTTCGTTCTTCTTCGTCTCGATATGCACGCGCAGGTTGACCACCTGTGGCCACGAGCTTGTCCAAACACCCGTATCAGCGCCCGAAGCGTGGTGGGATTACCCCCATGACTACCCCCACGCGGCTCAGTGCGGCCGCCGAACTCATCGCCGCCTTCGTCTCCACCGGTGGTCACCTCACGGACCGGGCCGATCTCGCGCGGTTCCTGCGCCAGCACCGACTGGCCACCGAGGGCGCCATCCCCATCACCCTCGCCGACCTCGACGAGTCCATCGCCCTGCGCGACGGGATCCGGGCGGTCCTGGACCGGGACTCCGAGCCCGACCCCGAGGCGATCGCCCGCGGCCAGAAGGTCCTGGACGGCCTCCGGGTCACCGTGCGGCTGGAGCCCGCCCACGACACCGGGGTCCAGCTGGCCCCCGCGGTGGTGGACGAGGTCCGCCGCGGACTGGCCCGTATCGCCGGCGCGTGGGCGGCCGTCCTGGCCACGGGGGAGTGGCGCCGCCTGCGCGTGTGAGACCTGCCCACGGGGAGAGGGCCCTCCTGACACGGGAGGGCCCCGGCGACGGGTGTGTCGCCGGGGCCCACGGCCCGTCCTGCCGAGGCTCAGCCGTCGTCGCGTCGGCGCAGGTAGCGCTCGAAGTCCCGGGCGATCGCGTCACCCGAGGCCTCCGGAAGCTCCGCGGTGTCCTTGGCCTCCTCCAGACCGCGCACGTACGCCGCGATGTCCTCGTCCTCGGCGGTCAGTTCGTTGACGTTGGACTCCCACGTCAACGTCTCCTCGGGCAGCGACCCCAGGGGCACCAGCACCCCCAGGAAGTCCTCCACCCACGCGAGCAGGGCCAGGGTCGCCTTCGGGCACGGCGGCTGGGCCACGTAGTGGGGGATGGCCGCCCACAGCGACACCGTCTCCAGGCCCACCGAGCTGAACGTCTCGTGCGCGACGCCGAGGATCCCCGTCGGCCCCGAGTAGGTGGTGGCCTCCAACCCCATGTCGGCGCCCAGGTCCACCGGCGTGGCCATCCCGGTCACCGGGATCGGCCGCGTGTGCGGGGCGTCCGCCAGCAGCGAGCCCAGCATCACCACCCTGGTGACACCCAGCTCGCGCGCGATCGCCAGCAGGTCGGCGGCGTACGAGCGCCACCGCATGTTCGGTTCGGGGCCGGTGACCAGTACCACGTCCCGTCCGGACCCCGGCGGCGACGCCACCCGGACCCGTGTCGTCGGCCACTCGACCTCGCCGACCACGCCCTCCACCACGGACATGCGGGGACGCGTCACCTGGAAGTCGTAGTAGTCGTCCGGGGCCAGTGCGCACAGTTCGTACGCGCCCCACTCCTTGGCCAGGTGTTCCACGGCGAGGCTCGCCGCCTCACCCGCGTCGTTCCAACCCTCGAACGCCGCCACCATGACAGGCTCGACAAGCTCCCGGGCGAGCTTGATCATCGGTGGCCCCTTCCTGCATGTGGACGGAGTCCACCCTATGGGGTACCGCCCCACCCGGGAAACCGTTATGCGGACTCCGCCCGGGCTCCCGCGTCACACGCGGTGGGACACCAGTCTCACGTGCTGAAACACGTCATGGGGTAGCCTCGGACAAAGCGACTGACAAGGACGCTGCTGTCCCCGGACGCCCGACCCGCCCCCGCGCCGCGGGTCGACCCAGTGCCACGCATCACGGGGACAGAACTGGGCCGCCCCGGTGCTCCCACATAGAGTTGCTGAACATGAGAGCTCGCCTCACCTTCCGTGAAGCACTGTCCCAACGCGTTGTCGTGGCGGACGGAGCGATGGGCACCATGCTCCAGGCGCACGATCTCGACCTCGACCAGTTCGAGGGCCACGAGGGATGCAACGACATCCTCAACGTCACCCGTCCCGACATCGTCCGCGACACCCATGCCGCCTTTCTTGCCGTGGGTTCCGACGCCGTCGAGACGAACACCTTCTCCGCCAACTTCTCGGGCCTGGCCGAGTACGGCATCGAGGAGAGGACGTACGAGATCGCGGAGGCCGGAGCACGGGTGGCCCGCGAGGCCGCCGACGCCTACTCCACCCCCGAACAGCCCCGCTACGTCCTCGGCTCCGTGGGCCCCGGCACCAAGTTGCCGACCCTCGGGCACGCCCCCTACGCCCTCCTGAGGGACTACTACGAACAGTGCCACCGCGGTCTCATCGACGGTGGCGCCGACGCCATCCTCATCGAAACCTGCCAGGACCTGCTCCAGGTCAAGGCCGCCGTGGTGGCGGCCCAGCGCGCTCGCAAGGCCCTGGGCAAGGACATCCCGATCATCGCCCAGGTGACCATCGAGACCACGGGCACCATGCTGCTCGGTTCGGAGATCGGCGCCGCGCTGACCTCCCTGGAGCCGCTCGGCATCGACATGATCGGCCTCAACTGCGCCACAGGGCCCGCCGAGATGAGCGAGCACCTGCGCTACCTCTCGCACCACTCGCGCGTCCCCATCTCCTGCATGCCCAACGCGGGCCTGCCCGAGCTGGGCGCCAACGGCGCGGTCTACCCGCTGTCCCCGGAGGAACTGGCCGACGCACACGACAGCTTCACCTCCGAGTTCGGCCTGAGCCTGGCCGGGGGGTGCTGCGGCACCACCCCCGAGCACCTGCGCCAGGTCGTGGAGCGCGTCCAGGGGCGCGGCATCAAGAACCGCAAGCCGTTCGTGGAGGCCTCGGCCTCCTCGCTCTACCAGAGCGTGCCCTTCCGGCAGGACGCCAGCTACCTCGCGGTCGGCGAGCGCACCAACGCCAACGGGTCCAAGAAGTTCCGCGAGGCGATGCTGGACGAACGCTGGGACGACTGCGTGGAGATCGCGCGCGACCAGATCCGCGACGGCGCCCACCTGCTCGACCTCAACATCGACTACGTGGGCCGCGACGGGGTCAGCGACATGCGCGAGCTCGCCTCCCGCTTCGCCACCTCCTCCACCCTCCCGATCATGCTGGACTCCACCGAGCCCCCCGTCCTGGAGGCCGGACTGGAGGCCCTGGGAGGCCGGGCGGTCATCAACTCCGTCAACTACGAGGACGGCGACGGGCCCGACTCCCGCTTCACCCGCATCATGGAGCTCGTCAAGGAGCACGGCGCCGCCGTCGTCGGCCTGTGCATCGACGAGGAGGGCCAGGCCCGCACCTCCGAGTGGAAGGTCCGGGTCGCCAGCCGCCTCATCGACGAGATCACCGGCGACTGGGGCCTGCGCACCGGCGACATCGTGATCGACTGCCTCACCTTCCCCATCACCACGGGGCAGGAGGAGACGCGCAGGGACGGCATCGAGACGCTCGACGCGATCCGCGAGCTCAAGAGCCGCTACCCCGACGTGCAGACCACCCTGGGCCTGTCCAACCTCTCCTTCGGGGTCAACCCGGCCGCACGCATCGTGCTGAACTCGGTCTTCCTGCACGAGGCGGTCCAGGCCGGGCTCGACTCGGCGATCGTGCACGCGTCCAAGATCGTGCCGACCAACCAGATCCCCGAGGAGCAGCGCAAGGTCGCCCTCGACCTCATCTACGACCGGCGCGAGGGCGACTACGACCCGCTCTCCACGTTCATGGACATGTTCCAGGGCGTGGACGCCAAGTCCATGCGGGCCTCCCGCGCCGAGGAACTGGCCGCGCTGCCCCTGTGGGAGCGGCTGGAGCGCCGCATCATCGACGGTGAGCTCGCCGGCATCGAGGCCGACCTGGAGGAGGCGCTGCAGAGCAGACCGGCCCTGGCCATCGTCAACGACACCCTGCTCTCCGGCATGAAGACCGTCGGCGAGCTGTTCGGCTCCGGCCAGATGCAGCTGCCGTTCGTCCTCAAGTCCGCCGAGGTCATGAAGAACGCGGTCGCCTTCCTCGAACCGCACATGGAGAAGACCGACGACGACGGCAAGGGCCGCATCGTCCTCGCCACCGTCAAGGGCGACGTCCACGACATCGGCAAGAACCTCGTCGACATCATCCTGTCCAACAACGGCTACGACGTCGTCAACATCGGCATCAAGCAGCCGGTGTCGGCGATCCTCGAGGCCGCCGAGACCGAGCGCGCCGACGTCATCGGCATGTCCGGGCTGCTGGTCAAGTCCACGGTGATCATGCGGGAGAACCTGGAGGAGATGAACTCCCGGGGCATCTCCGAGCGCTTCCCCGTCCTCCTCGGCGGCGCCGCCCTCACCCGCTCCTACGTGGAGCAGGACCTGGCCGAGACCTTCGACGGCGAGGTGCGCTACGCCAAGGACGCCTTCGAGGGCCTGCGCCTGATGGACGCGTTCATGGCGGTCAAGCGCGGCGACGAGGGCGCCACGCTGCCGGCCCTGCGCCAGCGCCGCGTCAAGACGGGCGCCAAGCTCAAGGTGACCGAGCCCGAGGAGATGCCCGCGCGCAGCGACGTGTCGACCACCAACACCGTGCCCACCCCGCCGTTCTGGGGTGACCGGATCAGCAAGGGCATCCCGCTGGCCGAGTACGCCGCGTTCCTGGACGAGCGCGCCACCTTCATGGGCCAGTGGGGGCTCAAGGCCGCCCGCGGCGGCGAGGGACCCTCCTACGAGGAGCTCGTGGAGACCGAGGGCCGTCCGCGCATGCGGATGTGGCTCGACCGCATCCAGACCGACGGTCTGCTGGAGGCGGCCGTGGTGCACGGTCACTACCCGTGCTACAGCGAGGGCGACGACCTGGTCGTCCTGGACGACGACGGGCGCACGGAGCGCACGCGCTTCACGTTCCCGCGCCAGCGCCGCGACCGCCACCTGTGCCTGTCCGACTTCTTCCGGCCCAAGGAGTCGGGGGAGCTGGACGTGGTGTCCTTCCAGGTGGTGACCGTGGGGGCGGCGATCAGCCGCGCCACCGCCGATCTGTTCGAGAAGAACGCCTACCGCGACTACCTGGAGCTGCACGGCCTGTCGGTCCAGCTCACCGAGGCGCTCGCGGAGTACTGGCACACGCGGGTCCGCGCCGAGCTGGGCTTCGGCGGCGAGGACCCCGCCGAGCTGGACGCGTTCTTCAAGCTCGGCTACCGGGGCGCCCGCTTCTCCCTCGGGTACGGGGCCTGCCCCGACCTGGAGGACCGGGCCAAGATCGTGCGCCTGCTGGCGCCCGAGCGGGTGGGCGTGCACCTGTCGGAGGAGTACCAGTTGGTGCCGGAGCAGGCCACCGACGCGATCGTCATCCACCACCCGGAGGCGACGTACTTCAACGTCTGATCCTGTCCCGCGCGGCCCCGCCCCTCCACCGGGGGCGGGGCCGCGCCCGTGATCCGGGGGACTGTGGGCGAGCTCTCCTCCCGTCCCCGCCCATGTGTTCGTAGTGTGGAAAGGACGCCGACAGGTCCTCTTCACGGCGCGGGCGCCCCGGATCCGGCACGATGGCGGGCAGGGCGCCCCGCGGGCGGGCGGGGAACCCATCACACACGAGGGGAGAGTGCGGCGCTCCTTCCGGCCGGGGCCGGGGCGCGCCGCCGAACGCATGAGTGAACCGAGCACGCTGACCCGTGACACCTCCGACACCGGGACCGGGAGACGGCTCCAGGCCGTGCTGCTGGACATGGACGGCACCCTCATCGAGAGCGAGCACCTGTGGGGGGAGGCCGAGGCCGAGCTGGTCGCGGAGCTGGGCGGGGTGTGGACCCCGAGGGACCACGAGGCCAACGTCGGCAACGCCGCCGAGCCCGTGGGGCGCTACATCGTCGCCCTGACCGGAGCCGACCACCTCACCCCCCGCCAGGTCGCCGACCTGCTCTACGAGAAGTTCAGGACCAAGCTCGAGGGCGGGGCGCAGCTGCGTCCGGGGGCCAAGGAGCTGGTCGACATGCTGTCGCAGGCCGGTGTGCCGGTGGTCCTGGTGACCTCCACCGAGCGGCAGCTCATCCAGGCGGCGATCGGCGGGATCGGCCTCGACAGCTTCGACGACTCCGTCGCGGGTGACGAGGTGGAGGCCAACAAGCCGCACCCCGACCCCTACCTCAGGGCCGCCCGGCGGCTGGGTGTGGAGCCCGAGCGCTGTGTCGCCTTCGAGGACTCGGTGGTGGGCGTGGCCTCGGCGGCCGACGCCGGCTGCGTGACGGTCGCCGTGCCCAACCATGTGGAGATCCCGCCGCGTGAGGGCGTGGTCTTCCGCGACAGCCTCGTGGGCGTCGACCTGGACTGGCTGGAGTCGCTGGTCGCCGACCGCTGACCGCGCCTCCGTTCTCTCCCTGCCGGGCCCGGACCGCCACGGTGCGGCGGGCCCGGCGCCCGGGTCACCGGCTCTCCCTCCGTCCCGGTGCCGCGCGGGTACCGTGGAGGGGAAGGGCCCTCGTCACGGGCGCCGGGTCGGGGGCACGCCCTAAGGGATCGACCGGATGTGCGGTCCGGCGCCGAATGGGAGACTGGGCTCATGCCTGAGAATCTGACGTGGATGACCGGTTTGATCCTGGGAGGCGGCCTCACCCTCGTGGGGCTGGTGATCTCCCTCGTCGTGTGGCGTGCGAAGGGCGCCGCCCGCGGTCTGCGCGGGGTGGCGTGGTCGCTGCTTCCGCTGGTCGCCGGTCTGATCGGGCTGATGAACGCCGTCTGGCAGTTCGTCATGAGCATCATCGGCATCCTCGTCGGGCTGCTGTTCAACCCCGCCGTCTGGGCGGGAGTGGTCCTGGCCGGCGTGGCGGTGGTCCTCTACGTGGTCTCCGGCGTCATGGCGGCCCGGGGCGTGGGCACCCGGCCCAGGGGCAGGGCGTCCGAGGAGCCGAAGGCGGCCCGGGGCGGCGGAGGGCAGGGCGCCGCGGACGCGGCCAGGCCCGCGGCCGGTCAGGTGGGGGCCTCCCCCAAGAAGTCCGCAGCCGCCGACGACCTCTCCGACCTCGGCGACATCGAGGCCCTGCTGCGCAAGCGCGGTATCGACTAGGGCGCGTTCTGTGGATGCTTTCGGTTGACTCGGCGCTTGCGCCGATCGACGCGAGCGGCTTCCAGGCCATCTCTCGCAAGACGGGTAGCGCAGGTCAGCCCGGGTTTGGCTGTCCAAGCGCAGTCGGCGCAGCGAGAGGAAGCCTGGGGGACGCGAGCCCGGAATGATCCGCGGAACGCGGCCTAGACCCCTTCGGCTTCCCACCGGCCCCGCTCCCCCTTCCCCAGGGCGCGGGGCCGTTCGCCGTTCCGGTCCCCGCGCCGCTGCCGCGGTCCCGGGCCCCCGGGCAGGCCCGCGGGTCGCCCGAGGTCCCTTCCCGCGTCGACCGGCTCCGGTCACGGAGCGTGGGGGATCCCGGGTTCACGAGGCGATGACGACCCCGTCACAACCGGGTTTCCCTTGCAGTGCGCATGCGTCTCATCACTCTGCGACGCATAGCACTTGCCATAGTGTGCGCCATCTTTGGACGAACACGGTCATCGGCGGACGTATCGTGGGGGGCGCTCCCGCCCCGCATCGTCCCAGCTCGCGGCTGGTCATCGGATGAATGCGAACTCTGTCATCATTTGTTGTTATATACGTTTTTTGGCAGTGTTTGTCACGATTTAGATACATGGGCTGATAGTGGACGATATGCGTTCAAAGGGCGAGTAGGTTTGTCGCTGTGTAACAGCCCGGGCGTGACGGTCCCCGGATGTGTCCAACTTCTCCCCGAAGAGGCGCGTCCCGTCGACCAGAGTCAGCGAGGGCGGGTCATCCACCCGCCCCGCGGACCAGCGCCCACGCCAGCCAGCGTCGAGAACCGGCCGGCCCCACCGTGAGATCCCGACGGGTCACCCCCCGGAGGTCTCACGTGTGGGATCTGCGCGTTCCCCTCGGCCAGAAGCGTATGAGTGGAGAGTGGTGGCCTGATGAGCGCGCCCTCGCATGTCCCTGAGTCGGCTGAGCAGTCCGACGCTGTGGACGTCGCAGTGACGGCCCCCGCAGGTCGCAGCGACACCGAGAACCGGTCTCTGCGGCAGATCGCCTGGCAGCGGCTGCGACGCGACAAGGTCGCCATGATCTCCGGCGTCGTCGTGGTACTGCTCATCCTGTCGGCGGTGTTCGCGCCCCTCCTGGTCAAGTGGTTCGGGCACCCGCCCACCCAGTTCAACCAGGACCTGATCGACCCCATGCGGCGCATCCCCTACATCGACCCCGAGAACCCCGAGCTCGGCGTCGACCGCTGGGGCGGCCTCAGCGGGGACCACCTGCTCGGCGTCGAGCCGACCACCGGACGCGACCTGTTCAGCCGCATCCTCTACGGCGCGCAGATCTCCCTGCTGGTGGCCTTCCTCGCCACGCTCGTCTGCGTCGCCCTCGGAACCTTCCTCGGTATCCTCGCCGGCTACCTCGGCGGCTGGGTCGACACCGTCATCAGCCGGGCCATGGACATCTTCCTGGCCTTCCCCCTGATGCTCTTCGCGATCGCCCTCGTCGGCGTCATCCCCGAGGGCATGCTCGGCCTCCAAGGCAACGGGCTGCGCATCGGCGTCATCGTGTTCATCATCGGGTTCTTCAACTGGCCCTACATCGCCCGCATCGTCCGCGGCCAGACGCTCTCCCTGCGCGAGCGCGAGTTCGTGGAAGCCGCCCGCAGCCTGGGCGCCAGCAACCGGCACATCCTCTTCCGGGAGATCCTCCCGAACCTGGTCACGCCGATCGTCGTCTACGCGACGCTGCTGATCCCCACGAACATCCTCTTCGAGGCGGCCCTGAGCTTCCTGGGCGTCGGCATCAACCCGCCCACGCCCAGCTGGGGAAAGATGCTCTCCGAAGCGGTGCCCTTCTACCAGACGGCGCCCTACTTCATCGTCTTCCCGGGCCTGGCCATCTTCGTCACGGTGCTCGCGTTCAACCTCTTCGGCGACGGTCTCCGCGACGCGTTCGACCCCAAGACCTCCGACTGATCCTCGCTCGCACGGGGCGGGCACTCGCCCCTCCCCGTGCGGGCGTGGATCAACCCGCGGGTCCTCACCATCCCCACATCAGGTTCGCATGAGAGGCACTTCCTTGAGGAAACGAACCCTAGGCTTCGTCGCGCTCGGCGCGTCGGCAGCCCTCCTCCTGTCCGCCTGCGGCGGTGGCTCCTCCGAGACCGGCGGCGGCTCCGGATCGGGCACCTTCGACCTCGGCTCCACCGAGGTCGTCAACCCGTCCGAGGTCACCGGTGGCACGCTGAAGTACGCCATCGCCGGCGACTTCGACTCCACCGACCCGGCCAACACGTACTACGCGTTCAACTGGAACTTCTCCCGTTACTACGCGCGTACGCTCCTGGCCTTCAACCCGGAGCCGGGCGACGCCGCCACCGAGCTCATCCCCGACATGGCCGCGAACCTGCCGGAGGCCAACGACGACTTCACCGAGTGGACCGTCGAGATCCAGGAAGGCCTCAAGTACGAGGACGGCACTGAGATCACGGCCCAGGACATCAAGTACGGCATCGCCCGCGCCAACTTCAACGGCGGCGTGTTCAGCGAGGGCCCGCAGTACTTCAAGGCGCACCTGGACCAGGCCGACCACAACGTCTACGAGGGTTCGGACCCGCTCGCGGGCTTCGACTCCATCGAGACCCCGGACGACTACACCCTGGTCTTCCACCTCAAGGACTCCTTCTCCGAGTTCCCGAACGTGCTGACCCAGCCGCAGACAGCCCCCGTGCCGGTCGACGCCGACCGCGGCGAGCTCTACCAGGAGCACGTCGTCTCGTCCGGCCCGTACAAGTTCGACGGCGACTACGAGCCCGGCGTCAGGCTGAACCTGGAGCGCAACGAGCACTGGGACGCCTCGACCGACGCCGTGCGCCCGGCCCTGCCGGACCGCATCGAGGTCGAGATCGGCGTCAACCAGGACGAGATCGACGAGCGCCTGGTCAACGGTGAGATCGACGTCGACCTCGCCGGTGTCGGCGTCGGACCGGCGATGAACACCCGCCTGGTCGACGACGAGAGCGTCCAGGGCAACCTGGACAACCCGTTCTCGGGCGCCCTGCGCTACGTGAACATCCACACCCCGATCATCGAGGACGTGGCCTGCCGCCAGGCGATCATGTACGCCGCCGACCGCGACAGCATGTGGCGCGCCTGGGGCGGCGCGACCGGTGGCGACCTCGCCACCAACCTGCTCCCGCCGGCGATCCCCGGCTCGGACCCCGAGTCGAACCTCTACCCGTCCACGGACAACAAGGGTGACATCGAGGCCGCCGAGGCCAAGCTCGAGGAGTGCGGCGAGGCCGACGGCTTCAAGACCAACATCGCCGTCCGCGTCGAGCGCGAGAAGGACGTCCAGACGGCCGAGGCCCTCCAGGAGTCCCTCGCCCGCGTGGGCATCGAGGCCGAGATCAAGAGCTTCCCGTCCGCGGACTTCTTCGGTCAGTACGCCGGTTCCCAGGACTACGTCCGTGAGAACAACATCGGCATGAGCGTCTCGGGCTGGGGCCCGGACTGGCCGACCGGCTACGGCTTCGCCTCCAAGATCACGCACGGCGACGCGATCATGGAGACCGGCAACTTCAACACCTCCGAGCTCGACGACCCCGAGGTCAACGGCCTCTGGGACGACGCGCTCAAGACCGAGGACCCCGACGAGCGCGCCTCGATCTACGCGCAGATCGACACCCTCGTCATGGAGAACGCCGCGATCCTGCCTGTCGTCTTCGACAAGACGCTGATCTACCGCTCCGACGAGCTCACCAACGCCTACTACCAGCCGGCGTACATGATGTACGACTTCATGGCGCTGGGCGTGGACCGGGGCTAGCCCCACTACCGGCCTGAACTAGTACGAGAAGGCAGGTGAAAGCGGCGGGGTCCACGGCCCCGTGAGACCCCGCCGCTGACCGCGATGCTGAACTATATTCTCCGCCGCCTGGGTGCGGGACTCTTGCTACTCGCCGTCGTCACGGCGGTCACCTTCTGGATCTTCTACGTCCTGCCCCGCTGGGCCGGCGTCACGCCGCACGGCATGGCGGCGATGTACGTGGGCAAGGCGCCCACCCCGGAGGCGCTGGACGCCACCGTGGAACGCCTCGGCCTCGACCAGCCCGTCGCGGTCCAGTTCCTGGAGTTCGTCCGCAGCCTCGTGTTCGGCCAGGAGTTCACCTTCGGCCGGGAGACGGTCGAGTGCGCCGCCCCCTGCCTCGGCTACTCCTTCATCACGAACACCCCGGTCCTGCCGCAGCTGCTCGACCGCCTGCCCGTCACCCTCTCCCTGGGTCTGGGCGCGGCCGTCATCTGGGTCATCGGCGGCGTGGCCGTCGGCGTCCTGTCCGCGGTCAAGAAGGGCAGCCTGTTCGACAGGCTCGCCATGGGCACCGCCCTCATCGGCGTTTCCCTCCCCATCTACTTCACGGGTCTGCTGGCGCTGTCGTTCCTCGTGCACCAGTGGGAGCTGTTCCCCGTCTCCCGCTACGTCCCCTTCGGTGAGAACCCGGTCGCCTGGTTCCAGGTCATGTTCCTGCCCTGGGTGACCCTGGCGTTCCTGCACGCGGCGCAGTACGCGCGGCAGACCCGCGCGGGCATGCTGGAGACCCTCGGCGAGGACTACATCCGCACCGCCCGTGCGAAGGGGCTCAGCGAGGGCCGCGTGATCTTCAAGCACGCGCTGCGCCCGACGCTCACCCCGATCGTCACCATCCTGGGCCTGGACATCGGCATGGTCCTCGGCGGCGCGATCCTCACCGAGAAGGTGTTCTCGCTCAACGGTGTCGGCGCGTACGCGATCGACTCGATCGTGTCGAAGGACCTCCCGGTCATCCTGGGCGTGACCCTGCTGGGAGCCGTCTTCATCGTCATCTGCAACCTGATCGTCGACCTGCTGTACCCGATCGTCGACCCGCGGGTGCGGATCGCGAAGTAACGCGCGACAGCGTTCGACCAGACCAGCTCTAATGAAGGAATGTGACATGGCCTCGACCGAGCCCGTCGTCCGCGTGGACGACCTGAGGGTGACGTTCCCGACCATGGACGGCGACGTCCAGGCGGTGAACGGGTTGTCCTTCGAGGTGCCCGCCGGCGGCGCCCTCGGCATCGTGGGCGAGTCCGGCTCGGGCAAGAGCGTGACCTCGCTGGCGCTGATGGGCCTGCACCGGGGCAGCCGGGCGCGCATCACCGGCTCCATCGAGGTCGCGGGCCAGGACGTGGTGTCGGCGTCGGACAAGCAGCTGCGGCGGATGCGCGGCAACGACATCGCCATGGTGTTCCAGGACCCGATGCAGTCGCTGCACCCGCAGTTCACGATCGGCAACCAGCTCGTCGAGGCCTACCGGATCCACAACCCGAAGGCCTCCAAGGCCGACGCCCGCAAGCGGGCGATCGAGTCCCTGGACCGGGTGGGCATCCCCGACCCGGCCACACGGATCAACTCCTACCCGCACGAGTTCTCCGGCGGCATGCGCCAGCGCGTGGTCATCGCGATGGGGCTCATGTGCGACCCCAAGGTGCTGCTCGCGGACGAGCCGACCACCGCCCTGGACGTGACGGTGCAGGCCCGCATCCTCGACCTGCTGGACGAGCTGCGCCGCGACCTGAACATGGGCCTGATCCTGGTCTCCCACGACCTGGCGGTCGTCGCCGGTTCGGTGGACGAGGTCGTGGTCATGCGCCACGGCGTGGCCGTGGAGCGCGGTGACGTGCGCCGGGTCCTGTCCGCTCCCGAACACCCCTACACCCAGGGGCTGCTGGCGGCGGTGCCGCGCGTCGAGGTCTCCCGCGCCCAGCGCCGCGCACAGGACCGGGCGGACCGGATCGAGAGGGAGCAGCGCGACGGCACGGTCACCGAGCCCGGCGAGTTCAAGGCCTTCGTTCCGCCCGTGAGCGGCACCGGCGACAACACCGGCGAACCGCTGCTGCGGGTCGAGGACGTCGCCCAGCGCTTCAAGGTGCGCGGCGGTACGTGGGGCAAGGCCACGGACTTCTGGGCGGTCAAGGGTGTGTCCTTCGATCTGCACCAGGGGGAGACGCTGGGCATCGTGGGTGAGTCCGGTTCGGGCAAGAGCACGTTGTCGCGGATGGTGATGCGTCTGTTGGAGCC
>NZ_JAUZMY010000037.1:0-59937 GCF_036327455.1 Nocardiopsis codii | reverse complement strand
TGGCTCTACCTCGCCGACTCCACCACCGGCCTGGCCATCGCCGACACCGTCACCGGCATCCCCCTGACCGCCCTGGCCGCCGTCGTCGTCATCTGGGCCTTCCGCCGCTCCACCAAGCGCCTCATCACCGCCCCCGCCCAGGGCTGAAGCCCACAGGGGTCACCGCACCGCCGATCCCCGCCGCGCATGCCGACCCCCCTCGGCACGCACGGTGGGGATCGCTCGTGTGCGGGGCGCTCGCCCTCGCGTTGGGCCGTGCAGGGCGGGGGCCAGGGGGTTTGGGTTTTACGCGGTAAAACCGAGCGGGCACCGCGGCGCAGAGTTTTACGGGGTAAAAGATCGCGGCGCGCGCGGGGAAGAGCTTCGCCCAGCTCAGGCGGCGTTAGTAAGGTAACGCCCATGGCATCATCAACCTCCGGCGAGAGGGAGAAGGTCACCTCCAAGCTGCCCGGACAGCTCCGATCCCGCGTGAAGGTCCGCGCCGCCGAGCACCGGCTCGACATGCAGGACGTGGTGGCCCAAGCGCTCCAGGCCTGGCAGCAGGCCGGCCCGCGCCCCGCCGCCAACACCTCCGGGGCCCCGCCGTTCAGCACCTGGCTGGCACCGGGCGTCTACGACACCTTCAAAGCGCACTGCGCCGACCGCAAGGTCTCCTACATCCAGGGCTTGGCGCAGGCCTTGGAGCTCTGGCTCGCCGACCACCCTTCCCCACAGGAGGAGCACGTGGCAACACCGCATCCCCGACGCAGGATCCTGGCCAACCAGAAGGGCGGCGTGGGCAAGACCGCCCTGACCGCCGGGATCGGGCAAGCCTACGCCGAAGGCACCGAGTACGGCGGCCCCGCTCAGCGGGTGCTGCTGGTGGACTTCGACCCCCAGGGGCACCTGAGCACCCAGTTCGGGGTGGACAACCTGGCCCTGGGCAGCGACAGCCTGGTCAAGCACATGACCGGCGAGGCCCAGGGGAACCTGGCCGACCTCATCGTGCCCATCGCCGACGAGCGCTTCGGCGACCGGCTGCACCTGCTGCCGGCGTGCGCCGACGGCTTCGTCCTGGACGTGAAGCTCTCCACGATCCGCGCCCGCGAGGCCGCCCTGGAGCGGGCCCTGGAACCGCTGGAGTCCGGCTTCGACGTCATCGTGGTCGACTGCCCGCCCAGCCTCGGCCTGGCCATGGACAGCGCCATCTACTACGGGCGCCGCCGCCCCGAGGAGAAGCCCGCCGCCTCCGGGGTGGTGATCCCGGTGCAGGCCGAGGACTCCAGCGCCGACGCCTACACCCTGCTGACCGGGCAGATCGAGGACCTGCGCCAGGACATGCGCCTGGAGGTCGACTACCTGGGGCTGGTGGTCAACATGTACGACAGCCGCCGCGGGTACATCGCCACCTCCTCGCTGCAGGCCTGGCAGGAGATCGGCGACCCGGCGGTGATCGCGGTGGTGCCCGACCGCAAGGAGCAGCGCGAGGCGGTGCGCAGCAAGCAGGGCCTGCTCGTCTACGACCCCAAGTCCGACCAGGCCGCCGCCATGCGCAAGATCGCGGGGATCCTCTCATGAGCAAGGCCGACAAGCTGGGCCGCTCGGCCTCCTTCGGCGCCGCGGGGCGGGCCACCAGCGCCCGCCGCCAACTCATCTCCCAGGCCGCGGGGGAGGCACCCGCGGACCCCTCCCGGGTGCCCCTGGCCCATCTGGCGGGCAACCCCGAGAACCCGCGCGAGAGCCTGGGCGACCTCTCGGAGCTCGCCAACAGCCTGACCGAGCACGGGCTGCTGCAACCGCTGCACGTCATCCCCCGCCGCGCCTACGTCCACGCCCACCCCGAGCACGAGGAGGCGGTGGCCGAGGCGGTCTTCGTCGTCATCAACGGCAACCGCCGCCTGGCCGCCGCACGGCAGGCCGGCCTGGAGACCGTGGCGGTGCACGTGCGCACCCCCCGCGGCGAACAGGACGACAGCGAGGTCACCCTGCGGGCGGCGGTGCTGGCCGAGAACATCCACCGCCAGGACCTGCACCCCCTGGAGGAGGCCCGCGAGATCGGCAAGCTCCTGGGCCAGGGGTTGAACCGCTCGCAGGCAGCCGCCCTGCTGGGCAAGTCCAACGGGTGGATCACCCAGCGCCTCATCCTGCTCGACCTGCACCCGGATCTGCAGCAGGCGCTCAAGGACGGGGAGCTGAAGCTGGCCCAGGCCCGGGAACTGGGCAAACTCCCACCCCAGGAGCAACTGGCCGCCCGCCGGGACCAGCAGGAGGAGTTTTACGCGGTAAAACCCGCCGACCCCTCCCCGGCGGCCCCGGCGCAGCCCAGAACCCCGGCGGCGAAGAACCCACCGCCGGGTGCCGCCCAGCCCAAGGGCGCCCCGCAACCGGGCGAGCAGCTGACGCTGGACCTGTCCTGGGACGAGCCCGAAGTCCTGGCCGAGCAGGTCTACAAGGAACTGGCCTCAGGGCTGGGACCCGACGAACTCCAGCGGTTCGCCCAAGCGTTCCTGGACCGCCTGTAGTTCGGCCCCTCTGGGGTGCGGGTGGCGCTACGGTCGGCCGAGGAGCAGCGAGCACGAGGGGCGGCACGATGGGGCAGCGGCGCGCAGGCATGGGGCAGAGCGGGCTGGGGTCGGCACGCACGCGGATCCGGCAGAGCCTGCCCACCAAGGTGGACCTGGTCGACGATCTGCTCGCGCCGGGGTCGGTGCCGCCGCTGCTGACACTGGAGGAGGCCCACGACGTACTGATGGTCCTGGAAGCCGCGGCGGCCGCCGCTCCCAACACGCCGACGGCAGAGCGGGTCTCGACCCTGGCGGACCGGCTGCGGGTGCGCCTGCACGAGGCGGCACGCCAGGCCTAGCGTCCGGCGGGTGTTGGTGCGGGGTGGGGTTGACACAGGACCTCGTGTCCAGGGGGCCGTCCACGCCCCTTGCGGTGCACCGCTCCGGGGAGGGGTTCGGGGGCGTCTGGCGGGCGCACCGCCCTGCGTTTTACGCGGTAAAACCCGTCGAGCTGTACAGCCCCTCTCGTGGACCTTCCCGGGCCCTCGGTGAGGGGCCGGGGTTTTACCGCGTAAAACCCGCGGACGCCGCCTGGCGGTCACCGCGCCCGCCCTCGGGTGGCCGCCCCCGGTCATGGCCGAGTCGCACCCCGGCCACGGTGGCCACGCCTCGTGGCCACCGCGCCCGGCGCCACCGGCGGGCTCTGGCCATCGTGGCCAAGGGGTGGCCACGAGACGGGCTCCGCCCTCCGCCACACGTTCTGGTGGCCACCATGTCCCGACCTCGAGGACGGGCGTGGCCACGGTGTCCGGCCATGGCCGGCACCACGCCCCGGGGGGTGCGGGGGACGGGGTGAAGCGGAGGGTTTTACGCGGTAAAACCCACGAGCTCCTCCACCCAGGAGGTGGGGCCGCCCGTCACGACAGGCGGACCCCAGTTGTGCCCTGGGTCGTGATCCTCCCCGCCCTCAGGCCGCCGTCCCGGGAGCGGGAGGGCCTGCCGGTTCAGTCTCCGAGGAACCACAGGTACAGGTGTTCTCCGTCCAGGACTCGCTGCCCCAGGTCCAGCAACTCGCGCGCGAACTCGTCGGTGAGCACGCCCGGCGGCAGGCGCGGTACCTCTCCCAGCAGGGTGGACACCTGGCGGCTGTGGAACACGGTGTCCGCGTACGGCAGCAGGTGCCCCAGCATCGCGAACACCGACTGGTCCAGGCCGGCCAGCTCCGCCCCCAGACCAGACCGTGCTCAGCGCGAGTCTGGATGGTGCCGTCCTCGCCACGGATCTGAAGATGGATCACGGCCCGAGCCTAGAGCTCCAGGACCCGCCGTGTGGACCCTGGCGCACCCCGACCATGGGTGGCCACCGTCCTTGGCCACGCATGGCCGGCGCCACCGTCGGGCTCTGGCCACCGTGGCCAAGGGGTGGCCACGATCCGCCCTGCGCCCTGCGCCGTGCCCGGGGCTGGTGGCCACGCGTGGACAACGGTGGCCAGGCGTGGCCAGGGCCTTGGCCACCGGGGCCGGCGGTGGCCAAGGAGGGGCACGGGGGCGTTGGACACGTTGGATGCGCCGGTGGGTCGAGGGCGCCCTCGGGCGAGGGCGGCTCGTCCAAGACGAGGAGACAGGGCGGTGGCGCCTCGCCACCGGAGTTGAACTCGGGGTTTCCCAGGTGCCGTGTCCATCGTCCCTGCGGGGGCGTCACGGTGCGCACCCACCTGCGGTTTTCCTGGCCAGCGGCCGGGGTTCGGGAGGCTCGGCGGGTTTTACCGCGTAAAAATCCGCGTCCGCCAGCGAGTGGGAGAGGTGCCCTGAACCGGGCACACGGTGCGCTGCAGGGGCGTGTCCATGCGTGGCCAACGCCTTGGCCACGCATGGACATGTCGTGGACACCGCCTCCGGCACCGGCCGCGTCAGGTAGCGGTGCGTCGGCCGGCGCCGGAGGGTTTTACGCGGTAAAACCGGCGCGCTCCGGATGGTCGTGGCCACCGTGGCCACAGCCCTGGCCACCGTGGCCACGGGGTGGTGCGGCCGGGGTTGGCCACCCTCCGCACCACCGCGCCCGGGCGGGCGCCGGCCCCGGCACGGAGCCCGTCTCAGGCACCGGCGCCGGGGTGTGTCCGGGGCGGTCAGTGCGGGGTGTCCACCAGCGGGCGCTGCGGGGCCAGCTCGCTGCGGTAGCGGCGCGCGGTGCGCGGGGAGGCGTGGATGCGCTCGGCGATCTCGGCGTCGGTGATCTCGGGGCGGGTCTGCAGCAACTCCCGCACGCGTTCGCGCTTTTGCTCAGGTGAGAGCAGTTCCGGCACGCTCTCCTGCTCCACCGCGGGCGCGGGTTCGGCGGCCGCCGCCGGCTCGCGGGGCGCCTCGGCCGCGGTCTGTTCCTGGGGCGGGGCGCTCTGGAACACCGGCCCTTCCCGCGTCCAGTAGGGGGCGGGCACGGTCTCAGGGACCGGTGCGGGCGCCTCCTGCGGGGGGTGCGCCTCGGAGCCGGTGGCCACCTCGACCACGGCCGTGTCCGGGGCGGGGGAGGGCGTGGCCACGGTGGTGTCCACCGTGTCCGCCTCCTCCTGGCCATCGCCAGGAACGGGGGCGGGCGCCGGCTCCTGCTGGCCACCTTCGTGGCCACCCTGGACAGCGTGGCCAACCCCATGGCCAACCTCGTGGCCACCCTGGCCGCCCGGGTTGGCCAGGGCCGTGACCTCCTCGGCGGTCATGGCCACCGAGGACGCGGTCATCGCCCGGGTCAGAGCGAAGGCGGTGTCGAGCTCGTACCCGTTGTCGAGCATCCACCGCAGATGCCGCGGGGTGTGCCGGCGCCAGGTGAGCCCGTGCTGCTCGCGCAGCATCGCGTAGGCCAGCTGCCGGCGCTGCTCGTGCTCCAACGCCCGCGGGTAGGAGGTGATGCCCCACCCCAGCATCAGACGGGCCACCTTCAGCGTCGAGACCGGGTGCGCCACCCAGCGCCCCACCGGGATGCGGTCGGCGGCCTGGCCGTGCGCGAGCCCCGCCAGGTGCCGGATCCACGCCGCCACCCCCTCCGCGATCAGGATGATCACGATCGGCGGGCCCGCGTGCCCCAGGTAGGAAGCGGTGGACCCGTCCCCCTGGGAGACGTTGAGGATGATCGTGATGGCCGACAGTGCGTAGGCCGCCCACCGGTTCAACGCGTGCCGGCGCCCCTGCCACTCCATGAGCAGGTCCATGGCCAGGAAGTAGACGATGACCGCGTCGATACCCACCGGGAACAGGAACCGCAGGTCACCACCGTTGAGCGCGTGCAGCTGAGTGTCCTCAAGCCACGTGGCCGCCTCGTACAGGGCCGCGTAGCTCATGGTGAACGCGACCAGGATCAGCGCCAGCGCCACCACCGCGATGACCACGGTCGCCACCAGGTAGCCGCCGTGCAGGGACACCGCCCCCGCACGCCCCGGCCCCGGGGCCGGCCTCGGTCTGCGCGAGGCCGCGCGGCGCATCCCCCACACCGCCACACCGGTCACGACCAGCGCCGCGGCACACACCAGCCACCAGGTCGAGGAGGACAGCACATCGGACATCGGTTTCTCCCAAATCGCCAGTAACCGGACGAGTCTGTCAGAAGCTGCGGACCGGCTCCTGGTTCTCGACCCGCGTTCGCCCCCGCCCCGCGCATCGGCCATCATCACCAGGCAACGCGAGAACACCCCCCCCACCACGAGGAGGAGCCCGGCAGTGGAGGACACGGCCCAGCACCGGCGCGGCAACCGCAGGATCGGCATCCGCCGCGACAACTACGTCAAGCTCAGCCTCAGCGACGACGAGCACGCCCTGCTGCTCCAGGCCGCCAAGGACCAGGCCATGACCCTGAGCGGGTTCGCCGCCCACGCCGCCCTGGGCGTGGCCCGCGAGACCCTGGCCACCTCACCCGACGCCCGCCAGATCCTGGTGGCCCTCAACGACGCCGTCATCGCCCTGGAACACCTGGGCGCCGACCTGCGCACCCTCACCGACCCCGCACCCGACCAGGTCCGGGCCCTGCTCGAGCGCGCCGCGGCCGCGGTGGAGATCCTCGAGGACGCGGGCGAGGCGGTTGTGGAACACTCCCGACCATGATCGCCAAGGTGATGCGCGGCCAGGACACCCTCGGACTGCTCAAGTACCTGTACGGGCCCGGAAGCGCCAACGAGCACACCGACCCCCACCAGGTCGCCGCCTGGCGCACCCTGGGCGTCCCCGACCCCGGCCGCACCCCCGAGGCCGACCTGGGCGTGCTGGCCCGGCGCCTGGACCGGTTCGTGCGCCCCCAGGTGCGCCGCCACGTGTGGCACTGCGCGATCCGCGTCGCCCCCACCGACCGCCCCCTCACCGACCCCGAGTGGGAGCAGGTGGCGCGCCGCCTCGCCTCGGCCGGCGGGGTGGCCCCCCTGGGCGATGAACGGGCCTGCCGGTGGGTGGCCGTACGCCACGACGGCCCCCAGAGCCACCACATCCACCTGCTCGCCACCCTGGCCCGCCAGGACGACACCAACCCCGACATCCACAACGACGCCCTGCGCCTGCGCCAGGAGTGCCGGCGCCTGGAGGACGAACTGGGGTTGCGCCCCACCAGCGCCTCCGACAACACCTCCGCCCCCTCGCCCACCCGCGGCGAGACCGAGAAGGCCCTGCGCGAGGGCCGGGAGCGGCCCTCGCGCGCTGTTCTGGAGCGTCTGGCCCGCCGTGCGGCGGCCACAGCACGCGCCGAGGAGGGGTTCTTCGCCGCCCTGGGGGAGGGTGGGGCGCTGTTGCGCCTGCGCGAGAGCGCCGCCGGGGCCGTGACCGGGTACGCGTTGGCTCTGCCCGGGGATGTGGCCCCTGATGGTCAGCCGGTGTGGTTCTCCGGCGGGTCCCTGGCCCCGGACCTGTCCCTGCCCCGGGTGCGCTCGCGCTTCGCTGACGCGCCCCCTGTTCCGGCTCCGGTCCACGAGGGCGGGCCCTGGGCGGGTCTGACCCGGGCGGTGCGCGCCCAGGGGGAGCTGTGGGGGCCCTGGGGTGCGGGGGCGCGTGCGTCGGGGGTGGCGGCGCTGTCCGATGCGCTCACCCTGGCCGCGGCCACCGCGCCGCCCTCGGTGGCGGGGGCTGTGGGGGCGGCCGAGCGGGACTGGAGCCACGCGGGGCGCCCTCCGGTGCGTGCCTCGGCCACGGTGGCGGCCGCCCGGCTGCGCGAAGCGGCCCGCGCCCTGGCCGCGGCTGATCCGCAGGCCCTGGGGGACGAGGACGCCTGCCGGGAGGCGGTCCGAGAGATCACGTCGATGGTTGGCCAGGTCGCCCACTGGTACCGGGACCGGGGGTGGGCCCCTCAGGAAAGGGCCGCTGAACTGGCACGGGAACACCTGGTACAGGTAGCGGGAGCCGGGGCGGGCGAAGACAACACCCTCACCTTGACGATGTAAAGCTCAAACGGGAGAAAGGCAGCCCCAAAACGGGTCTAGCCCTCTGGCCTGCGACAAGTTCCTACCCCAGGCCTAGGGCTCCGCCCCACCAAGCACCAAACCCCGGCGGCGGGCCGCGAGCTGACCGGCCCCGCCGAGGCGGGCGGACCCTACTTGGCCCGCCCGCCCTTGCGCCCCGGACCACTCCCGCGCCGGTTGACCGGCCCAGGAGCGCCCTTGCGGGCCGCGAGCTTGCCCAGCGCCTTGTCCACACCCACCGGCGCATCGATACCCCCGCGCCCGGGACCCACATTCGGACGCTGACGCGGCGCACCCTGCGCCCGCTCGGGCTGGGCACCGTCCAACTCCTCGATGACCAACCCCTCCCGGCGCACCTCCAGCGTGCGCGCGTAGGCGCTGATGCACGCACCCACCACGTCCTTGTCGCTGCGCGCACCCGCCAGGCGCTCCCGCAGCTTCGGATCCTCCAACGCCTCCGAGGCCAGGTACAGATCCGCGCGCTTGCGCGAGCGCGTCATCGCCGGATACAGCGAATGCGCGTCCGCCCCGATCCCGTACACGTGCACACGCGCACACGTCAGCCCCTGAGCGGCCGCGATCGTCATCGCATACCCATGACTCAGATCGCCCCGCCCGATCGCCTCAGGGCTGATCCAGGCACTGTGCACACGACCACGGCGGCGCCACTCCACCCGCGCCCCGCGCCGGGTGTCCACCTCGGCCACCACCCCGCGGAACCCGTTGAGGACGTCCTCGCCCTCACCGCGCCGGGACCGGTAGTCGTTGCGGCGCACCCGCACCACATCCCCCGAGGCCAACGCCAGCCGGTCCCCGCCCCGCAGCACGAAACCGACCTCCTCGCCCTCCAGGTGGCCGCCCGCCCGGGCCAGGGAGCGGATGCGGTGGTTGAGCTCGTCCACGTCCCCGTTGCGGGCCGCGAGCACCAGCACGTCCTCCACGCCCTGGAACCGGTCCTCGATCCCCTGGCGATCCCCCCACCAGGCCTGGGCGATGGCCTCGTGCGCCTCGTGGGCGCGCTCGGCGGCGTGCACCCGGCCCGCGCTGCCCCACACCGACAGCGCGACCTCGCGCCCCTCCTCCAGCCACGCCGCCAGCGCCTGCTGGTCCACCGCCTCGCTCTGCCGGCGGTTCTGCGTCAAGGTGTCGCCCTTGACGATGGTGTGTACCGCCGCGAACGTCCCCCCGACCCCGATCGCCTTGAGCTGCTTGGGATCGCCGATGCCCACGACCTTGGTGCCGGTGCGCTCGGCCTCGGCCACCAGCACCGCCATGGACAGGTCATCGACCATCGCGGCCTCGTCCACCACCAGCACGTCCACACCCTCAAGACCGGGCCCGGACTCGATGCGCTGCAACCAGGTCGCCACGGTGCTCGAGGAGATCCCCGACTCCGCCTGCAAGTTGGAGGCGGCCACCGCGGCGACTGCGGCGCCCTCAACCTTGTACCCGGCCGCCTCCCACCCGGTGTTGACCGCGCTCATCAGCGTCGTCTTACCGGCCCCGGCCACACCCCGCACCATGTCCAGCCCGTGGCCCGCACCCATCAGCCGCGCGGCCACCCGCCGCTGCTCCGCCGACAACGCGAACCCGCGCTCGGCCTCGAACGCGCGCAGCACCGCCACCGCCTGGGTGCGCTCGACCACCGCCGCGCCCTGGCCCAGGCGCCGCTCCGCCGAACCGGTGATCGTGCGCTCAGCATCCACGATCCGCTTCGAGGTCACCCGGGCGGCGTTCGACAGGTGTGCGCCCTCGCTGGTGGGCAGCGCCACCGCCTCACCGGATCCCAGCACCGCGTCGGTGAGCACCTCCAGCTCCGAGAGCCGGCCCACCCCGCCCGGCAGCGCGGCCGCCACCGCGGCCATCACCTGCGCCCGGTTGACGACCTTGCGCTGGGAGGTCACCCCCGTCCGCGGATCCCAGACCTTCGCGACCAGCTCCTCCAGCGACGGCCGGGAAACCTCAGGCCCCGGGGCGCCTGCCCCGGGGAGTGCGCCGGCGACCACCGCGTCCACGTCAAAACCCGACGCCTGAGCCCGGGCCCGCCACGCCTGACGCGCCGACCCGGTCTCGCTCAACGGGTTCTTGGCCTCGGCCAGCACCCGCCCCGCGGCCTGCTTGTGCTCCCGGGAAGCGTCCTCCCCCACCAGGGCGTTGATCTGGCGGGCCCGCGAACTGAACACCCCGCGCAGCGCCGGGTCGAACCCGGCGATCTCCCACTCACCCGTGCGCTCGTCCTGCTTCCACACCGCCCCGTAGCGGCGCGTCAGCTTCTCCCGCATCCGCGCCTTGGCCAGCTCACCCGCCAACGCCACATGCCGGTGCAGATCACGCCCACCCGCCGCCAAGGTCCGCCACTTGCCATCGGCGCACTGGACCATGTTCGGGATCATCACGTGCGCGTGGATGTGCGGATCACCGATCTGCCCCTCCACCGGCCGGGCCGAGCGGTGCAGCGTGATCGAGGCCGCGAACCCGCTCGCCTCCACCCGCTGGGCCCGCTCACCGTCACCGTGGTGGCCGCTCATCCCGTAGGCGACCCACCCCTCGACGTCGGCCACGGTCTCGCGCACCGACTCCAGGTAGATCTCCTCGATCTCCGCAGCCGTCTTCTCATCCGACAGTGCGAAGGCCAAGGACACGCTCTTGGGCATGTTCAGCACCAGGTCATAGCCCCGGTTGCCCACCCGCACACGATCATCGCCATGGGCGCGCGCCCGCTCCAGGTCCGCCGCATCCCACACCCGGCCCGGGTCCACACCCGCGGCCTCGGCGATCGCCTCCAGCTCCGCCACCGGCGCCCGGTGCCCCTGCCCGTCACGCACCAGCCCCTTCTCCAGGCGGGCGAACCGGGCGGCCAGACGCGGCGACTCCAACAACGCGGCCGGCTCCATGTGCGCGGCCTCGGCCACCGCACGCACCGCCTCCACCAACGGGGCGGCCTCGAGCTTGGCCCGTGGGTCCACGGCCATCTTCGGGGCCACCAGCTGCTGACCGGTGCGCGGATCGCGCCCGGCCATCACCTGGCGCATCGACTCCAGCGCGGCCTCATCGCCCAGCGGGGTGCCGGCCCGCTCGCCGAACGCCGCCCATCCCGACCCGACCCGCTCCACCGCACGCGCGGCCCCGTACAGCCGGTAGTCCTCGGCCGCCTGGGCGTCCTCATCACCAGGGGAGTGCGATTCGTTCTCGCCGTGGGTGTGGGAGGCCTGGTCGCAACCGCACTGGCTCTGCAGCCGGTAGTCGACCTGGGAAGCGTCCGGGCCCAGCGTCGTCACCCACGCCACGCGCAACCCCCTGGTGGTCCAGCAAGATCCCCGCGCGCTCAACCCACCCGGTACAGCAAGGGGCTGGGAACGCGCCTACGGCGACTAGGACGCCCACGAAAGCCCCTTAGTTCGCACCAATCACCCACAAAACAGCCCGCACACCCGCTTTTTCGGGGCCAGGCGGGCGCGGCCCGTGGGGCGGGGCCGCCCCCGCCTGGACAAAGACCCCGACCAGGGACACAGCAGGGCCCAAGGCCAGGGGGGCGGGAGCGGAAGGGGAGGGGGATGGGGAACGAGCGGGGGTGCGTGGGCGCTTAGGAGCCCGGCCCTTCCTCCTTCCACGGCAGCGGCGGACGACGCTTGTCCGACCCCGCCCCCTGACCGGGCCGGCTGTTCCACATCAACAGCAGATCCCGCGCGAAAAACCGCGCCCGCGGATACCAACGCTGACCGTCCACCGTGTCCGGCAACGTGTCCGGCCGGTCGTCCTTGATCTGCGACACGCTGCGCCCGTCCACCCCGATCAGCTTCGCGAACCCGCCCAGCGTCACCTCGCGGTCCAAGTCCTCCGCATCCAGCTCCAACGGCTCGGGCCGGCGCGGCCGGAACGGCTCCAACTTGACCGGGTCGTACAGGGCGCTGCCCCCGCCCCCGCCCTTGGCGCTCACCCCCCGCCGGGGCTGCTCCGGCGCCGGGAAGTCCGCATAGACCCGCGGCATCACATGCACCGCGTAGCCGTGGCTGTACCCCACCAGCGCCGCCCACTCCTTCAACGTCACCCACTCCTCCGCGGGACTCTCCTGCTCGGCCACCGACACCGCCTCCTCATCACCTGGCTCGACTCGCACAGACCGCACATCCAACCACGACACATCCACACCGAATCTGTGTGATACCTGCGCTCTCACCCTCTTGGGGGGCGGGGCGCGGGCCCGGTGGGGGCCACCCTCCGGGCTCAGCTGCGGGCCCAAGCCCGGAACTTCCGGCTGTCCTCCGCCATGTCAGCGCGGACGCTACTGGGGGTCGGCTCCGTGTACCCCTGCGGGGTGCTCTCCGTCGACGTCTTGCCCTTCTTCGGGGCCTTGGTCTCCTTCGACTTCTTCGCCATGTGGCTCACCTCCCTTCGGCTCTCTGTGGAGTTCTCAAGCTGCGGGGTGAGGGGCCGTGGCCTCCGGTGCTTCGAACACCCCGGCCCCTCACTGTATGTTCTACCCTATTGCCGGGTAGCTAAACCCTCAGATCCTCACTTGCACTGGGGGTTCGGGCACGAACCGCCATCGGCGATCCAGGTGGAGCAGCGGGGGCAGGACCACCCCTTCATCACGGTGCCCAGCTTGCGAACGGCGTCCCTGAACTTCTGCATGATTTCCCTCTCTCGGGGTTCGGTGTTGCGGATCGAAGATCCCTGCGCGCACACCAGCCCCCACCGGGCCCGCGCCCCGCCCCCCAAGAAGCCCTGAACCGCACCACCCCACCACCGCCACCAGCACAAACACCGCAACACAACACAAAAAACTGAGAACGACCCAAAAAGGTCACCCTCAGCTATAACTTGCTCCTTGCTCCTTGCTCCTTGCTCCTTGCTCCTTGCTCCTTGCTCCTTGCTCCTTGCTCCCTGCTCCCTGCTCCCTGCCGCCCCAAGGAATCCCCACTCCCGCCCCGCGGAGCTATTGAGGCCTCCTCGTCCAGGCCTGCCCCCAGGCGGGGGAACGCGCAACCGCCCACCACCACACCACCCACGCCCTGGCCGCGCAGCCCACCCACAACATCCCCAGCCCCCACCGACTGGGCGCTCTCGCCGGCCTCCAGGACGCCACGCCCACATCAGATCTGTGTGATACCTGCGCTCTCACCCTCTTGGGGGGCGGGGCGCGGGCCCGGTGGGGGCCACCCTCCGGGCGGCTCCTGTGGACTCCGGGCCTCAGTGCGTCGGCCTCTTGAGCGGGATGGTCCGCCCCGGCGTGAACTTCTTCGCCTCGGTGGGCGGCTCCTGCTCGCCGGGCCAACGGTCCTTCATCGGGTTCATCTGCTGGCTCATGCCTGCCTCCTGGGCTCTGGCTCTCTGTGGAGTTCTCAAGCTGCGGGGTGAGGGGCCGTGGCCTCCGGTGCTTCGAACACCCCGGCCCCTCACTGTATGTTCTACCCTATTGCCGGGTAGCTAAACCCTCAGATCCTCACTTGCACTGGGGGTTCGGGCACGAACCGCCATCGGCGATCCAGGTGGAGCAGCGGGGGCAGGACCACCCCTTCATCACGGTGCCCAGCTTGCGAACGGCGTCCCTGAACTTCTGCATGATTTCCCTCTCTCGGGGTTCGGTGTTGCGGATCGAAGATCCCTGCGCGCACACCAGCCCCCACCGGGCCCGCGCCCCGCCCCCCAAGAAGCCCTGAACCGCACCACCCCACCACCGCCACCAGCACAAACACCGCAACACAACACAAAAAACTGAGAACGACCCAAAAAGGTCACCCTCAGCTATAACTTGCTCCCTGAATCCACAACCAGGAGTTGCCCCGGCCAGCACACCACCCGACCGCCGGCCCAATCCCCGAACCCGGCCCCGGGAATCGCCTCCACCAACTCCCCCACACCGCGGACCCCGACCGGACTCTCACCCCATCCCGAGCCAGACGCCATACCCGCGCACCAGAAACGAGATACCTGCGCTCTCACCCTCTTGGGGGGCGGGGGCGCGGGTCCGGCGGTGGGTGGGGCACCGGGGGCCTGCCCCGGTGCCCCCGGCCTCACGGCTTCTTGGGGTGCGGCGTCTCCGTCCGGCGGGGCGTGTTGATCGTCCCGTCCTTGTCCGGCTCGCCGTCCTGGGAGTTGCGAAGGATGATCGTGGGGTTCATGTGGCCACTTCCTCTCGGTTCTGTGCGGGCGGGGTGCCCGGCGGTGGGTGGGGCACCGGGACGGTTCCCGGTGTCCCCGCGCTCACTTGCCCTTGGGGTGGGTGATCGTGGTGTCCGGCCACGGGTGCTCTCCCTCACCGGCGGGCTCGGGCTCCTCCCCTCCGTTCCGAAGAACGGTGTTCAGCGGCGCTCCGCGCATTGGCGCTCACCTCCTCTCGGCTCTCTGTGGAGTTCTCAAGCAACGGTGGTGCTGGGGGTGAGGGGCGGGGTGCCCGGCGGTGCGACACCCTCACCCTTCACTGTATATTTTACCCTTATCGGGTGGTCAGCAAACCACCCGACCGAACTCCCCCTACCGCGACGCCACGGTCCGGCTCACGCTCACCGGCTCGACCGCCACACACCGGGTCTTCTTGCTCTTGCCCGTGCACGACGCCGCGCCCGTCGCGAGCACCACCGCGACCATGCCAGCCGCAACAGCGGCCTTGAAACGGTTGGACCTTGCCCTCATGGGGTGCCTCCCGGCTCTCTCCTGCGGATCGCCAGATCCCTGCGCGCACCTCACCCGCCGCCGGACCCGCGCCCCCGCCCCCCAAGAAGCCCCCACCCACAGCCCGAACCACACCTGGTCAGTGCAAACACCGCAACCACACGCGAAAAAGAACGAACCATCCCGAAAAGGAACTCTTGTCTATAACTTGCTATTGATTGTGAGTGACCGACGGGCCCTCCAGAGGCTTGTTGCCGCGTCCACCCACGCTGCGGGGCGTTGATGAAAGGGCCAACCCCGGACACACGCGCACCGGTCGAGATGAGGCCCCCACCTCAGCGAGGTGGGGGCCTCATCTCGAGACCACGCTGACGCTCACCCTCCAAACGTCAGACGGGGGCGAGGGCGGGCGTTGCGTCGTCCGGAGTAGTCCCCCTCGGACTCGCACCGCGAGCAGCGGGTGGGGATCTCGTCCGGGGAGGAGGAGTACAGGGCCATACCGTGCACCTTGCACATGGTCGCCCAGGACTGGGGTTGCTCCTCGTCCTCAACTCGCGGCTCCCGAGGTGGGGCGACCCCGGGAGCCGGGTAGATCTGGGCGCCTGCCAGCGCCGCGGCAATCCAGCGGCCTTTGCTGGAGGTGACCTCCATGAACAAGCTCACCGGGCGGCTCTTGGCACGCACGCTCTTGGCCGCATTCACAATCACGTGCTCCTTGGCCCCCTGCTCGCTCATCTGGATGATGCGCTCGATCACCCGGTCCCGGTCGCCGTCCTGGGGCCAGTCCTTCTCGCCCAGGAGCCGGTCGGCCAGTACTGCGGCGCGTTCCCTCTCCATCGGTGCTGCCGCCTCAGCCCCGGCCACAGGAGCGACTCGAGGAAGCCGAGAGGGAGCAGCAGTTGCGATTATCCTTTTTTGTCATTTTCTCGCGCATTTTGACCGCATTCACACCAGAAGGCCGATTTCACCCTAGAAGACTGATAGGGATTTCCGAAAACGACATCATTCTGACACCTGGAACCCTTGCTGGTGGGCGGTTCCAGCAAGAGGCTCAGGGCGTTGACGAGGGGGTTCGTGCAGTGTCCGAGCGAAGAGGAGAACGGAGAACAAACACTCAAATGTCATGGCCGCGTGTTACCACTGCGTGTGGAGATCCACCGTTCCAACGTCTTCCCCTCTTTTGGAACCGGGAGGTTCTGTGGCCAGGGAACTTGCCCTCATCCGCTGGACCGAGAAGAACATCGTTCTTGATCCCAACCTCGATGACTTCGGTGTGCCGGTCGAGGTCGTCTACGCCCTGCGCGGCGCCCCGGGTGAGCGCCGGCGCCCGATCAGAACCGGGGTGCTGGAGTGCCAACGGTGCGTGGAGATCAACCGCCTCTCCACCTCCGTGTACCTGCGCAGGCGCGGGGACCGGCTCATCGTGGCGCACCACAAGTCCGATGCCGGCCCCTGCTACAAGCCGGAGAGCCCCGAGCACGTGGCGCTCAAGGAGCGTGTGGCCTCCTGTGCCGAGGCCCATGGGTTCGGTGTCCGCATGGAGGCGAACACCGCCGACCGCAAGGGCCGTGCCGATGTGGAGGTCATCGGCCCCGACGGGCAGTGCATCGGCCACGAGGTCCAGGTGAGTGCGGTCAACACCTCGGTCCTGGCCAGGCGCAACAACACCGCGTTGCGTGATGGGCGCATCCCCTCGTGGTTGACGACCGACCGGAGCGCGCACTCCGACACGCGCAACCTCATCGACCGCGTGCCCTGGGCGATGAGCAACCAGCTCCCGGTGGAGCTGATCAGGTTGGGGCGTCCGCTGCGCGTCAGCGCGGGGTTGAGCAAGCTCGAGCTCGTGCGGTGTCGGGACCTGGTCGGGCGCTGTCCCCAGAACCCGCAGGTGTTCTACTGCGCGGGCTGGCACACCCAGTGGGGGAACGTGGCCGAGGCGATCGAGGACTTCGTCGGCAAGACCGCTTCGGGCCTGTACGTCCCGGTGGCGCTGCCCACTGACCTCAAGGGGGCTCGGCGGCGGTGGATCACCCCCGCTGATCGTGAGGTGTACCGGCAGGCCACCGGGTACCAGCTGGAGGAGGAGAAGCCCGCGCCTTTACCGGGTGAGCCCGTCCGCGGGCAGAAGTCGTGGGATTCGCGTCTGCACCAGGGGGAGAAGTCCGAGAAGGCCAAGAAGGGGATGCGGCGCCGGGCCACTGTGACCGAGGTCGTGCGCGGTGACGTGATCGTGGGGACCTTGGACCGGCTTCCCTCGGAGGCCGAGCCCGCGACAGCGGGCGAGATCCCTTCCCCCCGTGCCCCTCAAGATGCCGATCCCGGGACCGGGCGGGATGCCGCTCAGCAGTGGCTCGATGCCGGCCTTGGCGTGTCCGAGGCCGTTGCGTGCCGTAGGTGTGGCTCGGCGCCCACGCGCCCCTACCTGGCGGGTCGGTACTGCTACGAGCACCGCCTCGAAGCCTGATCTACCGCGGGGTCCGCGTCGGATGAGTGCGGACCCTCCGCTGAGAGGTCTCCGCGAAGTTCTTCAGCTCAGTTCCGGCGGGTGTCTGGTGGTACCAGGGGGCAAGCCCCATGGACCCCCCGAACCGAACGCGAACCCTGCGCGCCCTGGACGCCCTGGGGCGGGCCTCCGTCCGCGCCAGAATCCCGCAGGACCACGGCGAGCGCGGGTTCGTGGTGGCCCAGTGGTGCCCGACGTCCTGTCAGCACAGACTCCGGAGCAGGAGCAACAGTTTCCCTGCCACAGGCAGGGACGGCGATACCTGCGGAGATGAAAAGCGCTCGGCCACCAGGGCATGAGGCCACCTCCTCCAACCGGAGGACACCCATGATCGACGAACGCACAGGCCTGATCCTGCTCACCGTACTGGTCATCGCCGCCATCGCTATGTTTCGTGCCGGACAGCCACAGTGGATCAGCCCTGCGGTTCGTCCTCCGAGGCGTGCTCGGGTGGCCGGACCTCGCCCACCGGCAGGTGCATCATGTCGGCCTGCCACATGACCTTGTGGAAAAAGATCTCGCCCATAGCGGACAGCGGCAGGTTCCAGGGCAGGTTGAAGGACTTGATCTCCCAACCGTTGGCGCGGGCTCGGTCGGCACCGCTGCTGATGCGACCCACGGTGCTGTTGGCGGCTTGGCGTTTGTTCACGCCTCCGCGCTGGTAGTAGGCAGCAGCGTCCTTGGTGGCCCGGTAGATGAGATTGAAGACCTGCCCGAGGCTGAAGGTGGCCAGCGCGTCAGCTAGTGCGGTGCGGGTACCGTCTCCCTGTTTCATCTCGAGGTGGTGTTCGCGCAACTTCATGTCGAGGTAGGCGGAGGCGTAGGAGAGCACCAGCTCATCCCACAGCGCCTTCCACTGCTCCAGCCACGCGGTGGGCCAGGGGCCCTCGCGAAAGACGTGGTTGAGGTCGTTGAGGAGGCCGGGAACCCGGTCGGGCAGGTGGTGGTGTGAACCGAGCAGGTAGTAGCTGACCTTGCCCAGATAGAAGCTCCCGCTCGGTTCGTCCTTTTCCTCCCAGTCGAATGCGTCGACGTGGGAGTCGGGGTGGGCAAAAAGCGTCGGTGGCTTGGCGTGTAGCACGCGCCGCTCGTAGTCCACGTACAGGTTGGCCGGGGCCCAGGGGCGCTCCTTGGGCCAGCCGGTTGTGGGGGTGGTCAGGCCGGCGTCTTCAAGCGCGGGGTCACTGAACAGGGCCTGCAGTGCCACGGCTTGGAACAAGGAGAGTTTCTGGACTGGGGCGCGCTCGAGTGTGAAGACGGGGAATGTCTCCGCGAGCTTGGCCCGGCGCACAGCCGAACGTTCCTTGGCTGCCTGGGCCTGGGCAGCCCGGGACGCGGCCTGGCACGCCTCACACAGGGCGTTGGCCATGGTCATCCGATGGGCGTACTCGGAGCGGTTCGAGGCAGTGGCGCACTCACCGCAGGTGGGGCAGAGGCTCTTCAGCATCCGCACGGTTCCGCAAGTGCGCAGAATGCGGGTCATCTGGGGTTGGGACAACGCATGCTGCTTGCGTACTTCGGTGACGGTCTGCGCCCAAGTCTGGGTGTCCTCGTCGAAGTCCCAGTACGCGCGTAGGGCGGCGACCGAGGCGGGGTCGTCAGTGTAGACCTCGAGCTCGATGGGGGCCACAGGCTCCTCCAGGGGTAGGCGAAGAGCCAGAATTCCACAGTGCTTGGAGGCCCGGTGGCGCTCTGCGGTTTTTCTTCCGCCTAGGCCCGGCCAGGGCAGGGCGGTCGCAGCTGGGCTGGTTCTGGAAGGGTTCCAGGTGCCACTTCACACTGCGCGTAGGTGGCGTTTTCCGCGGAAGCTGGCCGCGCGGGGAGGCCGTACCTCGTAGGCGGGGACCAGGATCTGGGGAGCGTCCTCGGGCAGGGCCTCGACGGCTTCCATCCATGCCTCGCGGGTGCCTTTGAAGGCGAAGTTGGGGTTGATCTGAATCCGGTTGATATCGGTGCGCCAGGCCAGCCCCAGGGACTTGAGCTTCGTGGTGACCTTGCTGACGAAGGTCGGGCCGATGCCGAAGTAGGTGGCGATGTCGTCGCGCGTGGCCATCACCGTGCCGCCGGGCTCCATGAGCGCGACCAGGCGGAGCAGGATCTTCAGCTCGGTCTGGGTGAGGTCGAAGACGGCCAGGGCCCCGAGGGCCTCCCTGTTGACGTGGATCTCCACGTCGTCGATCACGCTTTCGTGCTGTTGGTGGGGTTCCCTCATGGCTGGGCCTTCCTCCCCTGCGCAGACAACCTCAGTTCGGGCACGCTCTCGGGCATCTCCGCGATCGCGGCCTGCTGTTCGGCGCTGGTGCCGTGGAAGATGACCTCCGGTCGGAACCGGTACTGCCCCCTTTTACCAGGTACAGCATAGATCAGCCCGATTTTGCGGAGCTGGGTGAGCATCTTGGACACGTCGGTGCGGTCCCAGCCCTCGGGCTGGTTCTTGGAGCGCATCTCCTTGGCCATCTCGGCCTGGGTCATCTTGATCAGGCCGCCCCGTTCCTGCTTGCCGGCCAGCATCAGGATGAGGTGGCACTGGCGCTTGGACAGGTCGTACTCCACCGCGATCTGCCCCAGGGCACTAGCCATCTGGCGGAAGGATCCGCCAAGGAAGTCGTACTGGGCCGGGACTTGGCGGGGTTCGATGACGGTGACGGCCCGGTCGCCGCGGCGCAAGCGCACGGGCTGAATGATGGAGGAGTGGGGGGTGGTCTTCTCGTGCGGCTGAGGCCGGTCCGCGCTCGGTGTCACATGTGCCTCGCTTTGGTGTCGTGGGGCTTCTGCCTGGGGGCGGGTGGTGCTCGTGGTGAACACCGTAGCGGTTTGGAGTGCACGGGGTGAGCACTAAAAGGGGGCTCAGAAGCCACTTTCGGGTTCTGAACGTGGTCCTGGGACCACCTTCGTGCACTCGTAGTCCGGACGGGGCCGGGCGTGTCGTGAGTCGCTGGCTCGGAACCCTCCTCACCAGTCCTGGGTCGGTCCGGGCGAATGTGGGGTCCAGAGCCACCTTCAGGGTTCTGAACGTGGTCCCAGGACCACGTTCATGTTTTCGTTTCTGCAGTTCAGAACAGGGTTGGCCGCGAAATGTTCTTTAGAAAGGAACGGGAGGGCTGTGGAGAGTCGCCCCTTCGGGGCGACCGAGGGGCTGGTGGTACCCGGGGGCCAGCCCCCGGGACCCCCGGTTCCACGCGGGAACCTGGCGCCCACCCGACGCCCGGCCCCCTCCGTAGCAGGCGCCAGAACCCCGCGCGGGCCAAAACCTTGGCGGGCGACCTCCTGTGGCGAGGGGTCGACCCCAGGACCCCACCACAGTGACCCACACCACTCCACAGCGGGCCGCCAGCGAAACCAGGGGGCCAGCCCCCCTGGACCCCCCGACCTAACGCAAACCCTGCAAACCCTTCACACCCCAACGCGGACCACCACCCCCGCGCGGATTCGTTGCCACCGCTGGCCCACACGACGTCCTGACGGCACAGGCCCGGAGCCACACTCGCCCTGCCAAGGGCAGGGCCGGAGATACCTGCGGAGATGAAAAGCACTCGGCCACCAGGGCACGAGGCCACCTCCTCCAACCGGAGGACACCCATGATCGACCAACGAGCAGGCCTGATCCTGCTAGCAGCCGTCACCGCCGCCGCCATCACCACCGCACTGTGCCTAGCAGATGACCAAAGCTGGCCCAGAGCACTCCTGGTCGCCAGCGGAGCCGCCAGCGGCACCATCTGCGTACTCGCACTCCTCCTGAAGCCGACCACACAGGACTGACCCCACCCCCGCCGCACACGCCCCCCGCGTGTGCGGCGGACCCCGTCCCCGGCCACAGATACGAAGTGCGAACACCACGGCCGACCGCCAGCCCCCTCCCAAACAAGGCTGCCCCAGCCGACAGGCCCACGATTTAGGCTGATTATCCCCCTGGAGATTGGAACGCCCTAATCCATTACTAGCCAGGAAGCCATCCAAAACCCCCGAACTAAGCCATTCCCCAGCTAATGCGCTACTTTCTAAGCGTCTCCCTCTGAGCGCCGAACCGACGATCGGATCTCGCGAGGTCGGTCGCCGGTGCCCCGTCGAGGGCACCCCGGTCCTCACGAAGGAGACGAGCCATGAAGAAGACACAGAAGGACGACGACGGACAGGCCAAAACCCCCTGGTGGGCAGTGGCACTGCTGTCCGGGGCCGCCAAGGCCGTCGTGTCGTACCTGCTGAACAGGTGGCTCAACGACTTCGGCCCCAACTAACCAGATAGCTACTGGTTCGCCAGGGCCGATGTCTCAACGCGGGGTCTGCTACCCATCCGGCCGGAATAGCGGTGGCAGACCCCGTTTTCACGCCTAGAGACCCGAAGTTACCTACCGACTATTGATCCTCGAATATCCAGATGGTCAACACCCGACGATACACGCTTTGTACGACTTGTTCAGGAGGTCTGTACCGATACCAGCAGGACTTACCCGACAAAACAGAGGAACCAACACCGCGGCCCCTCGCGGGGCGTGGCGAGCGCCCAGTGGTACCCGGGGGCCAGCCCCCGGGACCCCCGCAGCCGAACGCGAACCTGGCGCCCACCCGACGCGCACGACTATGCGTGGCAGGCGCCAGAACCCCGCCCGGACCAAGACCGCGGCGAAGGGCCCCTGTGGCTCGGGACAACGACTCCAACAGGCCGTCAGGCCGTAGTTACTTCCTTCCCCTCCTCTGCCACAGGCTCCAAGTCCTTCAGCAGAAGCCACCGCTTCTGTTTCTGGTCGTGGCGGACTACGTGCTCTACCCGTGGGCCATGTCCACGAAGCGGCTGTAGTGCCCCTGGAACGCCACGGTCACGTCGGTCATGGGCCCGTTGCGGCTCTTGCCCACGATCAGGTCCGCCTCCCCCGACCTCGGGGAGTCCTTGTCGTAGACGTCCTCACGGTGGATGAGCAACACGACGTTCGCGTCCTGCTCGACGGCGCCGCTCTCGCGCAGCTCGTGCACGTGCGGGCGCTTGTCCTCCCGCTTCGCCGAGTCCCGGTTGAGCTGGCACAGCACCACGATGGGGATCCCCAGCTGCTGAGCCAGGACCTTCAGGCCCCGGGTCATCAGGGCGACCTCGCGCTCACGGCTGTCGGCCGACTTGGAGTCCGGGTCCTGGAGGAGCTGGAGGTAGTCGACCACCGCGATCTTGAGCCCCTTGCGGGCCTGCCGCCGGATCTCCGCCTTGACCTGAGGGAACGTGATCGCCGGGTTGTGGGAGACGACCAGGGGCCAGGAGGCGATCTCCTCGCGGTGGGCGGCCAGCCGCGCCCAGTCCTCCTCCGTCAGCAGCTTGTTGCGGATGGTGAAGAACGGCAGGGACGTCTGGGCGGACAGGATGCGGTGCCCGAGCTCCCGGCGGTTCATCTCCAGCGACACGAACAGGGCCTTGTGGCCGTTCCTGGCCGCGTGCGTGGCCACGTTCAACCCCAGGGTGGTCTTGCCGACGCCGGGGCGGGCCGCGACGACGATGAGCTCGCCGGGGTGGAACCCGTTCAGGAGGGCGTCCAGGTCGGCGTAGCCGGTGGGGACCCCCATCGGGTCGTCGTCGGAGGCCAGGTCGTCGATCAGGTCGGGCACCATGTCGTCGCCGAAGTGCTCGACCCCGTCGGCCGAGGCCGTGTCGGTGGCGTGCACCTGCCCCCACTGGGCGTCGGCCTCCTCGACCAGGGCCATCATGTCGCCCTTGCCGGTCCGTGCGATCTGGCCGATCGAGATCGAGGTCTGGTACATGCGCCGGCGCATGGAAACGTCGGCGACCATCTTCGCGAAGTAAGCGGCGTTCGCTGGTGTGAGCCCCTGCTCCTTGAGGTGGAGCAGGTAGGGGGTGCCCTGGACGCGGTCGAGGTCTCCGGCGGTGCGCAGCTCCGCGTTCAGGGTCGGCAACTCCATGGGCAGGCCGCGGTCGGCCATCGCGGCCAGTCGCTCCCAGATGATGCGGTTGGCGGGCCGGTAGAAGTCCGCCGGGCGGATGATCTCGGCGGCCTGGTGGAACGCGGAGACGTTTGCGGCGGCCTCCCCCACCGTGAGCAGGCACCCGAGCAGCGACATCTCGCTGTTGACGTCGGACAGGACCGCGTCGGTCTCGACGCTGTCGAACACGAACGCCTCGCGGTCGCCGTTGAGCTGGTCGGTCATACTGGAATCTCCATCTCGTTCACGGGGTGGTGGGGCCGGACCCGGGGTTGGTAGCTCGAGGGTCCGGCCCCGATTTCGTTGTGCAGGACGTGGCTGAGGTCGCCGCCGCTGTTGGTACAGGTTGATCGGCGGCGTCGCGTAGTGCGCCTATACGGCGGCCAGGGCCGCGATCTTGGGGTGACGGGCCAGGTCCGGGCGCAAGGTCGCCGCGTCGGGACCGAGCGAGATGTACAGGTCGATCACGGCCTGGGAGGCGGCACCGACACCCGCGAGGTCACCGCGGCAGGAACCGCAGGGGACCCGGCTCGGGACGTGCAGCGAGCAGCGGGCCGCCCGACCATCACCCGTGGCCCCTGCGCGGGACTGAGGCGCACGCTGGCGACGCAACAGCCACAACCGGTGGTCAAGGTCGCCCTTCTCGGCCATGCGGCGAATCAGTCCGCCCAGGGACTTCTTGGCCTCGGGGCGCAGGACCTCCACGAGTTGCTGGGCTTCCTCGTGGGTGGCGTCGGTGGCTTCCACGACCAGGTCCACCGGAAGCACGCCCCGCTGTGTTTCAGCCGAAGGCGATTCCTCTTCTTCTGCTGTGTCCCCCGGCTCGGGGCGGCCGCAGTCGTCTGTGGAGTCCTGAGCCGCCTGAGGACGAGGAGCGGACAAGTACTGAGGAGGAAGGGGTGCACTGGGCTGCACCCCTGAATCTGGGGTGGGTGCACTGGGCTGCACCCCATCTGAACTGGGTTTTTCCTCGGAGGTTTTCGCGGGGTCGGTGAGGTTTTCGACTCGGACCCACGCCTTGGTGGGACCGTTGCCGTAGTCGAGGCGGACCCGGGTGGGGGCCTTGTGCTTGCCGTCCCTGTCGGTGATCTCCACGACCCGTGCCTTGCGGTTGGCGTGGATGACGGTGTTGCCGATGCCGTACCAGTACACGATCGAGTGCGCCCGCGATCCGAGCCGCCACCGGGCTCGGGGCTTGCCATCCCTGAAGAAACCCTCGCGGGCGGCCAGGTCCTGGAAACGGCGCCGAAGTTCGGCGCGGTCCTCGTCAGTGACCTCCTGGGCCGTGTAGGTGTCCAGACGCCGGTCCTTCTTGGGCTGCTCGGACTCGGGGAAGGGAGTGCCAGTGCCGCCCCATAGGTCCCACGGGCCGTGTAGGCGCAGACGGCTGACGGTCTGCTTGCCCTGGTCGTTGAAGCGATCCAGGGCACTGATGTAGCCGTCCTCGGCGAGGGCCTTGAGGTGGTTCTGGGCTTGGCGGGTCTCCATCTCGGAGTCCACGGCCAGGACCACGGGCTTGATGGCCCAGGACTTGGTGTCGTTGTCCACGGTGTCGGCGAGGTTGGCCAGCACCAGCTTGCGGCCGGGGTTCTTGCCGAGGGTGAGGCGGCGCACGTAGGCGTAGGCCTCGATGCTCATGGGTCTGCTTTCCAGACCGACACCGCGATGGGACTCACGTGTGCCTCCGCGCCCCGAGTGGGTACGATGGAGTCATAGCGTGCAGGTTGTGAGTCCCGGTCGTGGCATCGACCAGCTCGATCTGTAGAGGCGGGAATCCCGGGGGGCAACCGGGAATCCCGCCTTTTGCTTTGGGGCAATGCTTCGACCTTAAAGGCCGTTGCTCCTATGCGGAGCACGGGTCAGGTGCGGTCTGCCAGATACCTAAGTGACCGGCGTCCGGGCTGGTGAGCACGGCCCGCGGGAATCCCGATCACGGGGATCTTTCGTGCCGCAGGGCTCTTCATCGATCTCCACGCGTAGCCAGGCGCTGAGTCGCAGCATTTCCATCCGGTCGTACATGACTGCCTTTCCGGGTCTGGCGGCTAGAATAGGGTTGCGGGTCAGGCGTCGACGAGTTCGTCGGTGGCGGGTCCCTGGAGCAGCCGCCGAGCGGCGGCTGCCGCCGCGTGGACCCGGTCGGGCCGGGAGGCCAGTTCAGCGCTCATCCGCGCCCGGTCGGCCATCATCTGCGCGATCTCGGCCTCGCTCAGCCCCTTGAACTCGTCGTCCTCGCTGGCCTGGGCGCCGGTGTGGTCGCGCCAGACGCCGTCGGTGCCCAGGCTGTACTCGATCACCTCGCCGGCCGCGAGCGCTCGCATCCGCTCGGCCTCGGCGCATTCCGCACATCGGCCCCGGGCGTCCAGGGTGGTGCAGTTCGGGTGCCATGGGCACCGCGGGCGAGGAGCGGCAGTTCCTCCGCCCATGGGCGTTCCGCCGAACGCCCCCTGGTGTTCGCGCGAGAAACGCTCAGGGATCGATAGGCGTGTGGCCAGGGCCCATTGGCGCTGGACGTTGTGCAGGCCCACAGAGGTGATCTCACGCAGCCGCATGGGGGTCATGCCCCCGTCCAGGGCTGCCTGGGCCATGGCCACGAGCCGCCGCCGGTCTTCGACGGGGTCACCCAGGGGCACCGCGCCCAGACGTGCGGTCTCGGACAGGAGCTGGTCCACGAGCAGCTCCGCCGCTGTGGGCGGCACCTGTGGGGCCGGCACCTCGGCAGGGGGCTCCTCGGTGACCGGAGCGGAGTCCGGGGTGGGGGCCTGTGCGGGGCGCGCAGCGTCCCCGTCTGCCCCGTTCACGTCCTGGTCGTCGTCCCGCTGAGTTGATCCCTCTCCATCCGGTCCGTCCGGGCCGCGGAACTGCGATGTTCCACCCTGTGGTTGAGCACCCACGGACGGACTGGAATCGGGGTCAGCATCACTGGGGTAAGGGCTCCTAGGGTTACCGGTTTCTGAAACCGGTGGCCGCCGGTTTCTCAAACCGCTGGCCGCCGGTTTCAGAAACCGGTGGCTCCCGTCCTGGCTGTCGGCATCCGGCGCCTGAGAGACATCGGGTGCGTCCTCGAAGTCCATGTCCAGGGGCAGGTCCAGGTCCGGTTCTTCCTCGGGAATCGGGGGCAGTGGCTCCTTGGCCACCGCCTCCTCCGCCCGGTCCTTCTTGGTGCGCCGCTGGGGGGCCGCCTTGCCCGCGTCCTTGCGCTCCTTGCGCTCCCCCGCGGTCTTGGTGATGTCGGGGCGGCTCTCCGCCGTGATCGGCGGGCGCCCACGGTCAGTGCGCATCCGGTTGACCCGGGCCAGGTCCTCGGCGGAGTAAGCCGAGGCGGGGATGAGGATCTCTACCAGCAGAGGGGGCTTGTCCCGGGTGTAGCGGACGCCGTGGGCGTCCAGGATGTCGAACCTCTCCTGGCCAGTGATGCGGCGCAGCAGCCCGGCCTGCTCCATGGTGCGAACGCTGGTGCGCACGGCGCTCTCACTCGCGCCACGAGAGCGGAGGGAGAGAGAGTCGTAGTTCAGCCAGGAGTAGCACCCGTCGGGGTCCACCGCAGTGGCCAGGGCCTCCAGCACGACGTGCAGGAGTGGAGTGGCCAGGGGCACTTTGCGTACCCACATGTAGGGGGAGAAGTGGATCTTGTACGTCTTCCGCGTGCTGACACGCGGCGTCGTCGAGGACACGTGCGCCTTTCCAGGCGTCCATCCCGAGACCTCGGTGGACCAGCGGCACCCATTGGGTACAGTGGTCCTAGCAATGTGAGGTCTGGTCGGGGATGAGCCGCCAGTTGACTTGTTTGTGGAAGGCCGGGAGTTGGCGCTCCTGGCCTTCTGTCTTTTGTGGGGCGGGGATCTCTCCCTGCCTGTCCTGGCACTCTAGCCAGCCTGCACGCCTCATGCCCTGGAGTCACACCAGAGCTTGCGGAAAGCCCGGCCGCGTGTGCGGCCGGGCTTCTGGCTCAAATACGCGAGGGAAGCAGCGAATAGTCGCTGCTCACTGCGTGTCGTGGCGGAACCACGTACTCGTAGTACGCGATGGGGCCGACGTCATCCCGCCACACGGCCGTGCCTGCCAGAACGGGAGTCCCGACCTCGATGTGGAGTGCAGCAGCCTCCCTCTCATCTGCGGTCCTGGCCTCGTAGTAGTCCCGGCCTGCGGTGGCAGTGCGATCTGAACGCTCACTGATCAGCATGATCACGTTCAGGGGTGTGGGCTCCAGGAGCTCCGGAGCGGCGTCCGTGAACTCTGGATGTGCCCACGTCACGCTCAGTCGGTATGGGCTGCCATCCCGCGCCGTGATCGCCTCTCGGCGCACCACGGTGCGATTCAGTCCGTCCGCATCAATCCCCAAGGCCGCTCCCACGCTCGGGAGCATGGGAACCACTCCCACCTCAGTCATTGTGGTTTCGTCGCCAGTGTCGAAGGTGACTCCCCGTTGCGCTCGTTCGGCGGGCTCAGGAACGGCCCGCATTCCACCGACCACCACACTGCCCTGCTGGCGCGTGTCGATCAGCGCCTCTCCTCGTAGCTGCCTCATGGCTTTGGCCGCCGTGCCAGGGGAGACCTTGTACCGCTCGGTGAGCTGAGCGATGGTCGGGAGCCGGTCTCCCTGCCGGAGGGTGCCGGTGCTGATCAGAGTGCGGAAGTGGTCCGCGATCTGCATGTATGGCGGTGCTGGCCGCTGTAGGTCGTCCGACATGTACGCCTCCTATGGCGTGTGTACGCCTTGTGTGGATACCCCAGGTCTACACCCTGCCTCTCCCCTGAACAACACCCTCCAGAGGGGTGTATACACGGGGTATATATATGCTCTACAGTACACGTACATGCCCCACGAACATAGGGGCGGCTCGGCGAGCAGGGGTGATCCCTGTCCGCCATCAGGGGAGAGAGGAGCACGTGATGCCGTCGACGCTGTCGATCGCAGACGTCATGGAGGCCGCCGGCGCCACCCGCGCCGCCGTGGTCCGCGTGCTCACCCAGGGCGTCACCACCGAGACCGACTGGCATATCGCCCACACGATCGAGCGTCTGGGCGGGCGCCGCGCCAGTGAGCTGGTGCTCATGGCGGACCGCGACCGGATGGTTGCCGAACTCTGGGGCGACTCCGGCGAGACCGCCCAGACCCCCGCTCCCACGAACCCCGAGGCCAAGTACGACTCCGAGGTGCGGGTCTACCCCGAGGCCACCGCCCCCGACGCCCCCGCCACGGTCGCCCCGCACCACCCGGGCGACGAGCCCGACGAGACCGAGCAGGACCCCCAGAGCCGCCGTGAACAGGAGCAGGTCCGCGTGTGGGCCGCTGTCGCGGGCCTCATCGGAGCCCCCAGGGACCAGGCCAAGGCCACCGCCGACCGCGTCGACAGCATCGTCGCGAAGTGGACCACCCCCGACGACGTCCGCGAGGGCCTGATCGGCCTGCTGCGCAAGTCCGTCGAGCGGGGCTCCGAGCGCCACCGGGCCCGCGCCCAGCAGCTCATCACCGACTACCGCATCGCCGCCTGACCAGCACACACACAGGAAAGAGGACACATGAGGAACCCCGACGGCTTCACCCGGCTCGTGAGCTGCGACCGGATCGGCCTGGACGCCGACATTGAGCCGCTGACCGTGCACGCGGACGACGAGTTGGACTTCCGCGCGCAGATCAGCGCCTACGCCCAGCGTTTCCTCGCCCCGTCCACGACCGTGCGGGTGGAGGCGCACCCCGACGCGGCCGAGGGGGCCCTGTACGCCGACGTCACGGGCAAGAGGGCCACCGCTTTCGGCCGGGGCCCGCTGCTGGGTCAGATCACGGTGTCCCTGCCCGCTCCCCCGGACCTGCTCGTGTTCTTGGACGCGAAGATCGCCTCTTTGCAGTCCCGCCGCGCCCGGGTGTTGGAGGAGATGACCGGGGTCCCCTTCTAGTCCCGGTCGGTGCCTCTGTCCCGCCTGCCCGTCCTGCGGGCGGGGCGGGGGGACCGACCGGTCCACCCCCACATGAGAAGGAGCTCGACATGGCCACGGTCACGATCTACCGCACCGACGGCAGCACCCAGACCATCACCGGCGTGGTGGAGGAGGACACCGCCCAGTACGACTCGCTGCCCTTCACCGACCCGAACGTGGTGCGCACCGAGATCACCTTCTGAAGCGTCGGCACCGGACCACTGAGGAGAGACCTGCTGGTCGTGGTGCACTTGGTGGCCGCGATCGCCTTGGCGCTGCGGCTGCTCAGCGGCTGAGCACCCTGGAGGACGCACAACAACAGCCCCTGTCGATGGTTAGTCGGTAGAGGCTGCTGCGTACTGATGTAACAAATCCAGGGCCTTTGATGTTCCGCAACAAGCCCATGGTGCTGGAGGCCCCCGACCCCGACCTGTGGGCGCCCGTCCTGTCCGGCGAGGACACCGTCGAGCGCGCTGCCCGCCAGGCCGCGGCCGCCGACATCGCCGACGACCTGCTCGCCGCCCAGACCCCCCGGCCGCCGCTGTGCTGGTTGGCCTGGAAGCGGCGTGAGGGACGCCGCTGACCCCCGCACGAGAACGGGGCCCCTGCCGAAAGCAACTCGGCAGGGACCCCGCACCCCGATTTCTACCACCTGAAAGGACCCGAAATGCAGACCAACGAGCACAACCCCGCAGCGGCGCAGAACGAACCCACCACCCCTGACCTGGACCAAGCCCGGACCGAGCCCGCCCACGAGGACCCCCGAAACGAGCCGCCGAACCAGTCGGGCTCGGCGCTCTGGCTGATCCCCGCGATCATGACCCTGGCCTCCGCCGTCTTCACCCTGTGGTCGGTCTGGGATCTGGCTGCCCACGCCTCCGACGACTTGGTCGTGCACGCGGCCGGGCTCGCCGCCGGCGTCGTCGTCGAGGGCGGCTGGGTGTGGATGCTGATCATGGCCCACCGGCAGGCCGCCACCGGTCACGTCAGCCAGTGGAACACCGTGGTCGGTTGGGGTCTGGCCGGAGTCACCGCGGCCATCCTCGCCGCCCACGGCTGGCAGATGGGCAACTGGGGGGTGGGGATGCTCGCGGTCCTGCCGCTCATCGCCAAGGCGGCCTGGCACGGGCTGACCTCCTCGCGAGCCGCGGCGGCCCGCAAGGCGGCCATCCACGCCGCGCAGGAGGCCGCGGCTGACGACTCCTCGCTGACGCTGGCTCAGCGCCACAAGCTCGCGGCGTTGGAGAACGAGGCGACGTTCGCGGAGCTGGAGGCCGCGGCCACGATCCGCCGCGACGACGCCAAGGCCAAGGCCGAGAGTGACGCCAAGATCGCCCAGACCAAGCGCCAGGTCGAGGAACGACTCGCTGAGATGGACGCGACCGAGGCCCTGCGAGTCCGCAAGGCAGAGATGGAGGAGCGCCTGGAGCTGCTTGCCCCGCCCCGCCGCCAGGCCTTGGCCCTGGGGTCGGGTGCCTACGCCCCCGACGACGCGAGCGAGCTGGACGACACAGGACGGGGGTTCGGGGCGGGGTTCGGTTCGGCGATGGCCGCGCAGGCCCGCACCGCCCAGACGCCCACCCTGCGCACCGGCCCTACCGAGCAGGTGCCCACCCCCGCACAGGAGCTGCCCAAGGGTGGTGCCCGCACCTCCGCTGAGGAGGGGGAGCGCAACGCCGAGCTGGTTTGGGTGACCCGCGACCGGCTCATCGAGGAGACCGGCAAGGCCCCCTCGACCAACGCCCTGTCGGTCGCGACCGGCCTGGACAGGCGCACGGTCAAGCGCCACCTCGACAAGGGCTGACGCCCACCCCGCGCCCCCTGGAGAACCTGCAGGTCACAAGCAGGTGCCCAGGGGGTGCCCACCCCGCCTCTCCGGCGGGTGCCGCGACCCTCCCCAGAGCTCATCTGGGGCGGGCCGCAGCACCGCTCCGGCGACGCGCGAACCGGCGACACCCCCCTCGCGGGGGTGAACCGGCACCACGCGAACCGACCAGGTGTACACCCTGCCCACCCACTTCCACCAGGAAGGAGATTCGTCATGCCCTACATCCGCCACCGGCCCGAGGTCGGCTACGGCCGCCGCGAGGACACCCCCGACGGGGAAGCACTGGTGTGGCGCGTGCAGTGCGCGTGCGCCACCACCGTGCAGACCCCGCACTACCGGTACGCCGACGCCGTGGCCGCCTGCGAGGACCACCAGATGGCCACGGCCCCACCGCCGGACAAGAGGTGCCGCGAACCCAAGAAGCACCGGGTGGCCTGGCACGACTGGTGCCCGCTGTGCGCCGACCAGCTGCCCCTGTTCCACCTGGAGGTCGCATGAGCGCCCTCATCACGTGGGTGCGCGAGCGCCTGCACCGCACCTGCACTGTCCTGATCTGCGCCCAGCACGAGGCCGTGGTGCGCTCCGCCAACGCCCACCACGAGGCCGAACTGGCCCTGGCCGCCGAGCGCGCCGAGGTCGCCCGGCTGCGGGCCGAACTGGCTAGCCGCCCCCAGAACCCCGCCGCCTGAACGCACCCCATCCACCCCGACTTGGGAGAGCCCATGAAGTACCTGAACGTGCCGCTGGCGACCGTCGCCGTGTTTCTGGCCGCCATGGCGGCCGCTGCCCACGACCTCGTCCCCGGCTGGGCGCTGGGGCTGATGGCCCTGGCCGGGATCGCCCTGGTCATCTGGGCCGACCCCCTGCACGGCGACCAGGTCGACTACGCCGACCAGGCCGAGGAGGTCGACGCGTGATCGCCCTGACCGCGGCCACCACCGCCACCTGCCTGCTCCTGGCCACTGCGGCCACCGCCCTGACCTGGGCCGCCCTCCGACTGGCCCGCACCCCCCACCACAGGGAGAACTGACATGCCCGGCACCCGCCCCATCCCGACCCACGTCCTGGCCACAGCCCTTACTGCCGCGCTGGCCGTGGTCGCCGCCGTGCTGCTCGGCGCCCCCGACACGGTGGTGATCACCCTGGGCGCCCTGGCGCTGGCCTGCGTCGGGGCCGTCATCGCCCTGGACACCGCCCGCAAGCGCCGCTGAACCCCCACCCCCAGGACCCGGAAAGCGGTCCTGGCCTGCACAGAAGGAACCACCGATGTTCATCTTCCTCGCGGTCTGCATGTTCGGCGCCGCGTTCTGGCTCAACAAGAAGCTCAAGGGCAGGAAGGGGGCCGGGCTGATCGCCCTGGTGGTGGCTTTGGCCGGGTCGATGCTGCTCTACCGCTCGCCCGCCTCCCAGACCATGCTCGGCTGGGCCGACGACCTGGCCGTGGGCCCCATCGCTGGATGGGTGTCGGGGGTTCTGGGTGAGCCGCTGCCGTTGTCGGTGGTCTACGGGGTGCTGTGCATCGCCGGGGCCGCCATCACGGTCATGGACCTGTGGAAGGACCACACCTACAACACCTGGGCCATCGCCGCCCTGATCGTGACCCCCATCGCGGCGCACGGCGCGGGGTCCGGGGCGCTGCCCCGCCTCATCGACGGCGTGCACACCTTCGGCGCCGGTGTCGTGGCCGGTGTCGTGGGCGGCGCGGTCGGCTCCTGACCCCACACATACGGCGGGGCCGCCAGGCGACTCCAGCGCCGGGCGGCCCCTCACTCCCCGTTCACCTCAGCGATAAAGGAGCACATCCACCATGGCACAGCACGAGGGCACCGGCCGTCACCTGCGCGCCGTCCCCGACCAACCCACCGACGACGACATCCCGCTCGGGGTGACCTGGCAGGCCGACCCCGACGAGAGGAACCCTCGGGAGAAGCGGGGGGTGCCGGCCAGCGAGCCGCTCCCGCCCCTGCAGGGACGTGTCGTGGACACCGCCGAGCACAACGGGGCGCTGTCCCCGGCCCGGATCAGCGCCGCCGAGATCACCGACAAGCTCAAGGCCCAACTGGAGGCTGGCCACACCTACGCCCTGCTGGCCTGGACACGCAGGTGGGACGTGGCGATGGGCTACGTCATGGACCCGGCCCTGCGCGAGCAGATGCTGGACGAGGCCGAGGACGAACTCGACGCCAAACGCGCCTCGGCCGCCAAGGCCGCCCGCCGCGCCATCTCTCCCGAGGACCAGGTCAAGGCCAAGCGCCGCGCCGACCGCCTCCAGCGGCGGGAGGTCTCGGAGCTGGAGGTTGACGCCCGGGTGCTGCGGGCCCGCACCGCTCGCCTGGTCGGCAAGGTCGCGATCCCCGCCGCGGTGATCGTGGGCCCGGTGTTGCTGGCCGCCACCGGGGCGTGGGTGGGGCTGCTGGTCTGGCCCGCCGCCTGGGGATGGCTGGCCGTTCAGGGGCGGGCGCACGCCCGTGCCGAGCTCGGCGCCGTCCCCGTGGCCACCGAACTTGAGGCCAAGGCCCGTCAGCTCGCCGCGGTGGCCCCGGGCGCCCCTGTCGGCACCCCGGCACCCGCAGGTCAGCGGGGGGTGCGGGTGGTCGGCGCTGACTCCGTGGAGGCGCAGATCCTCGCCCTCCTGGACCAGTGGGGGGACCTGGCCCCCGAACGGGGCCTGGCTGACGCCGCCATCGGCACCGTCACCGCGGGCCGCACCGGCATCGAGGCCGTCGTGAACACCAGCGGCAAGCTCACCCCTGCCGGGCTAGCCAAGAGGGTCGACGCCGTGCGCGCCCTGCTCGAGGTGCCCACCGACATCCGCATCGAGATCCGCGACGGGGCCCGCGGCGACCAGGCCCTGCTCAAGGTCCGCACCCGCCACCTGGACATCGACACCACCTGGAACCCCGGGCGGGTCGGTCTGGGCGTGAACACCGACACCGGTCAGCCCGTCGACGTCTCCGACGACGACCGGATGCTGGTGTGCGGCGCCAGCGGCTCGGGCAAGTCCTGGGCGCTGCGCCCCTTGATGGCCCGCACCGTCCTGTCGGGGCGCGACCACCTAGTCTACATCGATGGCAAGGGCGAGGAGGGCAGGCTCTGGCAGGGCAAGGGGCGGGTGGCCACCTCCACTGAGGACATCGCTGACCTGGTCGAAGAGCTGTGCCAGGAGATGGACGGTCGAGCTGAGGCCATGACCGGCAGCGTGTGGACCGGCCCCCGCATCATGGCCGTCATCGACGAGGGCCGCTACGTCCTGGCCAACGCCAGCAAGAAGACCATCAAGGGTCTGATCGACATCTCCTCCCTGGGTCGCTCCCGAGGGGTGGTGCTGCGCTGGTGCACCCAGTACCCGGTCACCTCCGGGACCGCGCCGGGCGTGCACCAGCAGATCGCCCCGAACGTGGACCAGATGTTCTCCCTGCGGGTCAAGTCCGAGACGCACGCCCGGGTCGCCCTGGACGACGACGCCGACTACGGGCCCCAGCACATCGGCCTGGACCAGAAGGGCCACGGCTACCTCGGCGAGTACGGGCCCACGCTCATCCAGACCTGGACCATGCCGGACAAGGCCGTGAAGGCCCTGCCCGACAGGGAGCCGTGGGAGCACACCGGCGACGTCGACGACGACGTTGTCGAACAGGCGCCGGCGGGCGCTGAGGCCCCCGGGGTCCTGGACGCGGCCATGGACCTGATGGGCGCCAGCGGCGGAGTGCGAGCGGAGGACGTGGCCGAGCACATGGGTGTGGACGTGGTCGACGTCTACAAGGTGATGCAGGACCTCGGGGTCAGGGCCAGTCGGTACACCCCCGAGCCCGGGCAGAAGCAGGAGCGCGGATATCCGAGGGAGGCCCTGGAAGAGGCCTCTGGTCGCTACAGCCGGTGACGGAAGGTGGGCGTCTTGGGGGTGTCTTCGGGGGTGTCTAGACCGTCTAGGCCTAGACGCCCTCCTAGACGCCCCGAAACCCCTGCTCCGTAAGGGATTAGACGCTCTAGGCGCTCTAGGTGCCCTCTGGAGGCGCCGCTCGGTTTTTCTCACGCGACCTGCGAAAAGGCGCGGGAGCGTGCGTCTAGACACCGTCTAGACGCCTCGGTGCGTCTAGGAACTCTGAGTGACGAATCCCCGGGCGATGGCCCGGCCCCCTCCGCGATGCGCGGGAGGGGGCCGGGGGACCGCCCGGTCCACCACATGACGACGGCCCCACCCCCGCTTGCAGGCACAGGGTGGGGCCGTCTCTCTCCCATTACAGAGAGGCCCTGATCCTATGCGCACCCTCATCCGACTGCTCCTCCCGGCCTGCGTCGCCGACCGGATCTGCCCCAAGTGCGGCCAGTACTACGACATCTCCGACCCCGCCGACTCCCAGCCCCACAACAACGGCTGGTGCGCCTGAGCATGCTGAGCGACGAACAGGTCCGCGACCTCCTCGCACCAGACCAGCCCGGCGACGACACAGTGCTGCGCATCGTGGCCGCCCTGCGCGCCAGCGGCGTGCGCGTGGACATCGAGGACGTCGGCGCACACGGCCCCGACCGCGCCCTGCTCATCGCGACCCTGGACGGCCACCGGATGCGCCTGACCGCCGAACCCTGGTAGAGCGCCCGTCCCGAAACCGATCGCTGAACCCAGCCCGCCCGGGACACCGGGCGGGCCCGCCCACCGCAAGGAGCCCACGATGTTGATCCGCGGCCACCACCCCGACCGCCCCGACGAAGGCACCGTCCACGCCCACCGCGTCCCCGCCACCGACCTGGCACGCGCCCGAGCCCGCGGGGTCCTCATCACCCCGATCGACGGCCTGCCCTGGGACCTGGGCCTGCCCGAGGCCGCCGATCACCTGCTGCGCGCAGCCCACGCCGCCGGCCTGGCCTGGACCCTCATCCAGCGCACGAGCGAGGACGGGGCCGTCACCGAACTGAAGGTGACGGGCCTGGACCCCGACCGCCCGGACCGGGACGCCGGGTGGGTGTGGGGCGGCAACGCGCTGAGCCCGCACGAGCGGCCCCGCATCCCGCTCTACCGCGCCCGCCAACTGCTGGACACAGCTGGCCGTCAGGGCTGACCCGGGCGCTGCCTCTGCCCACCAGACCCCACCGGGTCTGGTGGGCAGGGGGGACCGCCCGGTCCACACACGACGAGGGCCCGCCCCCTTTCCGACCAAGGACCAGGGGCGGGCCGCATCCACTCCCGAAGGAGCACACCCAGTATGACCACGCAGACCACGAAGCGGTGCTGCGGCACCTCGATCGGAGTCCTGATCACCGACCCCGCCGACCAGCTGATCATGATCACCCGCGGCTGGTGGCCCAAGGGCACCGCCCCGGTCGCCGGCCACGTCCGCGACGAGCACGCCAGCGTCGCCCAGGCCCTGGTCGCCGAAGTCCGCGAAGAGGTCGGGCTGACCGTCACCGGCACACCCCGCACGCTGTGGCGGGGCCACCTGCCGAACCTGTGCGCGAGCCTGCCCGCACGACCGACCCCCGGACACCAGTGGGAGGTCGCCGAGGCCACCGCCGAAGGCCAGATCATCCCTGCCCCGGGCGAAACACAGGGCGCCCGCGCCTACACCCAGCACGAAGTCGACGCCCTGGCCCAGGCGACGCTGGCCCACTACCGGGCCGGCGGCCTCCCGGTCGACCAGCCCGACGCCTCGCTGGAGGCCGTGTGGTTGCGACTCCTCTACGAGGCCGGGCGTCTGCCGTGGCTGACCCGAGGCGACCTGGACCTGGCCGAGACCGCCTACACCAAGCCCCCCGGCAAGTACTGGCTGGGAGGGCGCAAGTGAGCACGACCTGCCTGCGCACACCCGCCCGCCCGGACCTGCTGGTCGGGAAGTGGGTGCGCGTCGACCGCGACGGCGGCCGCCCCCCGCACCTGGGCGTGCTCGCCCGCGCCACCCCCGATCCCGACCACCCGGGCCTGTGGCAGTGGGCCCTGCGCACCCCCACCGGCTACATGGCGGGCGGCCCCCACCTGCCCGCCGAATCGCTCACCCGGGCGCACACCGCCGACGTCGCCCGCGCCCGGCGGGCGCTCACCCGGCAGCTCCGCGCGGACCGGGCCGTGCTCGCCGACCTCCGCGCGCACGGAGAACCCGCCGGCGCCATGGCCCGCGCGGTCGCCGTGCTGGAGGAGCTGCAGACCGCTCTGGCCGCGCAGCTGAAGCCCTGAGAAGTAGCCCCTCGGTCGAGGTGCCGTTTCTGAAACCAGCCCCGCCCTCCGCTTGCGTGGAGGACGGGGTTTCGTCGTGTCCGGGGGCAGGAACGCAAAGTGCGGACCTCCGCCGTTTTGCCTTCGCACAGGTCAGCACCCCGTCTCAGCGTCTTCGGCGGTGGCCATGACGGCCGCGCCGCCAGACCGCGGTGCCCCGGCGGGGAGGGCAGCGCAGGGTGTTCTCGCGGCGGTCGGGGGAAAGTGCGGTGCACCGCACTTTCGGGTCTCAGCCGGAGAGGCGCGCCACGACCCGGGCGTAGCGGTCGGCCTGCTCGTCGGTGTACGCCCACATGGTCGGCGACGACGCCCCGACCGGGCTGACCCTCCAGATCGCCCCGTTGCCGTGGGCGCCGGGTGGCAGGCTGGTGAAGACCACATCGGGATGACGCTGGGAGAGCTCGTGCTGGGTAGCCATGGCCGTCACGGTAGCCGGGTCGGCAGCCTCGTAGACACCGTCCTGCGGTACACGTGCTCGCGGTGTCGGGAGTGGAACCCCCGAGGCGGCCCGTACTGCTGGGCGTGCGGGGCCCGGCGGCCGGGCGCCTAAGGGGCAATTCTGGTGGAGGCCGGTGATCACCCCACGATCGTCTGTACGGCCATCATCGCGGTGGGCGCGGCAAGCAAAAAGAAGAGCAGGACCGCACATCCGTTTCCGGCCTGAGATGACACGGACGTGTTCCCCGTTGCCTTCTCACGCTGGGACGGCGGGGCGGATTTCGAAGCATCGTCGTCCTCAGCCCTCTCACGTCGGAGCCGCCACTGCTCTGCTTCCTGGGAGCGTCCGTCTTTTTCCAAGAGGCGGCTGAGGTCCCACATGGCACTGGTGTCCCCGGCCTCGGCCGCCTGGCGGTACCACTGCTCGGCTTCTTGAAGGCGCCCCACCCTTGTTAACAGATCGCCCAAGGCCCGTTTACTTGACGACTTGCCGGCTTCGGCACTCTGGCGGTACCACTGCTCGGCCTCCTGGAAGTGGCCCGTCCTCTGCGCCAAACGGCCCAGGAAGTGCAGGACGTCGTCATCGCCTGCTCGGAGAGCGCGCCGGTACCATCGCTCGGCTTCCCAAAGACGGCCAGCCTTCTCAGACAAGAGACCCAGGCTCCACATAGCACTGGCGTCTCCTTCTTCGGCACCCTGGCTGTACCACCTCTCGGCCTCCTCGAGCAGGCCAGCCCGCTCAGCAAAAGAGCCCTTGTACAAGTGGTAGTCGGTGCCACCGGTCTCTACACTCTTGCGGTACTTCTTCGCGGCCTCCTCGCGACGGACGACCGTCCTCGCCAGTTCGTCCAGGCTCTCCCTGGCATCGGGGTCCCCGGCCTCGGCTCCCCGGCGGTACCACTGCTCGGCCTCCTGGAGACGGCCGACTTGCTCCAACAGGCGGCCCAGGTATTCCAGGGCGTATTTTTCGCCGGCCTCGGCTCCCTGGCGGTACCACTGCTCGGCTTCGTGGAAGTCGCCGGTGTCCTGGGCCAGGCAGCCCAGATACCACAAGACGTCGGTATCCCCGGCTTTGAGAGCTCGCTGGTACCACCGCTCGGCCTCCTGGAACCGTCCCGTCCTCTCCGCCAACGAGCCCAGCCGAGTCATCGCATCGGTGTCGCCGGCCTCGACCCCCTGGCGGTACCACCGCTCGGCCTCCTGAACGCGACCGGCTTCCTGAGCCGACCGGCCCAGCCGTGACATCGCATCGGCGTTGCCGGCCTCGGCCGCCCGCCGCCACCACTGCTCGGCCTTGACAGGGTCGTCGTCCATGCTCGCCAGGATGAGCATGGCCCGGGTATCACCCGCCTCCGCAAAGGCGCGGCACACCTCCGCGACTTCCTCACTCTGGCCCAGGTCCTGCAGCAACTCGACATGCTCGTACAGGGCCTCGGCGTCCTCCCCGGCCTCGAGGGCACGGCGGAGCCGGTCCATCGGACTCTCCTCGGGGGGCGGGGCCTGCGACCCGCGGGGCCCCTCGTCCTGGTGAGGGCGATCGAAGGCCGGGGACGGCTTCTCCTCTTCTGCGGGCTCCTCCCACTGCGCTCCGCCGGTCCTACCCGCAGGGAGGGAGACCTCCTCAGCGGGGCCTTCCGGCGCCGTCTGCTCCGGGGACCGGTCACCCAGGGCCGCCTGCCGCCACAGTCCCAGCAGCCGGGCGACCTCGGCCTCCACGTCAGCGCCGCGGACCGCCTCGACCAGGACCTCGGTGATCATCTCGACCGCACCCTGGACGGGCAGGTCCGGTTTGGTGAGGGTGTCGTGGACCTTGGTGTGGGACATGGGCACCCCCTTGTCCTCCAGGGACCGCTGGATCTCGCGGGAGGAGGGCCAGCCGGCGCGGTGGTGCAGCTCGTGCAGCGCGCGGTTGAGCTCACCGAGCGGGCCCGGGGGCAGGTCGGGGCGTTTCCAGGGTCGGGGCACACCGGCTCCTGTGCGGAAGAGGGGGCGGGGGGTGGTCCGCGGGTGTCCGGAACTGTCAGACATCCTGCCAGCACGGGCTTCCAGGCACCCGGTTCTGTCAATGTTCGGCCGGACTTGGCCACCGGTGTCCGGGCGCGTCCACACCCCCTCAGGGCGGGTTCAGGCTGATCGCATCCCGATCCGCCCACCCCTGATGGAGGAACCCCCGATGCCCGCATACACCCTTTCCGAACCGGCCCTGGACCTGGTGGTCGCCCTCCTGGGCACCGCCGACACCTGGCCCCTGCTCCTGCTCGTCCTACTCGTGGCCACCCCGGCCGTGTGGTCGCGCGATGCCCGCCGACGCCGCCGCGCCCGACAGGTCCTGGCCCTGCTGCGCCCCCACCGCGGGTCCGACGAAGAACCGCGCTCTTAGCTTCCGGGCCTGGTTCTCCCGAAGGCCCGGCAACAGGACAAGGGGCGTGAGGAGCAACGGAACAGGATCGTGCGCCACGGGCTCCAGCGGGCCGGTATCGCGGATAACCACCGGGGGTCATCCAGCGCTTGGCTCGAAGAACCGCTGCTCGGAACAGCGGCGGAGCGGCGCTGCCGCAGATAACCCGGGGTTATCTGCGGTCGATCTGTTCACGGGGCCGACGCCCTGGCCTGGCATTCCTGCCGGTGCCGCTCACGCCGGAGCGGATGCGCGAGCACGCAACCGCAGACCTGTTCGCCGGCGCAGGCGGCCGGGCATCGCCCGCGACTGGCCGCTGGGGTGACCCACCGCGACGGACGCCCCGGTCCGTGACTGCCTTCCGGCACAGCCCTCGCCGCCGCTTTCCGGGGCATGTCGGCGGTGCGTCAACCCAGGCTGACGAATCCGGGCGTGATGAAGCCCCCGCGCAACGCACCGTCGCGCGGGAATGTCGTGATCTCGCCGTGACCTCCGGCGGGGGTCTGGCGCCAGATCCTGTAGCGGCCCTCCCGGCCTGGCTACCGCACGCCGGGCTCCTCGGGGGCCGGGGCTCCGTTGCGGGGGCGGCGTTCATCGAGGCGCGCACCCGGCCCAACCTGGCCCAGCCCCGTCTGTTTCCGCTCTCACCTGTCACGCCTGCCCGACCCCGCACCGATCACAATGAGCGCATGGGATACTACGAAGGGTAATGAGCGGCCTCGTAGCGGATCGTCCCCGCTCAAGCCCACTCCCTCAGGCCGGGACCACGACTGGAGCAGACCATGGTCATGTTCAGGAATTCGAGCGACAAGAAGGCCCAGCTGAAGGGAGGCCAGCCCTTCGTCCTCTACTGGCAGAAGGAAGGCGGGACGGACTACTACCCCCTCGCACAGTGGGAGGGCAAGGACATGGTCTTCAAGGAGGAGGTGTCTCGCGAGGACGTCGTGCAGTTCAAGTTCGACATCAGCCAGCAGACCGACGTCACGTCAGCCAGCGTCCGCAACCAGCCCCTCCTGTACCGGGTGGGCAACGGACAGTGGTCGCGACTCGGCCAGCGCAAAGGCCACGCCTACTACCTCGCCGGCGGCCATCTCGACAACGCCATCAGGGGTGTGCGGGAACTCGTCGACCGCTCTCACTCCGGGCTGATCTCCTTCTCCCTGCGGATGGACGTCGTCAACAAGGCAGACGTCTGGATCTCCCAGCGGGAGCACACCGGCAGCATCCGGGTGAGCGAGAGCGAGCACGACCGCGCCAATCTCGTCGCCGTGCGGCACGGTGACGCCTTCGACGACGCCCTGGGCCAGACCAGCGTGTTCTCCAAGCACACCCGAGACCTGGCCGTCAGCGACTGACGAGCTCCAGCGGCGGACCGGTATACGGGCTCGGCGGCCGGCTGCCGACACGGACTCAGACCACCGGCCCGCCCCGCGGCCCTGGCCCGGGGCGGGCCGGTGTCCTCGCCTCGCCCCGCGCTGCCCTACCGGACCGAACTCCTGGTCCGCGGCTGGGTCAGGCGGGTGCCCGTCCAGTCGGTACAGACGCTCGCGGAACCGTGCCGGGCCAGGCCCATGCTGGTGGCCGCCTCGCCGATGTCACTGGCCTCGATGTACCCGTCCCGGCCGGTCTTGGGGGTGAGCAGCCAGATCTGGCCGCCCTCGACCAGGTAGACGGCGGCGTCGACCAGTGCCTCGCCGAGGTCCCCGTCCTGGTCGCGGAACCACAGCAGCACGACGTCGGCGCCGTCCGCGTGATCATCGTCCACCAGCTCCTGGCCGGTGACCGAGACGATTCCCGTGCGCAGTTCCTGGTCGCTGTCCTGGTCGCCGCCGATCTCCAGGACGACCTGGCCGGACTGCAAGCCCAACCGGGCCGCAGGGTTGTCCGTCTCTTCCGCTGTGGTCATCACTGCCTCCGTTCCCGGGCGCGACCGCCGCACCCGTCTTGTAGCCAATCAGACACATACAGTCTTTGGGGCTGGTTCGCGCACACCGGGCGCTCACGCAGGCCCCCTGCCCGTTCCCGCCGTGACCGCGGGCCCTCTCAGGCCGGGGCGGGCTCGGCCTGGGCCGAGCGCAGGGCCTCGGCCACCCCGGCCGGGAACAGGTGCGGGTCCGCCTCCTCCAGGCTCTGCGCACCGGCGGACCCGCCGGGGATGATGTCGACGGGGTTGGAGGTCAGCGGGGGGTGGGCGCGGCCGACGTAGTTGTTGGTGGGGAAGGACAGGCCGGTGGTGACCACCACCGAGCCGTCGCCGCGGATGGGGATGAGTTCGTGCTCGTCGGTCCACAGCGCGCCGGCGTGGTCGGCGGGCACGTCGTACTCCACGGTGACGGTGCGCGAGCGCATGGTGGCCACGTTGTAGCGGCTGGCGTAGCCGGTCTCGATGGACTGCGATGTGGTGGTGCTGGTCGAGACCGAGGCCCCCATGCCGAAGATTCCGGCCGAGACCTCCACACCCACCGTCTCGCTGACGCTGATCCCGGTGCTCCGTGAGAAGGTCTCCTCCTTTTCCCGGGTGACGCCCTCCTCGACGGACTCGGAGATCTTGCCGCCGCCCGCCCCCTGGTAGTCCACGTGCTTGACGAGCCCGAAGTGGCGCTTGCGCTGGAGTTTGTAGAAGGGGGAGTTCGCGATCTTCCACGCCTCGTCGCGGCCGGGGTCGGTGACCATGAAGTAGGGCACGGTCACGGTGCGGTCGACCAGGACCTGTTCCTGGGGCGGCGGGGCGTAGGAGGTCAGCTGCGGGGTGCCGGGGACGTCGAGCTTGTCCACCACCGCGGGCAGGTCCAGGGTGAAGGTCGAGGCGGTCGGGGAGGGTTTGTCGGTGTGGCCCACCACGGTGAAGGTGCCCAGGGGCAGCAGCAGCCGCTCGCCCTGGTCGTCGCCGGGCAGCATCGGCGCTCCGATCTCCCACAGGCCCACGGCACCGGACACGCTGTTGGCGTCCTGGGTGTGGATCTTGCCGGCGATCTCTGAGGCGCGCACGTAGGAGCGGCCCTGGTAGGACTTGGCCACCACCGCGATCCGGCCCAGGTCCGGTGCCGGAACTCCCGGGTAGAACGCCGGGTTGATGTTGGTGAAGAAGTCGCCCACGGCGGCGTAGCCGCTCGGCGGTGTCGGCCGCACGATGTCGTACAGCTTCATGCTGCCGAAGGACGCGGTGTTGATGGTTTCGAGCGTGGTGACCGGTTTGAGGATGTGACCGCCGCTCAGGTCGCGGGCGATGACCGCACCGCGCCGACCGTTGGGGTCCTCGGCGCTGTGGACGGCCAGGTCGCCGAAGACGAACCAGCCCTGGGGGGCGTCGGGCCGCCACACGGCGGGCCAGGGGTTTTCCGGGTGCTTGGGGAAGACCCTGGTGAAGCTGGTGGTGAAGGCGATCTCCAGATCGCCGTACCGCTGGGTGATCACGTGTACTCCTCGGAAAAAAAGGGGTGCGGGGCGGAGGGAGACCGCTCCGGGCTCCTACCACGCCCAGGCTCGGCACAGGGCCGGTTCGGGTGAGCCGGTCCGCAGCTGGCGGCGTGGTGGGCGCACAGGTGATGGCCCCGGACGGGGTGAGCCAAACCCGCGGGGAGCGAACACGGGTGAACCCGGGAGCGCAAGCAGGGACAGCAGTGGCTCAAGCCCCGCAATCCGGTGCGTGTTCCGGGCGGGCAACCACGGGAGCAGGAACACGCCGGAACGGGCGTCGTGCAGGGGCTCACCGCTTGTGACCCACAGCGACAACCCCTCCCGCCCGCGTGGTCCCGCCACCGCCATGCGGGGCTTGTCGGCGGCCAGAACCAGGTGAAACGAGCACGAACCACGCGGGGCAGGTAGGCCGCGTGGAATGCCCGGATTGGTCTACCTCATGACCTGCGTGAACGCCCACGGGAGGTCCTGGCGGTGTGGAGTTCGTCGGCACCCGGCTCCGCCTCTCCTGCGGTCACGCACCGTTAGCTGAAGGGGAGCGCTGACATCCCCGTGCTCGTCAACACGGTGGAACCGTTACTGAATCTCGTCGACATTTCAGGGGCGAGAGGGCTGACGGTGTTACTCGGACCCGTGAACAAGCGTTCCTGCTTCTGATCGACGCAATCAGCCTTTCACCGAACCGGCCGACAACACCTGGGGTGACCCCGGTTGCGAGCACGTGGAGGGTGATTTCAGCTTCCACGGTCTGGGGGTGGACGCACTCCCCGATGGATCCGACCGATTGCTGGTGGTCAACCACGCCGAACGCGAGTCGGTGGAGATGTTCGAGATCGGCGAGGGGGAGCTGACCTGGCGCGGTTGCGTCCAGGCCTCCTCGGAGTCCTACCTCAACGACGTGGCCGGCACTCCCGACGGTGGCCTGGTCGTGTCGGTGATGGCCTCCCAGGAGGTGCTGGCCGACGTCGATGCGATGTTCTCCGGTCAGGACACCGGCGGACACGTCCTGCACTGGACACCGGGGACGGACATCGAGGAACTGCCGGGCACGAACCTGCCCGGCCCCAACGGCATCCAGGTCGACCCCCAGGGCCGCCACGTCTACTTCGCTGTCTACACCGGCAGGGAGGTAGTCAAATACGACCTGCGGGAGCAGGAGGTCGTGGACCAGGCCGAGCTGAACATGGCTCCCGACAACATGAGCGTGGGAGCCGACGGCGAGCTGTACATGGTCGGGTTCACCACTTTGGAGGGCGCCAGGGCGTGCGTGGAGACCGCGTTGGAGGACTGCGACGGGCCCTTCCTTATCGAGGAGGTCGACCCCGACACCTTCGAGGTCTCCTCGACCGAGGTCCAGGGCCTGGAGGAGGTCAACTCCGCGACCGTGGCCGTACCCGTGGGTGATCGCTTCCTGGTCAGCTCCACCGCCGACAACCGCATCCTGAGTCTGCCCCGCGCCTGATCTGGCCACAAGGAGCCGCCGCTCTCATATGGCCCGGTGCTTCCGAACGCCCGGCGAGCCGCAAGGTAGCCGGGTCGAGGAGGACGACGAGCAGGAGTTCTTCCTAGCACTCCCGCCTTCCGCTTGGAGTACGCCAGCACCGCCTATCGCCAGGCGATTTCCGACATCTACAGCGACGTCGAGCGCGGGGACCTGTTCCGCTTGCTCGATCACGCCGACAGCACGATGCGGTTCGTCAAGGCAGCGGGCAAGGACCCCTCCAGGGCCGGCAAGATGCTCCAGCGGCTCAAGGGCGAGAAGACCGACGACGAGTAGCCTCCAAACCATGCCGAAGAAGGCCCGCGCCCCTCAGGGGCGCGGGCCTTCTTGCGTCCGGGGCTTCCCTCCTCGAACGCGCGTACGATGATACATCGCAGGTCACGGCCACGCGAAGCCGTGAGCAGCTGTTCTACGAGGCGATCCGGGGTTATCCACAGGCTGCTGCGTTTGGCGTGCCCAGCTGGAATCCTGGAGCCATGCTCTTGTTCCCCCCGGGCGGCCTGGTCGCCTACGCCGACGAGTCCTTCCTGGAGGACCGCGAGCGCGGGTACTACGTCGTGGCCACCGCCGTGATCGACCCCGCGCACCTGGACCACGCCCGCCAGGTCATGCTCGACCTGCGCGGCACCCGCCGCACCGGCAAGACGCACTGGACCGAGATGGACCGCCAGGAGCGCAAGAGGGCCGCGACCCGGGTCGCCGCCATCGAGGGCATGCACATCGTGGCCGTGGGCACCCCCGTCCCGCCGCGGCGCCAGGAGCGCGCCCGCGCCCGCTGCCTGGAACACCTGGTGGCCGAGCTGTACGGGTACGGCGTCAGCACCCTGGTCATGGAGTCGCGCACCCGCGACCTGGACCAGCGCGACATCCGCGCCGTCATCGGCGCCCGCCGTGCGCTGCCCAAGGGAACCCGGTTCGCCATCGAGCACACCGCCGGCGCGGTCGAGCCGCTGCTGTGGGTGGCCGACGTCCTGGCCGGAGCGGTCCGCGCCGACCGACATGGCGAGGAGAGCTACCGGAGCATCCTGGCCGAGCGGATCTACGACTTCGACGTCGACACCGGCTGCTGAAAAGGGCCCGGACATGCGCCGAGCCAGGGTCCCGGTCTGCCCCAGGTCGCCTGGCTCTACTTCCGGTCCCCCACGGGGACCAGCACTGTCGAGCATAGACGGCGCCGACGTCACCCGCAATGACGGGTCAGATTGCGGCGCGAGGGCAAGGTAGCCGGGTCGGGGTTCGCGTTCTTCCCCCGCGCCTGGTCAGCGAGCCAGAAGAGCCCCGATGTTCGCACCCCCCATATCGGGCCGCTGGGTCTGCTACCGTCCCGATTCAGACCGGCCTTCCCCGCCCGTCGTCTGCTGCCCTGCGAGACGATCATCAGCATGGGAAAACATCATGAGCAGACGAAGTGGCATCGCAGACGCCTGGATCTGGGGTGCTATCACTGCGGGAGGCTGCGTAGTCGTTGCCGCCGTGGTGGCGCTTTTCGGCACACTCGCGATCCTGACGTCCAACAGCATCAATGACGGGCCGACACCAGAGCCCGAGCCGAGCCCCACAGCACAGGCCGACACCGCGACTCCGTCCGACCCCCCAGAGGAGGAAGAGGAAGCGGAGGTCGAGGCCCTCACCCCGCCCGAACCTCCGGAGGAACCCGCCCCCCCAACGGAGGAAGAAGACGACACCGGTGGGAGGGACGACGAGGATTCCAGTGCCCAGACAGGTATCCAGTTCGGGTCGGATTGCGCTCCCGTCGGTGCTCTCGGCATCGCTGTGGACGGGCGTCCCGCCGAGTGCTTCATGGGCCACGACGGCCGGGCGCGGTGGGGTTACGACTCGGACCGTGGCTAGAAGGGGGGCGGACAAGATAAGCCGGAGAGGGGCAACGGGCCTGCGTTTCCGCAGGTCAAGAGGTAGACCAATCCGGCCGCGTGGAGTGGTCTAGCGATTCGGTGTGTTTCGCCCCGGTATCGCCTGGTTCTGGCCGCCGGTAACTGCTCTTACCAGTGCGGCCGGACCGCCTCCGAGCTTCGCTGAAGAACCCCGTTACCTCTTTCCGGCTTACTTGGTTCGCCCCCGATCTCGGGGCCCGCGGCAGTGATGCGCCGCGCGAGCAGTTGCGCGTGCGGGCCGGTGGCCGCCATCGGCGCAAAGCGTTGCGCGAGGCCGGTCACGGCGCCACTGCCCCCGGCCGCAGCCCTGCCAGCATCACGTCCATCAGTAGTGCGCGGTCCGACTCTTCGCCGAGTCGAACAGCGTGCTCGATGCCGCACACAAGGCGTTCGATGTGGCCGACGGTGACATCGGCGCGCACGACAGCTGCGACCTGCGCGGAGGCGAGCAGGGCTGCCGACGTCACATGCAGCTCGCCCACGAGCGCGGCGACCGCGGGCGACGCGGGAGGAAGGACGATGAGGTCTTGCAGCCCTTCGCGTTCGACGAGCAGAGCGACAGCATGGCGGACGAAGTCGGCGAAGGCATCGGCGGGATCCTCGAGCGCGGCCGCCGCGCGCGCATGATCGAGGAGAACAGCCAGCGCATCGACGTTCAGAGCTTCGACCAGAGCAGGCACCGTAGGGAAGTGCCTGTACACCGTGCCCACCCCAACGCCGGCAGCTACAGACAGATCGTTGAGGCGCAGGTCGCGCACCGGGATGGCACGAGCGGCTTCGAGGATGCGCTCGCGTGAGCGAAGGGCGTCGGCACGAGGAGTCATGCCGTCAGCGTAGCTAAGTTGATGAACTATCCACATGCGCTACAGTGAAACGGATGAATCATCCACATAGAGCAGCTGACCTGCCCTGGGCGCCCCATGCCCTCCCTAACCTGGCTGGTCGCGTCTTCGCCGTGACCGGCGCGAGTTCCGGCATCGGCTACTTCGCCGCGGAGCAGCTCGCAGCCGCTGGCGCCGAGGTCGTACTGGCGTCGCGCTCGACCGCGCGGCTCGAGGCCGCCGCATCGACCCTGCGCTCGCATGTTCCGAATGTGCGCACTCACACACTTGAGGTCGACCTCGCCTCGCTTGCATCGGTCGCCGATGCCGGAGCGACGCTCGCCGCCCTGCCGCGCCTTGACGGAGTTCTGCTCAACGGCGGCCCCATGACTTTCGACCAGGCGGCGCGCACCGCTGACGGCCTGCCGTCCATACTCGGAGCGCACGTCGTGGCCAACGTGGCGCTCGTCGCCGCGCTATTGCCCACGCTCGCGACTCGAGAGTCCGCCCACGGCGACCTCCGCATCGCACACACGTCGACGAGCTTCGTCGACCTGCTGCGCGCCGACGTCGACGACGCGCATCGCGCGCACCGCACCGGCATCGGCGCATACACGCACGCGAAGGCGGTCACCGAGATCTTCGCCTTCGAGCTCGACCGCCGCCTGCGCTCCCGAGGACTGCCCGCCGCGTCCATTGTCACGCGACCCGGCGTCGGCGTTGACGCCCACACCCCCGAACGCGCCGGCGTGCGCGATTCGACCACCCCGTACCGACGCAATCCCTTCACGCTGTGGGCGCAAGGCAAGGATGCGGCCGCGTGGTCGGCTGTGCGCGCTCTCGTCGATCCCAACCTGAGTGGCGGCGAACTTCTCTCACCCGCCAACGGCAGGCGCGGACTGCCGGAACGAGTTCTCGCCCCCCGCCTGACGAAAGCAGCCGTTTCCGCCGATGACCTATGGCGTGAGCTCGAGCAACTCGCGAAGGTCTCGCTGCCACTCTAAGTCTCGGTTTCCGACGTACTTGGCCCGGTGCTCCCGAACGCCCGGCGAGCCGCAAGGTAGCCGGGTCGAGGAGGATCGCTACAGGATCTGGCGGCAGACCCCCGCCCGAGGTCACGGCGAGGTCACGACAGCCCCCGCGCAACGCGACGTCGCGCGGGGGCTGCCTCGTGCCCGGATCCGTCAATCAGGGATGACACACCGCCGATAAGGTTCACTTATCGGCGCGCGGAGGCCTGTATAAAAACGACGGCCATAAATCATTGTCTCTCGTGCGACACGGGTTCGCACGAGAGCTCGTCGTGAAAATGGCATTAATTAAGACAGAGGATCCTCGCCCGTGTCCTTATGGGAAACTCCCGGAATTAGCGGTTCCTCATGGGAAAGTCGCACATCCTTGAACTGTTTTCCGGGCACGTACCCTTTCGGGGGCTCGTCATTGTCGAGAACGATGACTTGCCCTACCTCATGGGAGGAAAAAACGTCGGTGGCAGTGAAGGCGCGCCGGTACAGTCGAGACGAGAAATCCTTGTCTGATTCGTTGGATCCGATGTTCTTTCGGATCGCATCCACGATCAAGAAGAAGGGAAGTCGTGGAGGGTACACATCGCCAGGTGCTGTGCTGTGTCGTAGAAGTGCCAGGCTGTAGGCTACGTTGACCGCAGCCTTTACGCCGCCGCCGAGCTGGCTGAAAGTCTGGCCATCGACTAGGGGAAGGTAGCGCTGACGATCCATTTTGACTGAGCCTTCGAACCAGGGTGGGGAAATTTTCTCAATTTCCTCGTGAAGGCGCTTCTCGATTTCCATCAGAATCTGTCCGCGCTGCTGGACTTGATCCTCAACAGTCAGGATTTCGCGCTTAAGGTGTTCAGTCTGCTCTTTAGCTGAGTTGATGCCAGCGCGCAACTCCTGCAATTTGGCTGATTCGGCGATGCCCTCGGCGAGCTGGGAGATGCGCTCTTGGCACGCGGACCGCTGGCTTGTCAGTTCTATCAAGGCCAGACGCGCGGGGGCCGGATCATCCGCCTCATGTTGTTCCAATGCGTCGAGCGCCCGACCGAGTTCAGCGGATGCCCTTTTGAGTTCCTCGTCTGCTTGCCCTGGGACTACCGTGTGCGGTGCGCTATGAACCGGAGCGGAGGGGGAAGAAGTCTTTGGAGTTCGTTGAAGACACAGTACGCACTCCCCTGCGCTAGCGCGCCCGGGGAAGAGATCTTGTCCGCACGCGGGGCAGCACGCTGAGTTCCACCTTTGTTGGGGAGAGTAGTTGTGGTGTACCTGGCCCGACTGAGGGGAGGGGGCCTCCTGTCCCCGAGCCGCGGAAGCCTGCCGCCACAGCCGTTGTGCGTTTTTTCGCCGTTCCTGGAGTGCGCTGCGGGTCTTCTCCCATTCGGTGATCTCTGTCCTGTACTTCTTCAACGCGGTGGTGAGGCGTTCCAATTGCTTTTGGGCATCCTCCTGTTCTGCGGCTGCCCTTTCGGGAGAGGTTCCAGCTTCCGAGAAGAAACCCTGGATATGGACGAGCCTGCGCTCCTGCTCTTTGGCAGCGCGCCGGGTCTCTTTTAGCTGAGTTTCCAAGATGCGGACTTTGGGGTCACTGAGCCCAAAAAGCAACTCGAACAGTGTCCGGCGTGCTCCGTCGCGTCCTCCTGCGTGCAGGATCACCTGCCGGTCAATCTCGCTCTGCATCCGATAAAGATAAGGCCAGACCTCGTTGAAGGTGAGGCGGGTACTCCTGCTGTTCAGCGCTCGGATCTCGTCGGAGTCGACCAAGTCCTTGAGTTCGAGCTCACTCAGAATCCAGTCAGAGAAGGTCGGTCCAGGGTTGTCTTTGGCAACCTTCACAGGCATCCGAGCGATAATCTCATGACCGATGTTGAGGACCTCAATTTCTCCTCCGCTTTTACCCAGAGGACGCCGGAGAATGTACTCTTTCCGTCCTATGCGGATCTGCAGAACGCAGAGCGTCACGTATTTACTGAACGCTAGCCTCCATTCTACCTTCTGGCCCAAACAGTAGGAAATAGCGTCCGCCAGCGACGTCTTTCCACTGTTTGTGGGGCCATGGACTGCCACGAAGCTGTGATCGAGGTCAATCGTGCGAGCCCCTTCGGGGCCGTGGATCTCCAGTGAAACGATTCGAATTCCCAGCATGGTCTCACTCCTCAGCGTGTCACGTTCAATGCTCGCACTGAGATGTGGCCTGTGAGGGGAAAACCTCACGATTAACACATAAGGTCAGCTTAATTATCCGAGGCTAGGGTGGCCGAAATCAATCGTGATCAGTTTTGGGTGAACGTGGCTTTGATGGAGCTTTTGGCGATTCCATGGGGCGCCGGGCTTCGATGGAGGACCGCTACGGGATTGCGTCCGGAGATTGGTCGGGGAGCGGTCCGGTGTAGGGGTTGCGCTGGCGGCGGCGGCGCATCTGGGCTGCACGCCGGTCCGCTACCCCAGGAAGCACGCCGGCCACCGCCCCCCAGGTCGCCCCAGCCTCGCGGGCGGCGTCCACAAGCCGCGGCTCGGACTCGTTCAGCCACTCCCGCAAGCCGGCCAACAACGCCAAGGCGGCCAATGCCTCCTCCTGGGTGGGAGTGACGCTGTTTCCGGAGCTGCGTGTCGAGCAGCAAGCGAGTACTTGCGCCAGGGACATGGCGTCGTGGGCCTCCCCTCCCCCAGGGTGCAGTGTGCTCAGCCGCCCTCCGTGCAGCAGATCACGGGCCTGCTTGTACTGGGCGTGGTCCATGTTGCCTCCCATGTCATCACCATGATGACATTGTCATCACTGCGATGACAGTTTCGTCATCACCATGATGACATTGTCATCACCATGATGACATCCTGCTGATCATCATGAGAGTGCTTTGCCAAAAGGTCCCTGAGGGGACAAGCGGCACGCGGGCAGTCCGACTGGCTCCCACCCCGGGTGTTGTACTTCTGGAAACGAGCATTTCCGGAAGTAGACTGCGGTGGTGACTTCTGGAAACACAACCCCTGGCCGTCAGCAGCCCTCGGTTTCCACTTCTGGAAACACACGGACCGGGCGACCCCGCCGCCCCGTGGACCTTCCCGACGGCCTCGCGGCCGAACTCGCCGCCTTCACCGAACGTCTCGCCTCAGCCACCGACCTGGGGGCGGCCACTCGCGACAAGTACCGGCGCAACACCGCCGCCTTCCTCACCTGGCTGGCCGACGCCCGCGAGGCCGGCGCCCTGGACGGCGACCCCCTCACCGACCCGGCCGCCAGGGACTGGGCGGTGCGCGACTGGCGCCGCACCTTGAAGAACACCCGCACCAAGCGGGGCACCCACCTGGGCGCGGCCACCATCAACAACCGCCTGTCCGCCGTCGACGCCTTCTTCGCCCTGCGCGGCTCGGGTCGGCCCGCGGTGGTGCGCGAACACCTGCCCCGCCCGAGCGCGCCCCGCGCCCTGGACCAGCGCACGCTGCTGCGGTTTTTGCGGACCGTGGCCCGCGACGCCTCGGCGCGGGACCGGGCGATCTGCCACCTGGCCTACTACGCCGGCCTCCGGGTCGCCGAGATCATCGCCCTGGACGTGGCCGACCTCCGCCTCTCCGCGAGGAAGGGCAGCGTGCGGGTACGCGGCAAGGGCAGGTCGGGCGGCAAGGACCGCACCGTCCCCCTGCACGCCCAGGTGCGCTCCACCCTGGAGGAGCTGCTCGACGAACTCGGCCGCCCCGCCGCGGGCCCGCTCATCCGCAACCGCGACGGCGCCGGCCTGTCCACCCGCGCCGCCAACACCGTGGTGACCACCCTGGGGGCCGCGGCGGGCATCGGCCCCTCAGACGACGGCGAATCCTTCGGCCCGCACGTGTTGCGCCACACCTTCGGCACCGACCTCGTCCGGGGCCGCGGCGAGGTGGCCGCCGCACCGGTCGACGTGGTCCTGGTCGCCGAGCTGATGGGCCACGCCGACCTCAACACCACCCGCCGCTACACCCTGCCCACTGACGCCGACAAGACCCGCGCCCTGAACGCGCTCACCACCGACCGGTGAACAGGCCGGGGAGCCTTAGCGCGGATTCCTGTTCCGATGTTCCTCAACCCCCGGGTCGGGGGAGCACCAGCGGGCGGTGAGGGCTTCGCCGGGGGCCGGGGTGGGCGTTCCCGGACCAGCGGCGGGCGCGGAGCACGATCCAGCGGTGGCCGGGACGGTCACCGCTCCCGGACGGCGTAGGTCACATGCGTCACCCTCGGGGAGGGCTCCGAGTGGACCTGCTCCAGTGCCACACGTCCGGCGTCCACACCCTCGAACAGACGGATTCCGGAGCCGAACAGCACGGGGGATAGCGCGATCGAGAACTCGTCGACCAGGCCGGCATTCACGTACTCCAGGATCGTCGCTGCGCCGCCCGCGATGCGGACGTCGCGATCACCGGCGGCCTCGCGGGCCCGGTCGAGGGCGGACTCGATGCCCTCGTCGACGAAGTGGAACGTGGTCCCGCCCGGCCGCTCCCAGGGCTCACGCCCGGTGTGCGTCACGACGAAGACCGGTGTGTGGAACGGCGCCTCCTCAGGCCACATCCGCTCACCGGCGTCGAACATGCGCCTGCCCATCACGCTCGCGCCGGTGCGCTCGAACGTCTCCCGCACGATGTCGTTGTCGCGTCCCTCCTCGCCGCCCTCGCCGAGTTTCAGGTTCTCCCGGAAGAACCGCTGCGGGAAGATCCACTGCTGCAGTTCCATCCACTGCCGCCCCATCAGTTCCCCGGGGGAATCGGGCGCGATGAAGCCGTCCAGCGACATCGACACGTTGAAGAACACCTTCCCCGCCATCAGCCCTGCGCTCCCTTCCGGGCGATCCCGGTGACGTAGGTAGCCAGGTTGTTCAGGGTCTGCCGGCCGCCCTCGACCGCGTGGTACTTCTCGGCCGCCTCGTCACGCTGCTCCTTGGTGGGGAACACCGTGCGCATCTCGATCCGGGTCGCCGCCCCCTCGGGCTCGAACCTCAGGATCGATTCGAAGGCGTTCGGGTCGTCGCGGGTCTCACCGTGCAGCAGCGCGATCCGTTCCGGCGGGGCGAGCTCGGTCCAGGTGATCCACTCCTGGTAGTCCGTCCCGTCCGGTCCGTGCATCACGAAGTCCCACTCCCCGCCGACGCGGAACTCGAACGCCCGCGTGGTGGTGGTGAACCCTTCCGGCCCCCACCACCGCGACAGGTGTCGGACGTCGGTGAACGCCTCGAACACCAGCTCGGGTGGGGCGTCGATGATCCGGGAGACGACGATCTCGCGGTCGGCTGTCGCGGACCGCCCCGGGGTCCCCTGTTCTGTCGCGTCCATCAGTTACTCCGCTCTCCCTGTCTGCTTCAGGTCCTGTACGTAGGCGTCCAGCCGGTCGAAGCTCTCGTTCCAGAACTGCTCGAATCCGCCGGTCCACTCGTGGACGGGCCGCAGCCCGTCGGCGTGGAGGCCGTACAGGCGCTGCTTGCCCGCCCTGCGGTCCCGCACCAGCCCGACCTCCCGGAGCACCCGCAGGTGTTTGGACGCCCCCGGCTGGGTCATCCCCAACTCCTGGGCCACCTCGGTCACCGACCGCTCGCCCTCCCGCAGCAGCGCCAGGATCTCCCGGCGCTGCGGCTCGGCGATCGCGTTGAAGACGTCCGACGTCGTCGCTGCTCGTGCCATGGGGCAATCATATTCCCATATCGGTATGCGTCAAGGTGAAAGGGTTCGGGCAGGTCATGCCCGGTACGATCCCGGCCGCGCGGGCACGGGACCGCACTGCCGATGCCGCGGCGCCCGAGACCGACAGAGCGGGATGCGCGAAGCGCACTGCCCAGCAAGAGCTCCAGAGGCCGGCGACGGCACTGACATCTTCACAACCGATGCCCACGGACAACTTGGTCGCCGATCCACTTGTTGACGAGCACGAACATGACAGTGGGCGCGAGCACGGAGATGCCAGTGGGTAGTACCCGAACATGAACCCCCGCAACGCTCCGCTGCGGGGGTGGTCCGGCTCCCTACCGGCGCGGCGGCGGGGCGAAGCGAGTGCCGATCCAATCGGCGCCGGCGTTCACCGAGGCGCGCTGGGTCAGTCCCGAGACGGTCGCGGACTCCCCGATGTCACTGGGCTGGATGTATCCGGCCCGGCCGACCTTCGGGGTGACCAGCCAGAGCTCGCCGTCCTCCTCCAGCGCAATGATGGCCTGGTTCAGGGCCTCGCTGAGCTCCCCGTCCTCCTCGCGGAACCACAGGAGGACGATGTCGGCGACCTCGTCGGAGTCCTCGTCCACCAGATCCTTGCCCGTGATCGAGACGATCCCGGCACGCAGATCCTGGTCCACGTCCTGGCCGCCGCCGAGTTCCTGGACGACCTGACCCGCTTGGAAACCCAACCGGACCGCGGGGTTGACCGACTCTTCTGCCGTGGTCATCACTGCCTCCGTTCCCGGACACGACCTCCGCGCCCTGGCTGTAGCGAACCAGATACGAAGAGTGTCGTGGGGTGGTTTGTGCATCCCGCGCCCGACCACCGGGGCGGGGGCGAGAACAACGGGCGTGTGACCCACGGTCAGGGTCGGCTCTGGTCGTGCGCCCTCTGGCACAGCCCTCGCCGCCGCTATCCGGTGGTTATCAGCGGCCAGAACCCATCGAAACGGGCACGAACCACGCGGGGCGGGTAGACCACGCGGGGCGGGTAGACCACGTGGAATGCCCGGATTGGTCTACCTCCTGACCTGCGCGAACGCCGACGGAAGGCCCTGGCGGGGTCGAGTCCGCCGCCGCCCCTCCTGCGGTCACGCACCGTCAGTTGAAAGGGGCACTGACATGTTCGCGCTCGTTGCTCGCTGACAAGTCGGTGCTCGATCCACTGACATCCCCGTGCTCGTCAACAGCTGGTGGTGGGGGAGCGGGGTCGCTAGGGTGCTCAGAAATACAGGAGAGTACGCAGGTATCTCTGACGAGATACGAGGCCCCTGCGGGGCCGAAAGACGGGTGCGGGAGGGGGCGGGGCCGGTGGCCATGGCGACGAAGATCAGCAACGCCGCCCAGGGCGACTACCGCCTCGCGCAACAGTGCGGGGCGGACGAGATCACCGCCGCCGACGTCGCCGTCTCCTACCGGCTCGACGGGGCCGACCGCCCGATCGAGCGTGTCGGCGACGGGTGGTCCGAGTTCGGCATCGAGGCCGGGACCGTCCTGGAGAATGCCTCCGACGTCGAGGAGGTGCGCCGCCTGTTGGCGGGCCGGGACCCGCATTCGCCCCGCCAGCTCGTCAAGCCCAAGGTCGCCGTGCACCCGCAGGCGATGCTTCCCGCGAAGGTGTTCGTCGCGGCGCTGGAATCGGCGGCCGCCGATCGCGGTCTTTCCGTCGAGCAGCTGGTGGCCGGCGACCCGTGGTCGACCGCGCGGGTCGGGCGTCTGGAGCGCGCTCTGCTGCGCGACGGAGAGCACCACCGCGCCCCGGTCGCGGACCTGGAGAGGGTCGCGGCCGCCGCCGGGATCGGCCTTGAGGACGTGTTCGAGGACCAGGAGCTGAAGTACGCCCGTACCCACCGTGACCAGCGCGTCCAGGTCGGGGTGATGGGCTACGACATCACCTTCGACCGCCCCAAGGGCATCAGCGTGCTCCAGGGCCTGGCGCCCGAGCACATCGCGGCGCGCATGGAGCGCATCCACCTGGAGGCCGTCCGCGAATCGGTCGCCGCGCTGCAGGGATGGGCCGGGTACGCGATGGCCGGCCACCACGGCGACGGCCAGACCGCGCGACGCCTGGACACCAGCGGGCTGATCGGGACCATGACGGTGCACCGCACCGCCCGACCTGTCGACGGGCAGCCGGGGGACCCGCACCTGCACACCCACGTCATGCTGGCCAACCTCGCGCGCGGCGAGGACGGCAAGTGGCGCACGATCGCCGCCGGGGGCCGGGACCTGATGCGGCACGTCCCGGCCGTGGGGGAGCTGTACCGGGCCCTGGAACGCGCCAAACTCAGCCGGGAGCTGGGGGTGCGCTTCGAGCAGGATCCGCGCACGAACCGGTGGGACGTCGTCGGCGTCCCGCCGTCTCTGCGGAGCGTCTTCTCGCGCCGGGCGCAGCAGATCCGGGCGGTGGCCGGGGAGGGCGCCACGGCGGCGCAGGGGCGTGCGGCCGGGCGTGCGAGCGCCCGCGCCAAGGTCGCCTCCACTCCCGCCTCGGAGCGCGCTTCCTGGCACGAGCGCGCCCAGGAGGCCGGGCACGATCCCGCCCTGGTCGTGGCCGCCGCACTCGGTCAGGGGCCGGAGGGCCCCACGACCGGTCGTGGACCGGGCGGGCCGCAGCCGGGCCCGCAGTCCCCGGACGAGCTGGCGGCCGCGGTGTGGCATCCGGAGACCGGGGTGACCGCCCACACGAAGGTGGTGACCCGGGCGAAGATCCTCGCGCACGTGGCCGGGGCGCTCGGGGTGGGCCTGCCCTCCGCGGCCATGCTGGAGATGCTGACCGACCACGTCCTGGCCGACGGGCGGGCCGTGGTGCTGCCCGAGGCCGGGACGGTCCACATGAGCAACGCCTCCAGGTACACATCCGCTGACATTCCCGCAGCTGAGCGGGTGATCATGACGGCGGCCGCCGACCGCCTCGGGGCCGGGAAGGCGATCGCGCAGGGCCAGACCTCACTCGAAGTCCTCAAGGCCTGGCAGAAGGCGAAGGGCTTCGCCCTCTCCGAGGAGCAGGTGCAGGTGATCGGGCGCCTGATCGGGCACGGCCACGGCATCGACACCGTCCTCGGCGTCGCCGGGGCCGGGAAGACCACCATCATGTCCGCCGCGCGCACGGCGTGGGAGGCCTCCGGGCTCCGGGTCGAGGGGGCGGCCGTCGCCGCCGTCGCGGCCGCTGGCCTGCGCGCCGAGGCCGGGATCGCCTCGCGCACGGTCGCCTCCTGGCAGCGCCGCATCGCCACCGGCCCCGGCCTGGAGGGCGTCGACGTCCTGGTCCTGGACGAAGCCGCCATGGTCGGCGACCGCGACCTGGCCGCGCTGGTGGACGAGGCCGGGCGCACCGGCACCAAACTCGTCATGATCGGCGACCCCCTCCAGCTCAAGTCCGTGGCCGCCGGCGGGTCCTTCACCCACGTGCACCAGGCCGTCGACGGGGCGGAGCTGCACGAGAACCGCCGCCAACGCAGCGAGATCGACCGCCAGACGCTGGAGGCGTGGCGGACCGGTGCGCGCCGGTCCGCGCTGGCCATGTGGGGTGAGCGCGGCATGGTCCGCGCCGCCGTCGACGCCGACGCGGCCCTGGGACAGATGGCGGCGGGCTGGTGGGAAGACCGGTCCCGCCTGCGCGATGCGCACGACGCCGTCGAGCGGGTGCTCATGCTGGCCGCCACCAACGCCGACGTGGAACAGCTCAACACCCACGGCCGGGCGTTCGCCCGCGCGGAAGGCCTGCTCACCGGCCCCGACACCACGTGGACACTGGGCTCGGGTGAGCGCCTGGCCCTGGCCGCCGGGGACCAGGCGCGCATGCGCGCCAACGACTACCGCTCCCGCAGCAGCTCCGACCCGGACGTGCTCAACGGCTACCGCGGCCTGATCCGCGAGGTCGACCCTACACGCGGGGCGCTCTTCGAGTGGCGCCGCGCCGACACCCTCGAACAGGCCTGGATCACCCCCGAGGCCATCACACGCGGGGACCTCTCCCACGGGTACGCGTCCACGATCGCCTCCGCCCAGGGCCTGACCTGCGACCGCGCCCATGTCTACGGCCTGGGAGCCGACGCCCACGGGCTGTACGCGGCCATGTCGCGCGCCCGGGAGCGCACCGACCTGTACCTGCCCGCTCTCGAGGTGGAACCGGACACGGTCCGCCAGCGCCGGGGAGAGGCCCGCAGCGAGGCTGAGCAGTGCGCGCGGGTCATCGCCGCCTACGCCGACACCCTCACCGACGACGAGACAGGCCTGGTCCTGGCCGAACTCGAAGAGGCCGCCCCGCCGCTGGGCGAGGTCGTCCCCGCCCGCCCCGACCCGGCCGCCGACCACGAGCCCCCCGCCGACGGCCAGGTGCCCGAGCACGAGACCCAGGCCGCCCAGGCCGCCGCTCTGAGAGAGACCGCGAAGTACCTGAGGGACGAGGTGCTGCCCCTGCGCCGCCAGGAGTACCGCCTGGCCGAACAGCGCGCCGAGATCGGCCGGATACGCCTGCTGCTGGACAGGACGAAACCGTCCACGGCCCGCACCGCCGCCCACCAGGCGCGCGAGAGGATCCACCAGACCTCCGCCCAGGTCAGCGCCCTGCGCGCCCAGGCCCGCGAGCTATCCGAGCAGGCCAAGGCGGGCCGCGAGCGCCAGGAGCGCGAGGCCGCCCAGGCCGAACAGAGGCGCCGGCGCCTGGAGAAACTGGAGCCGACCGCGCTGTCCCGGGGGATGACCCGCGCGGAACTGGCCGCCCTGGACACCGACCAGCTGCCGGCCCTGGAGATCGAGGCCGCGCGCGCGGACTGGCTGGCGTCGCAGAAGGCCGCCAACGAACGGGCGGCCCGCATCCCGCGCACGCCCCCGCGGAGCCCGTCCCACTCCCACCGGCCCCCGACCCACACCCCCAAGCCCACACGCGGGTACGGCTACGGCCGGTAGAGGCCCCAGCAAGGCGTGGCGGGTGCCTGGTGGTACCCGGGGGCCAGCCCCCGGGACCCCCGTAGCCGGACGCGAACCTGGCGCCCATCCGACGCGAGCAACGCCTCGTGGCAGGCGCCAGAACCCCGCCTGGACCAAGGCCGTGGCGCAGGCTTCCAGGGGCCAGAGATCTCCGCACCCACGCATGGAGAGTGACTCAGGTCACCGCGACGGAGGGTTGAGTGTGCCGTAGCGGCACAGCGTTGTGTGGATATCAGCCGACCACGAACGAAGGGAACGAGATGGCCCCCGCCGATCTGATCGACCGCGTTCGCACCCACACACCCAGCGCCGATCTCCTCACCCGGGAGGGCGCCATGACCGTGACCGTCGACCACCGCACCCACGACGATGCCGCCCAGGCCGAGGAGCCGGTCAGTACCAAGCAGGCGGTGCTGGACCAGCTGGGCGGAACGTCCGGGATGGTCTACACGACCCTTCCGGTCGTGGTCTTCGCAGCAGTGGTGCCCTTCGTCTCCCTGGCCGCCGCGATCGGGGCCGCGATCGCCATCGCCGCGGTGCTGGCGGTGTTCCGGATGTGGCGCGGGGAGAAGCTCATGGCCGCGCTGGGAGGCGTGTTCGGCGTCGCCGTGGCCGGGGGCGTCTCGGCGATGACCGGGTCGGCCAACGACTTCTTCCTGATCGGGATCTGGGCGTCCTTCGCCGGGGCCGTCCTCACGCTCGTCTCGCTCGTGGTGCGACGCCCCCTGACCGGGGTGATCTGGAACGCGGTGCACGGGGGCACCCACCCCTGGCGCCAGGACCGGCCCACCCTGCGCATCCACGACCTGGCCACCCTCGCCGTCATGGCGCTGTTCGCCGGCCGGTTCGTCGTCCGCCAGTGGCTCTACCTCGCCGACTCCACCACCGGCCTGGCCATCGCCGACACCGTCACCGGCATCCCCCTGACCGCCCTGGCCGCCGTCGTCGTCATCTGGGCCTTCCGCCGCTCCACCAA
>NZ_JAUZMY010000036.1:0-60272 GCF_036327455.1 Nocardiopsis codii | reverse complement strand
CCCCCCGCACGGCCCGCGCCGCGGCGCGAGCGCACCGCCCACCTCCCCGCCGAAGAGGGCCCCGATGCACGCACGCCAACCCCACCCCCCGCCCCGCCCCGTCCGCGCGGCCGTCTGCGCGACGGCGCTCCTCCTGACGGCCCTCGGCTGCGCGGCCGAGCGCGACCCGAACGTGTACACGATCATGAACTCGGGCACCGACGAGCCCTACCACTCCTGGGACCAGGAGATCATGGACGCCTGCGGCGTCGAGGCGGGCGTGGAGGTGCGCCAGCTCAGCGTGCCCGCCGACCAGCTCGTCCCCAAGGCCCTGAGGATGGCCTCCTCCGACTCGCTCCCCGACGTCATCTCCCTCGACGGCTCCGACCTTCCGCAGTTCGCGGAGGCCGGCGGCCTCGTCCCCCTGGAGGAGCTCGGCCTGCCCACGGACGACCTCACCGAGAGCGCCCTCGCCTTCGGCAGCTACGAGGGCGTGTACTACGGCGCGGCGCGGGCGGTGAACTCGATCGGCCTCTTCTACGACGCGGACCTCCTCGCGGCGGAGGGCATCGAGCCGCCCGGCACCTGGGAGGAGCTGCGGACCGCCGCCGCCTCGCTGACCGAGGGGAACCGCTACGGCCTCGCCATCAGCGCCCTCGCCACCGAGGACGGCGTCTACCAGTTCCTGCCGTGGCTGTGGTCCAACGGCGGAGACGAGAGGGAGCTCGACTCCCCCGCGTCGGTGGAGGCGCTCCAGTACGTCGTCTCACTCGTCGAGGAGGGGTCGGTGTCCCCGTCGGTGGTCAACTGGACGCAGGCCGACGCCAACGACCAGTTCATCGCCGGCAACGCCGCCATGATGGTCAACGGCCCCTGGCAGATGCCCGTCCTGCGGGAGCATCCCGAGCGCACCTGGGCCGTCGCGGAGATCCCCGTCCCCGAGGCCGGGGACACCTCCGTCGCCCCGATCGGCGGGGAGGCCTACACCGTGCCCGTCAACGCGGAGGACCCCGGACGCGAACGGGTCGCCGCCGAACTCGTGGCCTGCATGACCACGCCGGAGGCGCAGCTGGACTGGTCGACCAAGGGCAGCAACGTGCCCCTGGACCCCGGCGCCGCCGAGCAGTACCGCGACGAGGTGCCGGAACTGGCGCCCTTCGTCGACCAGGTGCGCACCGCGCGCAGCAGGACCGGGAACGTCGGCACCGAGTGGAACACCTACTCCCAGGCCATCGGCACCGCCCTGCAGTCGGCCCTCACCGGCCGGGCGAGCCCCCAGGACGCCATGGAGCGGGCCCAACAGCAGGTCGAGACGCAGCTGGGAGGCCGATCGTGAGGGCACCGGCGCCCACGTCGCGGCGGCGCGACCTCACAGCCTGGCTGTTCGTCGCCCCGGCACTGGCGTACATGCTGCTGTTCTTCGGGTATCCGCTGGTCCGCAACGTGGTGATGAGCTTCCAGGACTACACGTTCTCCACGTACTTCACGGGGGAGGCTCCGTTCAACGGCCTGGAGAACTGGCGGACCGTCTTCACCGACGAGCTGTTCGGCGCCTCCCTGTGGCGGACCCTCCTGTTCACGGCGGGATCGCTGCTGGGCCAGTTCACCATCGGCATGGCGCTCGCGCTCTTCTTCAGCCGCCGGTTCCCGCTGTCGGGGGTCATGCGCTCCCTGCTCCTCCTGCCGTGGCTGATCCCCATGGTGGTGGCGGGCACCGTCTGGCGCCGCGTCCTGGACCAGGAGACCGGGGTGCTGAACGAGGCGCTCCAGGCGCTGCACCTCACGTCGTCGGCCGTTCCCTGGCTGAGCAGCCCCGACCAGGCGCTGCTGTCGGTGATCCTGGTCAACATCTGGATCGGCGTCCCCTTCAACATGGTGATCCTCTACGGCGGCCTCCAGGAGATACCGGCGGAGCTGCGCGAGGCCGCCGTCCTGGACGGCGCCGGCCCGTTCCGGACCTTCTTCGGCGTGGTCCTGCCCCTGCTGCGGCCCGTCGTGACCGTGGTGCTGGTGCTGGGCTTCATGTCCACCGTGAAGATCCTGGACCTGGTGCTGGCACTCACCAACGGGGGGCCGGCGCACTCCACGGAGACACTGGGAACCCTCACGTACCAGCTCTCGTTCCTCCGGCTCGACTTCGGCCAGGGCGCCGTCGTCGGCAACGTCCTGATCGTCCTCAGCATGGTCTTCGCCGCGGTCTATCTGCGCGCCAACCGCGGAGGTGTCACCCGATGAACGCCGTGCGCAGCAGTTCCGGACACGGGACCCGCGCCCCGGGGGGCCCGGCCCGTCGGGGCGGCGCGCCCCGCACCGCCCCCCGGCCGCGGGTGACGCGCAGGGCGCGCGGCGACGCCGTGAGCCTCGTCGTCGGGGTCCTCGTCCTGGCGGTCCTGCTGTTCCCCCTGTACTGGATGGTCAACACCGCGCTGCAGCCGGGCGCCGCGACGGCGGGCCTCCCCTGGTTCCCGCGCTCACCGGACCCCGGCAACTTCCAACGGGCCTGGGACTCGCAGGCGGGCAACCTGCTCACCTCCGTCCTGGTGTCGCTCGGCGCGGTCGCCGTCTGCCTCACCGTCGCCACCCCGGCCGCCTACGCCCTGGCGCGGTTCCGGCTCCGCGGCGCGGACACGGTCGTGTTCGCCACCCTCATCACCCAGATGGTCCCGGGCATCGTGGTCGCGAACGCGCTCTACAACGCCTACGTCGAACTGGGTCTGGTCAACTCCTACCTCGGGCTGGTCCTGGCGGACGCGTCCCTGGGACTGCCCTTCTCCATCGTCCTGCTGCGCGCGTTCATGGTGTCCATCCCCGAGGAGGTGATCGAGGCGGGGATGATCGACGGCGGCGGGCGGCTGCGCGTCCTGGTCTCCATCGTGCTGCCCATGAGCCGCAACGCGCTGATCACCGCCGGGCTGTTCACCTTCCTGTTCGCGTGGTCGGACTTCCTCTTCGCCCTGACCCTGAACACGACCGACGACGTGAAGCCGGTGACGCTCGGCATCTACGAGTACATCGGCGCGCACGTCGGCGACTGGGGCGCCGTCATGGCCGTGGCCGTGCTCTCCTCGGTCCCCGCGGCGGTGCTGCTCGTCGTCGCGCAGAGATACGTGGCGGCCGGGATCTCCAGCGGAGCACTCAAGTGACCCGTCGTCGGTACCGCCGGCGAACCGACACCAAGACGAGAGGGGCAGTCCGCCCATGAAGTTCACCGACGGGTTCTGGCAGATGCGGGAGGGCGTCCGCGCCCACTACGCGCGCGAGGCCCGAGACGTCCGGGTGCAGGACGACCGCTTCACCCTCTACGCGCCGGTGCGACCGATCGGGCACCGCGGGGACACGCTCAACACGGCGCTGGTGACGGTGGACTGCTGGTCCCCCGCCCCCGGTGTGATCGGCGTACGGACCACGCACCTGGCGGGCTCGGTCCGGCGCACGCCGGAGTTCGACGTGCGCGGCGATCCCGGAGCCTCCGCCTCGGTGCGCCGGGACGGCTCGACCATCGAACTCACCAGCGGGTCGCTGTCCCTGACGGTGAGCACCGACGGCCCGTGGCAGATGGAGTTCAGCGCCGACGGCACCACGCTGACCGGTGTCGACTCGAAGGGGACCGGCTTCGTCGAGGACGCGGACGGCGTCCACCACATGCTCGGCCAGCTGTCGCTCGGGATCCGCGAGCTCGTGTACGGCATGGGCGAGCGGTTCACCCCGTTCGTGCGCAACGGGCAGACCGTGGACATCTGGCAGGCCGACGGCGGCACGAACAGCGAGCAGGCCTACAAGAACGTCCCGTTCTACCTGACCAACCGGAACTACGGGGTGTTCGTGGCGCACTCCGGGCCGGTGTCGTTCGAGGTCGGCTCGGAGTCCGTGGGTCGTGTGCAGTTCAGCGTCGAGGACCACTCCCTGACGTACTACGTCGTCCACGGGGCGAACCCCAAGGAGGTCCTGGCCAGGTACACCGCGCTCACCGGCCGCCCCGCGCTGCCCCCGGAGTGGTCGTTCGGCCTGTGGCTGTCCACGTCGTTCACCACCTCCTACGACGAGGCCACGGTGAACCGGTTCGTCGACGGCATGGCGGAGCGGGGCGTACCCCTCAGCGTGTTCCACTTCGACTGCTTCTGGATGCGCGAGTTCCACTGGTGCGACTTCGAGTGGGATCCGGAGGTGTTCCCGGACCCCGTGGGCATGCTCTCCCGGCTCAAGGCCCGGGGGCTGCGGACCTCGGTCTGGATCAACCCCTACATCGCCCAGCGGTCGGCCCTGTTCGAGGAGGGCGCGAGGCTGGGGCACCTGGTCCGGCGGCCGGACGGGACCGTCTGGCAGTGGGACATGTGGCAGGCGGGGATGGCGCTGGTCGACTTCACGTCCCCCGGCGCCCGGGAGTGGTACGCGGGCAAGCTCAAACCCCTGCTCGACATGGGGGTGGACTGCTTCAAGACCGACTTCGGCGAACGGGTCCCCACCGACGTCGTGTGGTCGGACGGCTCCGACCCGCACGGCATGCACAACTACTACACGCAGCTGTACAACGCGACGGTGTTCGACCTGCTGCTCCGTGAGCGGGGCGAGGGCGAGGCGGTCCTCTTCGCGCGCTCCGCCACGGCGGGCGGCCAGGCGTTCCCCGTGCACTGGGGAGGGGACTGCGCCTCGACGTTCGAGGCCGTCGCGGAGAGCCTGCGCGGCGGACTGTCGCTGGGCCTGTCGGGGTTCGGCTTCTGGAGCCACGACATCGGCGGCTTCGAGGGCACCCCCGACCCGGCGCTGTTCAAGCGCTGGCTCGCGTTCGGCCTGCTCTCCTCCCACAGCAGGCTGCACGGCAGCCGCTCCTACCGGGTCCCGTGGGAGTTCGACGAGGAGTCCACCGACGTGGCCCGCGCGTTCACCCGGCTGAAGTGCGCGCTCATGCCCTACCTGTTCGGGGCGGCCGTGCAGGCGCACCGGGAGGGCACGCCCGTGATGCGCGCGATGCTGCTGGAGTTCCCCGACGACCCCACCTGCCACCACCTCGACACGCAGTACATGCTGGGCGACGACCTCCTCGTCGCCCCCGTGCTGAGCCCGGACGGCTCCGTCGAGTACTACGTGCCCGAGGGCGAGTGGACCCGCCTGCTGACGGGCGAGACCGTGCGGGGCCCGGGGTGGCGCCGCGAGGTCCACGGCTTCGACTCCCTGCCGCTGCTGGTCCGGCCGCACGCGGTCCTCCCTGTCGGTTCGGTGGACGACCGCCCCGACTACGACTACACGGACGGCCTGACCCTGCGCGTGTACGGGGCCGGGGGCCCAGCCCTGGCCGCCGACGGCCCCGCCGTCGTGACCGTGCCCGCCGCCGACGGTTCCGCCGCCGCGGTCTTCCGGATCTCGCGTTCGGAGGACGCGGTCACCGTGGAGGCCGACCCCGCTCCGGCGCGGGGGTGGAAGGTCCTCCTGGTGGGCGTGGACGGCGCCGAACCCGCCGACTCCTCCACCGTGACCGCCGACGGGGAGGGCGGCACCCTCGCGTCGGCCCCCGCGGGAGCCGCCCGGCTGAGCCTGCGCCTGCCCTGACCGGCGGCGGTGTCGTCCCGGGGCGGTCCGAGTCGGACCGCCCCGAGCGGCGCCGGGCAGCCCGGGCTTCCCCGTGCCCGCGGCAGCGGTTCCGCGCCGCCGGTCCGCCGTCGGGACGGAAGGTGTCGGTTCGCCCTGGTTCGTGCCACTCTTCAGACGCCCGTTCAGGGCCCCGCCGGGAAACCGTCATGCGCGCCCGGCGTCCGCCTTCCCCCCGGAGACTCCCCATGTCCCCCTCTCCCGATGCCGCACGCGCCCACACGGGCCTGGACCCGTCCCGGCGCTCCCTCGCCCCCGACCTGGCCCGGGGCATGATGCTCCTGGTCATCGCCACCGTGCACGCCCACCTGTTCCGGCAGATGGTGACCGGCGGCGACGCCTTCACCCTGGACGACACCCTGGACGTGGCCGTCACCGGATTCATGGTGCTGGTGGCCGAGAGCCGCGGGTACCCGCTGTTCGCGGCCCTGTTCGGCTACGGCCTGGCGCAGATCCACCGCCACCGCACCGGCGAAGGCCACCCCTGGCCGCGGGTCCGCACTCTGCTGCGCCGGCGAGGCCGGTGGATGCTCCTCATCGGCTTCCTGCACACCCTGCTGCTGTTCCAGGGCGACATCATCGGCGTCTACGGGTTGATCGCCGTGTGCTTCGTGTTCCTGCTCGGCGCGAGCGACCGGCGCCTGCTCTCCCACGGTTTCGCGTGGATGGCGGTGGGCGGGCTCGCGTACTCGGTCCTGGACTTCGTCTTCGCCCGGCTGCGGCAGGAGACACCGGTCCTCGGCCAGGAGGTGACTCTCGCCCAGGAGCTGCTCACACGGTCCACCGGCTGGCTCCCCTCGCTCGTGCTCATGGTGACGGTCTCGGTGTTCCCCGTGGCCGTGGGCGTGTGGGCGGCGCGCCGGCGCCTCCTGGAACGGCCGGAGGAGCACCTGCCCCTGCTGCGCCGGGTCGCCCTCGTGGGCGTGCCCGTGGCCGTGCTGGGCGGCGTCCCCTACCTGGCGGTGGTGCTGGAGGTCGCCGACTTCGGTGCGGCGGCGCAGATCGGCGCCCGGTGGCTGCACATCCTGTCCGGCTACGCCGGAGGGTTCGGGTACGCGGCGCTCATCGCCCTCGCGGCGGTGCGCATCGGCGGGCGGCGCGGTCCGGTGGTCCGGGCGCTGGTGGCCACCGGACAGCGCTCCATGACCTGCTACCTGCTCCAGTCGGTGGCGTGGGCGGTGCTGTTCCTGCCCTTCACTCTGGACCTGGCCGGGCGCCTGTCGGACGCGGCCTCCGTCGCCGTCGGCGCGGGGGTGTGGCTGGCCACGGTGGTCCTGGCCGACCTCATGCGCCGCGCGGGCCTGCGCGGCCCCTTCGAGGTGCTGATCCGGCGTCTCACCTACGGCCGCCCGCGACGGGAGCCGGACTCCGCGGGCCTGCCCTCCTGAGAGGAGGGCGGGCCGGGCGCCGCTGCGGGGCGTGCTAACACAGGGCCGCCCCGCCGCCGGATCCGCGACGGGCGGGGGAACCAGGGCCCCGAACCGACGGGCCCCACCGGGAAACCGTCACCGGCGGCCGGGGCGGGTGCGGTCAGGTGCCGCGAGTGGCCGAGGCGCTGACGGGCGGCGCGGAGCCGGGCTCGGGCTCCGTCCCGGTCGGTTCGTCCTCGGAGGCCTTCCGGTGCCGGGGCAGGAAGGCGGCGATGGCGAACGCGGTGAGGGCGGCGAGCCCGCCGATGCCCAGGACCAGGGTGAACGCCCCCTGCGACGGGAGATCCTGGCCGCCCACCGGCAAGGTCATGCTGGTCAGGACCATGCCGGTGACGGCGCTGGCCACCGAGGTGCCGATGGAGCGCATGAGGGTGTTGAGGCTGTTGGCCGCCGCGGTCTCGGACCGGGGCACCGACGCCATGACCAGGGCGGGCATGGCTCCGTAGGCCAGGCCCACGCCCGCGCCGATGACGGTGGAGGCGATCATGAGCTGCCAGATACCGGACATGAGCAGCAGGCTCAGGCCGTAGCCGATCGCGACCAGCAGGGCGCCGCACATCAGGGTCGTCTTGGGTCCCATGGCACGGGACAGCCGCGCCGAGAGCGGCGCCATCACCATCATGACCAGGCCGTTCGGAGCCATCACCAGTCCTGCGACCAGGATCGTCTGCCCGAATCCGAAACCGGTCGCCTCGGGGAGCTGGAGCAGCTGCGGGACGACCAGGGACATGGCGAACATCGAGAACCCGAACACCAGGGACGCGGTGTTGGTGAGCAGGACCTGGCGGCGCGCGCTGGTGCGCAGGTCGACCAGGGGGTGGGGGGCACGCAGCTCCCACCAGCCCCACACCAGGAGCACCACGGCCGCGGCGGCGAGCATGGTCCCGGGGATACCGCTGCTCCAGCCCCAGTCCGAGCCCTTGGACACGGCCAGGAGGAGCAGGAGCAGGGCCACGGACAGCCCCGCCGAGCCCAGGAGGTCGAACCTGCCGCCCGCCCGGACCCCCGAGTCCGGGACGAGCGAGCGGACCAGAACGGCGGCGACGGCGGCCAGGGCGGCGGCGACCCAGAACAACGTGTGCCAGTCCGCGGTCTGGGCGAGGAACGCGGCCGCGGGGAGGCCGAGGGCACCGCCCACGCCCAGCGACGCGCTCATGACGGCGGTGGCCCCGCCGAGGCGTTCGGAGGGCAGCTCGTCGCGCATGATGCTGATGCCCAGGGGGATGACCCCGGCCGCCAGCCCCTGCAGGGCCCGGCCCACGACCATCGGCACCAGGCTGGTGGCCACGGCGCAGAACACGGACCCGACCACGAGGACCGCCAGGCTGAACACCAGCATGCGGCGCTTGCCGTACATGTCGCCCAGGCGGCCGACGGTGGGTGTGGCGACCGCGGCGGCGAGCAGCGTCGCGGTGATCGCCCACGCCGTGTCCCCGGGAGTCGCTCCCAGCAGGCCGGGCAGGACCGGCACGAGCGGGATGACCAGGGTCTGCATGAGCGAGACGACGATCCCGCTGAACGCCAGGACGCAGACGATCACGTTCGGTCGGACGGGCGGGCGCGCGGTGGGCGGCGCGTCGGATGGTCCGGTGTGGGCATGGGTCATCGAGCAGGAACCCCCGTCTTGGAACGCACGAAAGCGCCGACTTTTAAGTCAGGCGCATGAATGAGGCTAACAGTACGCACCGGACCTGTTCCACGCCCGACGTGGGTGAGGGAGGCCATAGTGCCGGGGACGCCGCCGATCCTCCCCGCTCCTTCCGGGCACGGGAGCGACCGCCCCGCAGGGGGCCGGTCCGGGGAACGGGCCCCGACGAGGGCGACACGGGTGAGCCGCCACGGGCGGGGATCGGTACGGTGGTGCGCATGAGCGGCAGGGTGGCGAGGTCGGACCGGGTGGCGGCGACGAGGGAGACGATCCTGTCGGCGGCGGAACGGTTGTTCGCGGAGCACGGTGTGGCCGGGGTGTCCAACCGCCAGATCAGCCAGGAGGCGGGTCAGGGGAACAACACCGCGGTCACCTACCACTTCGGGTCCAAGGACGGGCTGGTGCGGGCGATCGTGCGCCGGCACACCGAGCGGCTGGAGGACCTGCGGCGCCGGATGGTGGCTCGGGTGGACGGATCCACCGAGGTCAGGGACTGGGTGGGGTGCATGGTCGAGCCCTTGGCCCAACACCTCGCCGAGTTGGGCACGCCCTCCTGGTACGGGCGCTTCAGCGCCCAGGCCCTGGAAGACCCCGCCTACCGCGAGATCGTGTCCAGCGAGGCCCTCGACTCCCCGTCGCTGGTCCGCACCGGCGAGGAGCTGCGCAGGTGCCTGCCCGACCTTCCCGCGCCGGTGCGCCGCGAACGCCAGGACATGGCCCGCACACTCATCGTGCACACGATCGCCGCACGGGAGCGCACCCTCGCCGAGGGCGGCACCACCCCGAGGAGCTCCTGGCAGCAGGCCGCGACCGGGTTGACCGACGCCCTCACCGGCCTGTGGCTCGCCCCCGTCACCGACCCCTCACCGCTACAGGAAGCCGTGCGCCCCGGCCCCCGCTGAACACCCTGCCGCCCGCCGCGCCGCCGGGCGTCGTCCCCCGCCCCGACCGCGAGCAGCGCACCGCAGCCCTCTCCCCCGGGAACGAAAGAAGGGCGTCCGCTCACGCGAACGCCCTTCCTCTGTTGGGACGGCGGGATTTGAACCCACGACCCCTTGGCCCCCAGGCAAGCTGAACCAAGCCGCAGGGGACCTGCACACCTGTCTTGCCGGTGACGAAATCCCTCCTCCGCACCTGTCACGGTCTTCGACCTCTGAGCCCTTCCTCTGTTCAGGACGGAGTGAGGTGAGATGGGCCATGGCCTAGGAAGACGAGACCAAGGAAGAGCCAAAAACCGACCGGTCTATCCGCGGGACCACCAAGCTCGTGGTCTGCGGCCCTCCCCGACCACACCCCAGCGCGGCGACACCCCGCAGAACCAGGGCGAAGGCCCCGATCCCGACCGCCCCCGCGACGAAAACACCCCACACCGCACCGGCGAAGGAGACCGGGACGAGTCACGTCCAGGCCAGGAAGCCCCGGAACCACAGAGGCGTTCCGACCAGGATGGTGAGGGCGTCCAGGGTGCGGGGCGCTGGGGGCGGGCCAGGTGTTCGCGCACCACCACGGGGCGCCCCGACCCGCGCAGGGCGAAGAAGGCGTCCACGGCGGCCAGGCGGTTGTTGATGGTGGCCGCACCCAGATCGGTGGCCGAAGCCAACCGGTCGGTGAAGACGGCGAGTTCGGCCGCGAGGTCCTCGGGAAGGCCGAGGGTGTGGCGGGGCCGCCCGGTCCGTGTGTTTCCAGAAGTCGTTCGGAGGGCTGCTGACGGCCAGGGGTCGTGTTTCCAGAAGTCACCCCGGCAGTCCACTTCCGGACATGCCCGTTTCCAGAAGTACGACATCCGTCCGTAGGGGAGCTGTGTCTTGAGCGCGGGTTTTCGTTCCGACGTTCCTCAACCCCCGGTACGTAGAGGGCATGGGTAAGCGCACCGATATGGGCAGGGAGGCTGCCGCGAGGATCCAGTCGGCTGCGGCGCGCGATCCGGAGTCGCCGACCGCTGAGTCTGGGCCCGAGCGCGGCGAACTTCGGCGGGCGCGGATGTCGACGCCCGGTCGGCGACTGCGCACTGAGCCGACACTGTCGGTGGGAGCCGATTAACTAGCCGAATGTTCGAAACTCCCGACGAGCTCCACAGCCTCCAAGTCCTGCTCGACACGTCTTTGGCTGGCTCCAGCAGCCACCTCAAATCGATCATCCGTCCAGGTGAAAGCACCTTGGACGCCGAGCAGGTTGTCCGAGTCTGCCAAGGCATGTGCACCCTGGCCATCGCCACAGTCACCCGGCGCGGGGAGCCACGCATCAGCGGCGTCGACGGGCACCTCCTGCACGGCCGTTGGATCGTCGGCACCCACCGCCAAGCCGCTAAAGCCCGTCATCTCGCGGCGCGGCCCGGCATCAGCGCGACCTTCATGCGCGGCGAGCAGCTCGGCATTTTCACGCATGGACACGCCGTTCCGCTGAACCCCGAGGGGACGAGCAGCGACCCGACTTGGCCGAGCGTCCGTGACTACCTCGTCAACCACTACGACGGCGACGGCGACGATCCGTTCTGGGACGAGAACGTGTGGTATCGCATCGACCCCAGCTGGATGGTCGCCTACAGCGCCGACCCCGTCGGGCTTCTCGACCGACAACCGTCAGTCTGAAGAGAGCTCGCGCGGGTCCACCTCAGGCCGTCACTCCGGGGGCGAGTCGAGGTCGACATCTTCACGTTCACCGTTTCCATGCGGCTGGGCGTCTTCGCCAGCAGCACCGACAGTCCGCCGGCGAACGGCTCGACGTAGTAGGCGTGTCGGTAAGGAGCGTGTCAGCAAGTGGCAACTAACCCGCGAGTAGCTTCGGGGTCGCCGTCGACCGCCCCGAAGTCCCGGTCGACCGGAGCCGCTGAGCGTGTTCGGCCGCCCCGCCCCCGACCCGCTTCCCGTGACACTCGGCGACTTCCGGGTCGGGAGCAGGGTGAAGCCAGGCCCGGGCTCCCGAAGCTACGGCGAGGGGCAAGGTAGCCGGGTCGAGGAGGATCGGGGGCTTGAGGAACAAGGGAACAGGATCGTGCGCCACTGGCTCCAGCGGGCCGGTATCGCGGATAACCACCGGGGGCCATCCAGCACTTGGCTCGAAGAACCGCTGCTCGGAACAGCGGCGGGGCGGCGCTGCCGCAGATAACCACGGGCTACCGGCGGTCAGAACCGTGCGATATCAGGACAAACCACTCCAGAGCGCTAGGCCACTCGAAAGCTTCGGATTGGCCCATTGCCCCTTTCCGGCGTACTTGGTTCGCCCCCCTGGGAACGTTCATCCGGTCACCGAGGCAGAGAACACCGACGATGGCGAGGTCAATCACTTGCAGGTTTCGGGTCGGTCAAGCGCACGCAGGCCACCGGAGAAATGCGTCGCGATCGCGAGAACGGCCATCACGCAGGCAAACACGGCCGTGGCAGCCGTGGGGCCGAACGCCGAGGCCAGCAGGCCAGCACCGAGCGGGCCGAGCCACTGGACCGACGTCGCCGCGACGTTCATCGCGCTCTGCACCCGGCCCATCAACTCATCCGGGATGATCTCCATCTCATAGGTGGCGAGGACGACGTTGAGCGGCGAGATGAGGAACATCATCACGGCGAGGAGCGCGCCGACCGACCACGTGCCTGGGACAAAGCCCATGCACAGGGCCACGGCTGCGATCATCCAGGACACGGCGATGACCAGCCGCCGCCGGGGGAAGCGCTTGGCGATCCAGGTGGACATCAGCGCTCCGGCGAGGCCGCCGATGGCGCCCACCGAGCTCACCGCGCCCACCACCGCGGCGCTGCCGCCGCGGCTGTCGACCAGCACGATCACGAGCAGCACCACGCCGGTGTAGCAGGTGGCGACCAGCGAGACCCACAGCGCGGAAAAGCGCAGGTAGGCGTTGTCGCGGATGAACTTCAGGCCGACGCCGATGATCGCCAGGATCGATTCCCGCGGGTCGGTGTCGTCGCGGTCCGGGCCCAGCGGGCGCCGGATGAGCAGCGTGCCGATCACGCTGCCCAGGAACGACAGCGCCTCGATGAGGAACGGCACCCAGCGCATGATGCCGAACAGGAAACCGCCGACGGCGGGCCCGACCAGCTTGATCGTCATGACCCGGGACTCGTACAGGCCCCACGCGGTCGACATCTGCTCGGTCGGCACCAGGCGGCGCATAGCGGCCAGCTGCGCCCCCTGGGTCATCCCGTTGGCCAGCCCCTGCACGAACCCGACCACGGCCAGGTGGCCGACCGCCACCTGGTCCGCCATGACGGCGACCACGACGGTGCTCACTGCCGCGGACTGCGCGAGCGGCCCTGTGATCATGAGGGCCCGCCGGGAGAACCGGTCGGCGAGCGCGCCGCCGAACAGCATCGTCACCAGGCTGCCGATGATGACGGCGGCCTGGACGATCCCGGCACCGGCCACCGATCCGGTGACCGCGAGCACCAGCAGCGGATAGGCGACGACGGACAGCGCTGTGCCGAAATCGGCGAACGTGTCACCGATCCACCAGCCGGTATAGTCCCGATTGCGGAACAACAACCCTTTGGGCCGCTCCCGCTCGTTCGGAGCAGTCTCGGCTGCGTCCTTCACGAATCCTCCAGATTCACTTAGCGGAGGTCAGAAACAGGGGCATGGCCACCTCTTGGCCACCGGTGTGGCCACGGGTGCGGGGACAGGGCCGCCCCGGGGCGGCCACGGCCCGGCCACCGGCCGTGGCGGGGTGGCCAGGAGTGGGGGGCGGCGGGGGCGGGGGTTTCGAGGGCGAAGAGGACTGAGCGGCCGGGGCAGCCGGAAGGGTTGATCAGCCGCTGACCGTGCGCAGAAAGTGATCGGCATCTTCCGGCTCGCCGAGTCGGCCCAACTCCAGCCAGGAACCGTCGGCGAACGCGAGCCGGAAGGTGGCATACCCGCGCGGCTGGCCCGCCTCACCGTCGATCCGGGCTTGGTCGAGGGTGAACTCCGTGACGGTCCGGAAATCGTCGGCCTTGGTCGGCGACAGCCGACGGCGAGGGGACGCTGCCACGCAGATGCGGTCGCGGGTCAGCATGACCAGGCGCTTAGGGCTGGGCGAGTACCCGTACCAACGCAGCAGCAGCTGGCCGGCGGTCAGGTTCCAGTCCCCGTCGAAGACCCCGTTGGTCGGGTCCTGCCCGCGATCCCTCTCACGAGAGCGGTCACGGCCGGAACGCTGTGTGTCGGGTGGACGCGGCTGTCCGGTCTGACCGTCACGGCTCCGTCCCGACAGCCGTTGGTCAAGTCTACGGCCGAGACTGTCCAGCAAGATCATCGGTACGACCACGAAGAAGAACACCACAGCTCCGGCGTACCACAACCAGTGGTGGCGCGATTTCAGGCGCCCTTTGCCTGCAGCACGGTGAACGTCCTTGGGCGGTGCGGGGACGGGCTTGTGGATCTCACACCAGACCAAGGCCACGGGTTCCTCGCCCAGAATCTTCCGCGCCCGCCGCTGCACCTTGCCCTTCGCCATGCCAAGATCCTAGTGCTGGCCTTCTACCAGTGGGCGGTGGGCGGGCAGTTGGTGGCTGAAGCCCCTCTCCCTCAGCAAGACCGGCCGACGTCGCCGTCCGGGTTGTCGTTCGCGTCGAGCCGGTCGAGTGCAGCCGGGATCGCGGCGGTTCCAACGACCTACGCCCACGGCGAGGCCGACCAGAGGGTCGAGTGGCTGTCGGCGGCATCCTACCGACGCAGGCGGGACGTCGAGGTCCGCGGATATGACGTCACCGGGTTGTCGAGGCCGCTGGATTTCGCGGAACGCGGCCTACTCCGACTTGATGGTCCGCACCGGCATGCGGATCTCCGAGCAGTCAGCGGTGACTGGCGTGGAGTTGCCAGCGGGGCCAGGGACTGCTGCTGGATTTCGCAGGTTCTGGCTGCCGGAGGCGATTGCGAAGGGCAGGTCGGCCCGCTGGGTCAACGTTCCCGGCTCGGTGGTGAGGGACCTGACCGACCACCGCAACGTCGACCGCGCCGAGGTGATCGCCGATCCAGACCGTCCGCTGATCGCCACCCGCCCCGGCGACCGGGCGCCCCGCCGAGGACTCCCCCTACGTGGTCCCGACCCCCTCCCGCGCCGCGGAGCTGGAGCGACTCCTGGCCCAGCCCGGACCCCTGTGGGGCGACCCCGCCGACGTCATCGTGCACCGACCCACACATGCGGGAGGTTCCCGCATGTCCTTTGACCTGGACACAAAGCCAGCTCTGTGACGTTGTAGCTATGTAACAAGCCACCAAGCCAAAGAGTTAACGTCCTGGCTTGGTGGCTTCGTGGTGAGACGACGCCTCTGGCCACCATGGCCAACCCCGCCCCGGACACGAGGGGCGCGTCCCGAACATGACCAAAACTTCAGCACTGGACTTTTGGCCATGGCCGCGAGCGCGGCCGCCGACCCCGGACACGCCCCCGCCGAGGGGCCGCCCGGCGCCCTCGTGTCCGGGCCAGCGTGGCCACCAATCCGGACATGGCCAAGCCCGTGTCCGTCGGTGGCCACGCTGCGGTGGCCATGTCCAATCCCATGACCGGGGTGGACTGACCAGCAATGACTCTCCACGTAGCCAGAAAGTTGACTACCTGGCTATGTGACTTTGTGGCTTTACCCAGAGCTGCGCATGTCCCATTCGGCGAGGACGGCCCGCAGCTTCTCGGCATCTGAGGACGCGGGGAGATCCCGGTGCCGGGTGTGTCGTACGTCGCCCAGCAGGTGAAGGTGTCTGCGGAGGAGTGGGCCGTGTACGACTGGTCGGGGCGGGCGATCAAGCGGCTATCCCGCCAATGAGGGCCGTACGCCGGCCGTCCCCCTTTAGAGTGGGTTTCTGTGCTTTACGGAAGATCTGCGCACATCAGCGCACTCGACGAGGTGATCGCCCAGGCCCGCCAGGGCCGCGGTGGGGCGGTGGTTCTCCGCGGTGAGGCCGGCGCCGGCAAGACCGCCCTGCTCGACGCGGCGGTCGCGCGGGGTGGGGCGATGGGGGTGCTGCGGACCTGCGGTGTCGAGTCCGAGGCCGACCTGGCGTTCGCTGCGCTGCACCAGCTGCTGCGGCCGGTGGCCGGATTGCTCGACGCGCTGCCGGGGCCGCAGCGCGACGCCGCGCGAGCGGCCCTGGGGCACGTCGCCGACGGTGCGGGCGACCGCTTCCTCCTGGGCGCCGGCGTGCTGTCGTTACTGGTCGAGGCCGCCGGCCCGGAGGGCCTGCTCTGCGTGGTCGACGACTTCCAATGGGTCGACCGGGCCTCGGCCGACGCGCTGCTGTTCGCCGCCAGGCGGCTGGGCACCGAACGGGTCGCGATGTTGTTCGCCGTCCGCGGCGACGCCCCCGTCGAGAGCGTGCCGTCGACGGTGGGCGTGGGCGGCCTGTCCGAGGAGGCCGCGGCCGAGCTGTTGGAGTCCAGGCACGGGCTGCCGGCCGGCCCGGTGAGAGGGGAACTCATCACCCTGACCGGGGCGAACCCCCTGGCCCTGGACGAGATCGCCGCCCGGCTGACGCCCGCGCAACTCGCCGGCCGCGAACCGCTGCCCGACCCGCTGCCCGGCGGCGCCCGACTCTTCGGCGACCGGGTGACCGGGTTGTCAGCCCCCGCCCGGCTGGTCGCCCTGATCGCCGCCGTCGAGAGCGACATCGAGGTGGTCCTGCGTGCCGCCGAACAGCTGGCGGACAGGGAGGCGGGGGCCGCGGCGACGGCCTTCGCCGAGCTGGAGGAGAGCGGTCTGGCCGAGGTGTCGGGCACCGGCGTGCGCTTTCGTCACCCGCTCGTGCGATCCGCGATCCACGAGTCGGCAGCTCCCGCCGAGGTCCGCCACGTACACGCCGTCCTGGCGGAGCTGACCGCGGGCGACCGCAGGGCCTGGCACCTGGCCGGAGCAGCCCTGGGCCAGGACGAGTCGGTCGCCCTCTCGCTGGCGGAGGCCGCCGAGCGGTCTCGCGACCGCGGCGGGTACGGCGCCGCCGCCTCCGCCTTGACAAGGGCCGCCGAGCTGACCCCCGAACCGCGCGCCCGCGCCGTCCGGCTGAAGGGCGCCGCCGTGGCAGCCTGGCTCGCCGGCCGCCCGGGACAGGCCGAATCGCTGCTGGCCCAGGCACGCGAAGGGGCCGACGGCAACATCGCGCTCGCGATGGAGATCGCCCACCTCCGGGGCCGGTTCGAACTGAACTCGGGCAACGCGGCCGAGGCCGTGCGGATCCTGGCGGCGGGCGACAGCCTCGACATGCTGGCCGACGCCGTGGAGGCGGCCTCCTACGTCGGCGACACGGCGGCCATCGTCGAGCTCGGCCGACGGGCGGCGGCGCACCCCGAGGGGTTCTTGCGCGACACGGTGGCCGGTATCGGGCTGACACTGGGCGGCGACGCCGCCGGACCGGGCCTGCTGCGGCGGGCACTGGCGCGCGCCGACGAATCGGAGGATGCGGCGGACTACCTCTGGGCGACGGCCGCGGCCAGCGCTCTGGGCGAGTCGGACCTGGCGACCGAGATGGCTGAGCGGGCCGAGCGAGTGGCCAGGGTGTCGGGGATGACCGGGCAGCTGCCCGTCGTGCTGGAGTTCGTGGCGACCGCCGACCGCCTCGCCGGACGGCTCGCGCGCAGCCAGGCCATCTCCGAGGAGGGCCTGGCGCTGGCACGGGAGGCCGGGTACGAGAACGCGGTGGCCGCGCATTTGGCCAATCTGGCAGTGCTGGCGGCTCTGCGAGGAGAGGAAGAGCCCTGCGAACGGCAGGCCCGCGAGGCGCTGGCCATCGCCCTGCCGCACCGGGTGGGACTGCACGCCGGGGTGGCCGCGTACGCGCGGGCGATGCTCGAGTTGTGCCTGGGCCGCTACGTGTCGGCGCACGACCGTTTCCGGGCGATCGCGGCGGCGGGGCCGGGCACAGGGCATCCGACCGTGGCTTGGCGGACGGTGCCGGACCGGATCGAGGCCGCGGTGGGCGCGGGCGACGAGGCCGGTGCCCGCGCGGCACTTTCAGCCTACGAGCGATCGACCGAACACGCCACGACGTCCGAATCCCGCGCGCTGCTGGCCCGCTGCCGAGGCCTGGCCGAATCGGCCGAGGACGCCTTCGGCGAGGCGCTGCAGCTGCACACCAACCCGTTCGAGGCGGCCAGGACGGCCCTGCTGCTGGGTGAGCGTCTGCGCCGCGCGCAACGACCGGGCCAGGCACGAGCGCACCTGCGGATGGCACGGGAGGTTTTCGAGCAGGCCGGCGCCCGGCCGTGGGCGCGGCGCGCGCAGGAAGAGCTGCGGGCGGCGGGAGAGAACGGCAGCGTCCCGCCCCCCGGTGTGCTCGACGCGCTGACCCCGCAGGAACTGCGCATCGCGGGCCTGGTCGCCGACGGGTTGTCGAGCAAGCAGATCGCCGCCCGGCTCTTCCTGAGCCCGCGTACGGTCGAGTACCACCTGTACAAGATCTATCCGAAGCTGGGCATCGGCTCCCGTACGGATCTGGCGCGGCTAGTAGTTCTACGGAAGGCCCCCGTGGCCGGGGACGACATGCTGTGAGACATGCAGAACGTGACCATCTGGAGTGAGGAGTTCGGCGCCGAGACGGATGCGCCGATCCTGTTGATCATGGGTTCGATGTCGCAGGGCATCCTGTGGCCGGACGAGTTCGTCGGCCGCCTGGCCGCCGGAGGCCGCCGGGTGATCCGGTACGACCACCGTGACACCGGCATGTCGGGCACCGTCGACTTCGCGACCGCGCCGTACACCTGGAGCGACATCAAGAACGACGTCTACCGCGTGCTGGCGGCCCACGGCCTGGACAGCGCACACCTGGTGGGCCACTCGGCGGGCGGGCTGCTCAGCCAGCTCATCGCCGTGGAGGCGCCGGAGCGGGTGCGGTCGCTGACCGTCATCGCCTCCTCGCCGCTCGGCGGCGGAGAGGGTCGGGTGCTCATGCGGGCCCTGACGGGTCAGCCGCAGCCCGAGGCCGACCTGCCGGAGCCCAAGCCCGAGTTCGTGGAATTCTTCCGCTCACTGATATCCGCCCCGCCCGCCCGGGACCGCCGCGCGCTGATCGACGGCATGATCGCCGAGCAGCGCGTGCTGCACGGCACCGGGCTGCCTTTCGACGAGGACGCGGCGCGCCGCCTGCAGGAACGCGTCTACGAGCGGGCCCGCAACCTGTCCGCGGCGACCAACCACCGGCTGGCCGCAGGAGCCGACCCCGACTTCGAGCCGATGGACGCGCTGCACCGGGTCCAGACTCCAACGCTGGTCGTCGAGGGCAGCCACGAGCCGGTCAAACCGGGACACGGCGCGGTCATCGCAGAGCAGATCCCGGGGGCGCGGCTGATGATCGTGGCGGGCATGGGGCACACGCTGCCGCCGCAGACCCACCCGGAGCTGGCTGACGCGATCCTCGCCCACACGGCCGAGTGAGGAAGTCTGTTGCAGAATCCCTGTGCTCACCCCTGTGTTCCCGCCATCGAAGTGGCGGACCTGACTCAACGCTTCGGCGCCAGGCTCGCCGTCGACCGGCTCAGCCTGAGCATTCCGCCTGGAATGTTCTACGGCATCGTGGGCCCCAACGGCGCCGGCAAGACCACCGCCCTGACTGCCATGTGCGGGCTGCGCCGTCCGACGGCCGGCTCGGTCAGGGTCGCCGGTCACGATCTGCGCACCGCGCGGGAGGCCGCGCTCGCACAGCTCGGCGTCATGATGGACGGGCTGTCCTTGCCCGAACGGCTGACCGCCGGCGAGGTCCTGCGCTACAGCGCGGGGCTGCGCGGCCTGGACGGCGGCTGGCGGTCGCGGGCGGGCGACCTGCTGGAGATCCTCGGACTGGACGCGGTTCCACGCACGCTGATCGTGGAGTACTCCACAGGCATGCGCAAGAAGATCAGTCTTGCGCTGGCGTTGCTGCACCGGCCCCAAGTACTTGTACTGGACGAGCCGTTCGAGGCGATCGACCCGGTCTCGGCCCGCTCCATCGAGCAAGTGCTCACGCAGTACGTCGACGCCGGCGGCACGGTGGTCATGTCGAGCCACATCATGGAATTCGTCGAGCGCCACTGCCGCCGGGTGGCAGTGGTGATGGACGGCCGGGTGCTGCTCGAGGGGCCGGTGGAGCAGGTGGCCGCGGGCTCGACGCTGAACGAGCGGTTCGTCGAGCTGATGGGCGCCGATCCCGTGCGACCGCTGGGGTGGCTCGCGTGACCCGCACTTTGCTCGCGCTCAAGCTGCGCCTGCTACGCAACGGCCCGCACAACGAGCGCGCCTTCAGCCTGGTCACCGGACTGATCCTGGCCGCCCTCGTGATCGCGGGCGCGTTCTTGACCACCCATGGCGTGATCCACGAGGGCTGGATCGCCGTGGCGCTCACGGTGTGGGGTGGCATGTGGCTGTTCGGGCCGCTGGCCCAGCCCCGTCATGATCCGTCGGTCATCTCCCGCGAGTGGTGGCGCGGTTGTCCGCTGCGGCCGTGGCGGCTGGCACGTGCACTGTCGTGGACCGAACTGCTGGGCATCGGCCCGCTGATCACGCTGGCGTGCCTGTCGTCGCTGGTGATGCTGGCCGCGCCGGGCGGTACGGCGGCGGTGACGGCCGCCATCGCCGCGGCCCTGGCCCAGCTGTATCTGCTCATCTGGGCGGGCAAAACGGTGGCGGCACTGGCCGGCTGGCTGCTGCAGACCCGGGCCGGGGTGACGCTGGCGGCCGTACAGACCGCGATCATGCTCGCGCTGTCGTTCGCCGGATGGGTACCAGTGGCGGCCTGGCTGCTGCCACGTCTCGGCGAGGGGGACACAGCCCTGGTCACCCCCACGGCCGGGCGACTGCCCGAGCCGATGATCGACGTGCTCGCCGCCTTGCCCACCGGCTGGGGATACGGCGCGGCGATCGCCGCCCGCGACGGCGGCGGGGCGGGATCAGTACTGCTGCCACTGGCGGCACTGCTGGCCTTGGGCGCCCTAGCACAGCTGTGCTGGATCGCGCTGACGGTTCGCGCCCTGCGCCGGCCGCCTCGCCAGGCGACTTGGAGGCGGCCCGCCGTACCGGGACGTTGGCTGTTCTTGCCGTTCACGACGCCGCAGGTGGCCGCGGTCGTCTCGCGAGAGCTGGCAACGTGGCGGCGTGACCCGGCCCGCAGCGTCGAGCTGCGCAGCGCCTGGCTGACACCGCTGCTGATGGCGCTCATCATCGCCTCCACCGACTGGAGCTGGGCGCTGCCGCTGGCAGGCCCCGCGGCAGCCTTGTTCGGCGCGATGGTCGCGATCAACACCTACGCCCTGGACGGCACGGCCCTGTGGCAGCTCCTCACCACGCCGGGCGCCCTCAAGGCTGACGTGCGCGGGCGGATGGTGGCGTGGGCGCTACTGTTCGGCTTGCCGTCCATCGCGCTGGCGGCCGTGCTGTGGGCTGTGACCGGCTCGTGGTTGGGAGGTGCCGCCGTCGGCGGCGCCATCGCCGCGGCCGCGGCGGGTTGTGCCGGGGCACCGCTGCTCGCCGTCGTGGTGCCGGCTGTGGGCACGGACGCCCGCGATCGCATCTACCCGGGACAGCAAGCGGGCGATCCGACGGGCGGACAGATGACGATCTTCCCAGTGGTCCTGCTGGTCGCGCTCCTGCCCGGCGTATTCGGCGGTTCGTGGTGGGGGAGCGTCCTCGCCGCAGTCCTTCTGGCCGCCGTCGTCCTGGGCGTGTCACCCGCGCTCACCGTGCGCCTGCTCCAGCAACGCGGCACTGGCCTGCTGGACGCGATGATCTCCCGCGACACCGCAGCTCTGCGCTCAGCCGCGGGGACAAGAAGCCCGCTCACCCGACCACTGGAAACTCGCTCTCACAATCGGCCCGGGGGACTCCATGAGCTGCGTCGGCGAGCTGCCAGCCACCGTGAACACTCATGGGCTAACCCCTCCCCGCCGCCAGCGATCGCCGACGTGATCCGCCCCACGACCGACTGCGCGCCACCGAGGCCAGGGGCAGCGCAGCGGGTCGGCGAGGACCCAGTCCCGCCGCACGTGCATTTGGTAGACGCCGAGGTAGACGTCGGGGTGTGAGGAACATCGGAGCAGGATCGTGCGCTAAGCGCTCTTCGCGCAGGTCAACGAGGTGTGGGCTCCTCGCCGTGGCGGCATCGCGGGATCGACCGCAGATAACCCGGGGTTATCTGCGGCAGCGCCGCCCCGCCACTGTTCCGAGCAGCGGTTCTTCGAGCCAAGTGCTGGATGACCCCCGGTGGTTATCCGCGATACCGGCCCGCTGGAGCCCGTGGCGCACGATCCTGTTCCCTTGTTCCTCACGCCCCGGGTGGCGCAGGGTCACTCCAATGAGGACAGGTAGTCCCATGCCGCGATGACGTCGTCGATGCCTGTGACGCCCAAAAATACGCACGCGGCCACGGAGATGCCCGACAGTAGGAGCCAGTACTCCTCCCAGGACATCCTCCCCCGCTGCACCTCTTTGCGGAACACGCCGGCGACCGCCACAAGAGCGGTTGCGGGGCCGAACAGCGTGACCAGGGCGAGCATGACGAGCCACGTTTGATCGTTACCGGAGCTTTCGAGGTACTGGGCGTATCTCGCTGTCAGGGGCAAGCCTGCAACGAGACCCGGGACACACCAGATCATGTCCAGGTCATCGTTGATCCGATCGTCGCTTTCGCTGTCGCGATCCGCCATGGGCTCGGCCTGTCTCAAAGCTCAGTGGTGCTGGGGGAGCACCACGCTACGCACCCGACTGCCACATGGCGCAAAAGTGTCCCCATCCGGCCAGCACCTCACCCACTGCTCGCCCTCCCCGGCGAGACCACGACAGCCCCCCGCGCAACCGAGCTTGAGTTCTAGTAGTCGAAACCACTTCCGGAAACACACGCACCGGTCGGGGCCGCCGAACCACGGGCCTTCCCGATGAACTGGCGGCCGGACGTAACGCGGCCTGCCCCTGCCAACGGATCCGGACCCGGGTTCTAGGTGTGGGGTTCCTCGTCGGACCCGCGGTGCGGACGGTGGGGGCGCAGCAGGGCCAAAACCTGCCGGGCGCGGCGGCGCCGGCGGGCATCGCGCGACCACACGGCCGGGGCGGCCACGAGTAGGACGAGCAGGAGCAGCGGCCAGGTGTCGGCGGTGCCCAGGAGGGCGACCACCAGGTCCAGGGTCGGCTCGGGGAGGGTGTGTGCGGGCATCGGGGGTTCCTCCATCAGGGGTGGGCGGATCGGGATGCGATCAGCCTGAACCCGCTCCGAGGGGGTGTGGACGCGCCCGGACACCGGTGGCCAACAACGGACGAACACTGACAGAACCGGGCGTCTGGAAGCCCGTGCTGGCAGGATGTCTGACAGTTCCGGACACCCGCGAAGCGCCCCCCGCCCCCTCTTCCGCACAGGAGCCGGTGTGCCCCGACCCTGGAAACGCCCCGACCTGCCCCCGGGCCCGCTCGGTGAGCTCAACCGCGCGCTGCACGGGCTGCACCACCGCGCCGGCTGGCCCTCCTCCCGCGAGATCCAGCGGTCCCTGGAGGACAAGGGGGTGCCCATGTCCCACACCAAGGTCCACGACACCCTCACCAAACCGGACCTGCCGACCAAGGGCGCAGCCGAGATGATCACCGAGGTCCTGGCCGAGACGATTCGCGGTGCTGACGTCGAAGCCGAGGTCGCCCGACTGCTGAGGTTGTGGGAGAACGCGGCGCTGGGTGATCAGTCTTGGGGCTCTGCACCCGCCTCGCCTGAGAACCATACGGTCACCGCACCCCCTCCGCCCCAGGAGCTCCCGCCTGCCAAGAAGAAAGACAAAGGCAAGCAGCCACCTGATCAGCGCGACACCAGTCAGCCGAAGCGCAAAAAATCTCGGACGATGTCGCCGAAGGGCGGGCCGACCGAACCGGAGAAGAAGCCGCCTGCGGTCACCGGGCACGAGAAGTCCGAGGTCGAGGGCGCCACACTGGTGATCGGCAACCTCGGCCCTGCCAGGCTGGAGGTTTTCGTCGAAGGCGCCTTGGTCGGGACGACGGCGACAGGCGAGCACGGACTGTTCCCCGTTGAGGCGGGCAAGCGTGCTGTGCAGGTCGGTTCCGGCGGTCGGCGCAGTGCGGCGCGCCGCATCGTATTCAAGCGGGGCGGGAGCGTGCGGGTGGCCTTCGACATGGGTGTCGGAAGCGACGCGGGACCAGAGCCGGTGGAACAAGTGGCGTTCACAGGAGGGCGGGAAAGAAAGGCAATTCTTATGGGAAGCATGGCCGGGGCACCCCTGTTGCTGACCGGAATGGTGGTCATCCCAAACTCCACCGAGCCCGTGGGCGAGCAACTGGCCGGCGTGGTCGCGGTCGTGCTGTTCTTCGCTGCCATTGGTGGGCTGATGGGGGCGTTCTCACCCGATCGCCTCAACCTGAGCGGCAGAGAGCTGGAGTTCGGGGCCGGAAGTCACTTGCAGTCGATCCACTGGAGTGAGCTGGCCCAGGTCAGCCTGGTCGGCGAGGGCAGCGATACCCGACTCGTGGTCTGGCCCCGCAAGGACCACGAGCTGAGGCTGAAACCACCACCGCTGAAGGACTTCCAAGGCGGCAAGGTCGTGTGCAAGGCCGCGGATATCAGCGCGGACGACTTTCAGCGCCTGTATGCCGCACTGCGGTGGTTCGCTCAAGAGCGCTGGGTCGAACAGCTCACCCGTACGTAGGGGTGGTTCTCCCGAAGCTACGGCCAGGGGCAAAGTAACCCCTGAGTAGGCCCGTTGCTCCCGAACGCCCGGCGAGCCGCAAGGTAGCCGAGTCGAGGAGGATTGCTGCAGCCGTTGGCGCCAGACCCCCCTCAGGTCACGGCCCGATCATGAGAGCCCCCGCGTCAGCGACGCACCATCCGGACGAGGGCGGCGGTGTCGTGTCGGCGGAACCAGGCCAACACACAGACGAGGACCAGGGTGACCGCCGGGATGGCGACCAGGTCCGGGGTCACGACGGCGCTCAGGACCGTCGCGCCGATCATCAGCGGGATCTGGCAGAGCAAGGCGAGACCGCACAGCCGGGGAATGAGTAGCGCGATCGCCCCGGCGAGCTCCAGCCAGCCGACGACGACCATGCTGGGGATGCCGAGTCCGATCAGCTCGAATGGCGCGACGGAGAGGGGGTCGGCCATCGCCTTCGGGATGGCGACCAACGCGAACACGACGGCCAGCAGCACCTGTAACGCCCAGAGGGCGACTGTGCCGGCGACGGGTCGGGGTCGGGTTGAGGGTGTCGTCGTGGGCATGTCGGTTCCTGTCGTGGTCGACCGTGTCCCGGTCGGAGGTCGTGAGGTGGCGCAACAAAGTAGAAACCGTGCCGTCGCGGCATACTCAAGCCGAGCACCCCCGTTCGTGGCGGAGCCAGGGGCAACCCTCAGGGCGCCAGACTTCATCGGACGAAGAAATCCTTCATCTGATGAAGGTCCGTTGCCCCTTCCGGCCTTACCTTGTGAGGAATCGCTATTTCATCGGATGCAAGCCTGCCAGTCTCACGCCCTGGAGAGCAGTCGGCCGACAGCCGTCGGCCGGTTTTCTGCGCGGTCAGGGAGTGCCTCCGGCGATGACACCGCGCACGACGCGGTGTGCGTCGCGGCCGACTCCGCGCAGGCTGGCCGAGGAATAGCTGCGCTGGAACTCCAGCCCCACGTACCCCAGTGCCGGAACGGTGGTGGAGACCCCGCCCGAATGCAGGGGACGGCCGTCGGCGTCCAGGGCCCCGGTGCCGTCCAGGAAGTCCAGCGCGGGCCGGTATCCGGTGGCCAGCAGCACCGTGTCGACCTCCTCCTCGGTGCCGTCGGCCCACTCCACGCGGTCTCCTCGCAGGCGGGTGAAGAGCGGTCGGCGGTCCGGGTTGTCGGTGGCGAACGCCGCACGGAAGCGGCCGTCATCGATGACCGGCGTCCGAATCCGCTCCCACAACCGGCCCACCGGGGCGGTGTCCACCCCGGTGACGGCGCCCCACCAGTGGACGTCACGGCCCAGGGGACGCTGGTCCACCCAGGCGATCGGGGCTCGACTGGTGAGGCTCACCCGCGCCGTCCGCGCCAGCTCGGCGGCGATCTCCACACCGGAGTTCCCGGCTCCCACGACCACGATCCGCTGCCCGCGGAAGGGCTCGGGGGTCCGGTACTCGGACGAATGGAGCACGGTTCCGGTGAATCCGTCCAGACCCGGCAGCGGCGGCCGGTGCGGGCACGTGAAGGTCCCCGAGGCCGCGATGAGCGCGCGTGCGCTCCACCGGGTCCCGTCGGCCGTGGTGACGGTGAACCCGCCGCCGTCGCGTTCGACGCGTGTCACCTTCTGCCCGAAGCGGAAGTCGGCGTCCAGCCGGTCGGCGTAGTCGCGCAGGTAGGTCGTGACCTCGTCCCGGTGAGGGTAGGTCGCGCCGCCGCCGGGCATCGCCCGGCCCGGGAGGGAGGCGTAGGGGGAGGGCGAGAACAGGGTCAGGCTCTCGTAGTAGTGCTGCCACGAGCCTCCTGCCGTGTCCGCTGCCTCCAGGACCAGCGGGCGGACGCGGTGGCGGTTGGCGGCGTGGACGGCGGCCAATCCCGCCTCTCCGGCGCCGATGACGATCACGGGGGTCTCGGACATGGGGTCCTCTTTCTTCTTTCTGCGGGGCGGGATGCCGGGAAGGAAGGTACCAACGCACGCCGGGCCGGGCGCCTTGTCCGGGATGGCGAACACCTGCGCGAGGACTGTGCTCGTGGGCGGCCGCGGTGAAACGCCTCCAGTCGCGCGCCCGACTCCGGCCGACAGGGGGGCGGATCCGGCGGGGGCCGGTGATCGAGTAGTCGGTGTTCTTCCGGCTTGGCCTGCTGCTCCCGAACGCCCGGCAACAGGACCCCGGACCTGCGTGCCGGGGCCAGTGCATGCTCAGGGAGCGGGCGCACCACGGCGCCCCGGAAGGAGACCCGATGTTCGCACCCCCCGCCCCACCCCTGGTCTTCACCCCCGCGGCCAAGGGCGGGCCTGGGATCGGAGGTCGGCTCCCCGACGGCACCGGGGACAACGGTGAGCCCGTCCCGGCCCCGAGCCCGAGCGGTCCGCGCCAGCCCCGGGCAAGGACGAGGACTGAGACGGCCGAGCCCCCACCCAAGGTCACGGTGAGATCACGACGACCCCCGCACAACGGAGCGTTGCGCGGGGGCTGTTGTGATCTCTCAGTGACATGAGCGGGGTCTACCGCCAAATCCTGTAGCGATCCTCCTCGACCCGGAATTGCGATTGCATCGGATGCAAGCAGGCCCCGTGAGGAACAACGGAACGAGAACCCGCACTAAGGGCTACTCGCCGGTCACATGTCCTGTTGCCGGGCGTTCGGGAGCAGCAGGCCTTTACGCTCGGGTGTTCCTCAACCTCGCTACCCGACAGGACCAAGCGCATGAAGAGGGATCCCCGTATCGCCTGGCGGCCCGCACTCGCCGCACGGGCGCTCCAACTGACCTACCCCGCGCTGAACCGCTTTCTGCTGCTCCCGCCGGAGGTGGAATTCGCGACCAAGCCGGTCGCCGCGCCTGCGACCGTGCGGATCCCGACCCGCCACGGTGATATCGGCGCCCTGGTCTTCAGCCCCACCTCCGAGGACATCGAGTCACAGCTCGCCGAGGGTCGCAGCCCTCCGGTGCACATGCTGATCCACGGCGGGGGGTTCATCACGCGCTATCCGCTCGGTGAAGGCAACGTCGCACGCTACCTCGCCTCCGAACTGGGCTGCTACGTCGTCATGCCCGACTACCGTGCCGCCCCCCAGGTCTGCCATCCGGTGGCCGGAGAGGAGTGCTACGACGCCTACCTCTGGGTCCGCGGCAGCGGCACAGCCCACGGCTGGGACGGCGACCGGGTCTCCGTCGGCGGGCCCAGCGCCGGCGGGCACCTCTCCCTGGGCGTGGCCCTGACGGCCATCGAGCGCGGGACCCCCTCCCCCGCGGCCCTGTCCGTGGAGTTCGCCCCGGTCGACCTGACGCTGCCGAATGCGCAGCGGACGTCGCCCCGGTCCCGGCCCGTCGTCGGAAAGGCGTTGATGAACCTCGTCATGAACACCTACTTCGCCGGAGCGGCCACCAGCCTCCCGCTGGTCTCACCCGCACTGCACCCGGCACTCGACCGGCTTCCCCCGACCCTGGTCATCACCGCCGAGCACGACACCCTCAGGGACGAGGCCGACCGGTTCGCAGGCGCCCTCGAACGCGCAGGCGTCGAAGTCGTGCACCGCGTGTTCGAGGGCGTCGACCACGGATTCATCTACCACCGGCCGGCCGGACCCGCCCGCGCCGCCATCTCCCTGATGGGCGAGCACCTGGGCGCGGCCTTCCGACGTCCCCGCTGATCGAAGGAGCGGGCCGGGTCGAGGGCGCGGGACCGGTGCGTGCGATCAAGCTGTTGCACCCGCACCTGAGAGCAGGCCCCCACCACGACGCGGGGCCCGGCTCGACACCGGACCCGCGCGCTCACTGCCGCTCCAGCCACTCCTCGAACGTCGTCGGCGCGATGCGCGCACCCTCGCCCGGCAACAGCACATTCCCCGCCATCGACAGGCCGAACACCCCCGACCACGTCGGTACCAACCGCACCACCCGACCGCGCGCCTCGTAGGGGCCCAGGTAGCACGGGGCCCGTTCTGGTGGAGACCGGTGATCGAGTAGTCGGTATTCGCCTCTCCTCGGCCGAGGAGAGGCGCCGCGACATCGTCCGCAAGACCAAGGACGGGCTGGAGGCCGCCCGCCCGCCGGCGCGGCCGCGTCGGCGGGCGGCGCCCCGTGGTCGATGACGACAAGCGCCGCGCGATCCTGGCCAGCCGCGCCGAGGGCCAGGCGCTGCGCCAGATCGCCCGCGGCGTCGGAGTGAACCTGGCCGTCGTGCACGGCGAGGTCAAAGCAGCGGAGAACGACCCCGAACCTCAGTCACTCGGCTCCCTGCTGACCAGGCCATTGCCCCTTTTCAGGCTTATCTTGTTCGCCCCCCTTCGTGATCTCCGCCACGAACGGGGGTGCTCGGCTTGAGTATGCCGCGACGGCACGGTTTCTACTTTGTTGCGCCACCTCACGACCTCCGACCGGGACACGGTCGACCACGACAGGAACCGACATGCCCACGACGACACCCTCAACCCGACCCCGACCCGTCGCCGGCACAGTCGCCCTCTGGGCGTTACAGGTGCTGCTGGCCGTCGTGTTCGCGTTGGTCGCCATCCCGAAGGCGATGGCCGACCCCCTCTCCGTCGCGCCATTCGAGCTGATCGGACTCGGCATCCCCAGCATGGTCGTCGTCGGCTGGCTGGAGCTCGCCGGGGCGATCGCGCTACTCATTCCCCGGCTGTGCGGTCTCGCCTTGCTCTGCCAGATCCCGCTGATGATCGGCGCGACGGTCCTGAGCGCCGTCGTGACCCCGGACCTGGTCGCCATCCCGGCGGCCACCCTGGTCCTCGTCTGTGTGTTGGCCTGGTTCCGCCGACACGACACCGCCGCCCTCGTCCGGATGGTGCGTCGCTGACGCGGGGGCTCTCATGATCGGGCCGTGACCTGAGGGGGGTCTGGCGCCAACGGCTGCAGCAATCCTCCTCGACTCGGCTACCTTGCGGCTCGCCGGGCGTTCGGGAGCAACGGGCCAAACTGCGGAGGTCCGCAGTTTTGACCCGGACGTCCGCCAGAGCGCGCTGGTCCTCCCTCTCAGGCGGGACGGCCCGGGACCGCGCGATGTCCCGGCGAGGACGCCACGGCCACCACCGGACCCGCCGGGTCGGGGTGCTGACCTGCGCGAAGGAAAAACTGCGGACCTCCGCAGTTTTCGACGCAGGGGGCGAGAAGGATTGCCACAGGATGTAGCGGTAGAGCCGTGACCAGCCCCGCGCAATGCCTTGCGCGAACGGGCCGACGGCCGCCGTTCGCGCAATCACTTGGCCTGCTTCTCCCGAAGCTACAGCGAGGGGCAAAGTAACCGTTGAGTAGTTTCGAGGGCGGCTGGCGGACCCCGGCGAAGGCCATGGCCGGTGTCATGTCGCGGTGCGCACCGCGTCCAGGAGTTCGTCGTGGATCCGCGCATTGCTGAACAGTGCGGTACCGGTGTCGAATCGGTCCCGGCCGTCCAGGTCGGTGAAGGCGCCCCCGGCCTCCCGCACGATCGGGACGAGGGGCGCGACGTCCCACGGGCCCCCTCCGACCAGCAGAAAGGCATCCAACTGCCCTGTGGCGACGAGAAGACCGCCATGGCAGGTGCCGGAGCCGGTGGAGGGTTTGGGGGGATCGGACACCGTACTCGCCCTTCCGGTCGGGTCGAGGGCGGGGAGGGTGTTGGCCGCCTGTGCGGCGATCCGGGCGGCGGCCGTTCGGCAGTGTCCCTCGGGCATCCGCTGCGGGGGCGGCCAGATCCCGACCGAGGCCCGGCACAGGCGGTTCTGCCCAGTGACGCTCACCCGGTGCGGAACCCCTGGTGGACCGCAGGTCCAGGCCCCGTGGCCCGAAACGGCCCACCACCGCCGTTGCAGGACCGGCGCGCAGACCAGGCCCAGACCGGCACTGCCCTCGTGGGTGAGTCCGATCAACGTTCCCCACTCCGGCGTGCCGGCCAGGTAGCTGCGCGTACCGTCGATCGCGTCGACGAACCATCGCCGCGGACCGCCACCCGAGGTACCGAACTCCTCGCCCGTGAACGCGTCCTGCGGGCGCATCCGGTCGATGAGAGCGCGCAATTCCCGCTCGATGCGGTGGTCGGCCGAGGTGACGGGGCTGCCGTCCTGCTTGTTCTGGGGACGGAGATCACCGAGGTTCAGATACCGCAGGGAGATCTTTGCGGCGAGGCCGGCCATGTGGTGCGCAAGGTGTAGATCTTCGTCGCTGTTCACGTGGTCCCCTGGAGTTGAGTGCGGCGGCCGCCGGACAGCTCCGGCATGTGCTTGTACAGGGTCGAGCGGGACACGCCGAGCAGGCGGGCGATGGAGGCCACCGAGTTGTCGGGGCGGCTCAGCAGGTCGCGGGCGTGGCGCACCTGCTCGGGGGTCATCGCCGGGGGGCGTCGAGCCCTTCGTGGGTGCCCTCGACGATGAGTTCGCGGATGAACTCGGCCAGGGCGGCGAAGACGTGGAACACGAGCCTGCCGCCGGAGGTGGTGGCCAGTGCCTCGTGCAGGGAACAGAAGCCGATCCCGGCCCGGCGCGGGTCGCCGGCCAGGGTGATGAGGTCCTGAAGCGAGCGGGCGAGCCGGTCGAGCGCGGGGACGACGAGGGTGTCGCCGGAGCGCAGGTAGGCCAGGCACGCCTTCAGCTCCGGCCGCTGCGCGTTCTTCCCGGACTTCTTGTCCGCGAACACCGCACCCGGCCGCCTCCAGAGCACGGAGCTCGCGGTCGAGCTTCTGCTCGCGGGTGGAGACGCGGGCGTAGCCGATCAGCGCCCCGCCACCGGACGCCGGCGCGAGGACGGTACCCGTCCCCCACGTGTGCGAAAAACAGTCCCTCCGGAGTAGATGAACGCCCGGGGTTTCCAACACGTTGTTCCGACACTCCCGGGTCCAGTTTCGAGTCCTCCGGGCACCCCGGAGGGCAGTGTTCGAAAAACGATCGTTAGTCGGACACCGCTGGGGTTGCACGCTCAGTCACGTGCATCACGGAGAGCGCTACCGCCAAAATCCGGACCGATCCTCCCCGGAGGCCCGCTGCCCCTTTCCGGCATATCTTGTCGGGTCCCGCCCTGGGGCCGTCTAGGCCACTGGCTGACCTAGAGCCTTCGTAGCCTCCGCAGGAACAGCACCTACCCAGGGAGAGCCGATGGCCGTCCAACCGATACCGGAGAACTACCGCACCGTCACGCCGTGGATCCTCTTGCACGACACAGCCGGACTCATCGACTACATGAAGCGGGCGTTCGACGCCGCAGAGATCACCCGGGTCGTCGGAGAGGACGGCCGGATCGGGCACGCGGAGGTCCAGATCGGGGACTCGGTCGTCATGGCCTTCGACGCCCCCGCGGACTGGCCGCCCACGCCCGCGTTCCTGCGCCTGTACGTCGAGGACGCCGATGCCCTCCACCGCAGGGCAGTGGAGGCCGGCGGCACGTCCGTGACCGAGGTGACCCACCTCCTCTTCGGCGACCGGATGGGACGGGTACGCGACCCGCTGGGCAACCTCTGGTGGCTCCAGACGCGGGTGGAGGAGGTCGACCCCGAAGAGATGGAACGCCGTCTGGGCGATGCGAAGTGGAGGCAGGCGATGGCCTACGTCCAGGGCGCCGAGTTCTTCCCCGCAAGCCAGACGTAACCCCCGGCTCCGAGGGGCGCCGCAGCCCTTTCGTGGTGATATGTGAAGCTCATCGGTGGTCAGGAACGGGTCCCGGGGAGAAGCCCCGAACGCACGAGTGCCCCGCACCCTGAAGGGGTGTGGGGCACTCGTGCCGTGCTCGGTCCAGGACTGGGGAGAACTCCGGGGCGGGTCCGCGCGGAGGAGGCGTGCAGGTCGAGGCATGCCTGGAGGATAGCCAGACCGGCCTCGGACACGGGGCCGAGTCACGGCGCCCCCGCGCAACGCGGCGTTGCCCAGGGGGCCTCGTGTCCGCCCGTCGCGGGTGCCTGCGCGGGCGTCCGCCTCACGCATCGCAGGCCGGGTGGAATCGGTCCGAGGCCGAGGGGGGAAGATGTCCTTCAGGTCCTGCCCTGGGAAGGTTGTAGCCGGGGAAGTCGAAGTCGGAGAAGCGTTCGTCCTGGTCGCTCAGCCCGCCTTCGACACCGCCCAGCAGGGCGCCCATCCCGTACACGCCATCCCCGTCGTAGTAGTACGAGGCGAGGTCGGGGTGTTCGTCATCGTCGAAGTCGACCACGCGCAGGCCGAACGTGGTCCCCAAGTCCAGTTCGTCGGTGCGTTGCCCGGTCCCCCGGTCCGAGAAGGGGCCCAGGCGCAGTTCGGCCACTCTGGAGGGAACCGGGTCGTCTCCTGCGACGGGGCCGGTGGCCGCGATCGCCAGGTCGAGCCACCCGTCGCCGTCGAAGTCGGCCACCGCCGCCATGACCTCTTCTCCTTCTTCACGTGAGCTTCCGAGCAGGAGGCCCGTTGTACGCGGTTCCGCGAACCCGGATTCCTCACCGAAGGCGATGGCCAGGTCGGTGCCTATGCTTTTGGTGCCGGTGATGCGGTCGAGGTGGCCGTCGTTGTCCACATCGGCGATCAGCCGGCCCATGGAGTCCCAACACGGAGGGAAGGCGCTGGGCCCGGACGGCTCGAGTGGAGCCGGACGGATGCAGCCGGTGAGTGCCAGCCCCAGGCCGGCCGCCGCCCAGAGTCCTCGGTGACCTCGACTGGTGATCATCTCGTGTGCCCGTCCTTGATGGGGTATCGGCCAGAAGGGAAGAGTGTCGCCAAATACCGGGTCACCCGCAAGCAGAGTCTCGGTGAGGACACGGTGAGCTCTTGTGACTCTGGGAGACACCAAGGCTCACCGGACGAACATCCGTCCGTGTCGATAACCGCTCGTTTGTGCGAGGGGTCCGGGCGTCCCACTCGGCGAGCACCCGCTGGAGTTGTCGGGCGACGTCGGTGTCGACCCCGCGGCGGCGGGCGGTGCGGCGCAGGTACGCCTCCGGGCCCTGGACCAACCCCGACCAGGGGAAGGCGATGACCGCGTAGCTGTGTGAGCCGGCCACTCCGACGTGGCTCCAGGCGTCGATGTCGGTGGGCTTGGGCTTGTCGGTTCCCTCGTGGACCGCCCGGATGTGGCCCTCGACGAACTCCTCCTCGAAGGACCGGTGGTCCTTCAGGCACGACCACGGCGTGTGCAGGGCGCACTCGTGGCACGCGAGGGTGCCGATCATGTCCGGGAACCGGCGCTGCCACTCGGTGTCCAGGGGGGAGACGTCATCCTTCGCTAGGCGGGATAGTCGTCATCGTCGAACCGGTCACCGGTGTCGGGACGGGGCAAGTGCGTGTCTTCCCTCTTCGGAACGCACGTCGAGGGCCCCAGCGCCATACGGCGCTGGGGCCCGAGAGTTCAATACCACCTACCGGCTACTGCCGGTCTTGCGTTTCCCGAGGTGAAGCTGGGTCGGGATCGCGGGGATCGCGGTTGTGTGACCGGGGACCACCTTCTTTCAAAGTTGGCTCCTGCGGTACCCGAGCGGCACTTCCCCTCGCTCGGGCGATCCTGATGGCACCTACTCCTCTCGTTCTCACTTCGTGCACTGCTTTCGACTACGGTCCTACCGGCCCCCGGCGCCGTACAACCGTGCGCCGGTCGAGCCCTACCGCGTCCTTCTTCCTGCGTGGCATCCCCAGTCCTGGCGGGATACCGGTACTGCTGTCCTTCTGGCCCCCGACGTCGTACAACCAAGCTCGTCGGCCGAGCCGTCCTGCGTCCTTCTTCCTGCCACGGCATCCCCTGTGCGAGCGGAAGACCGGTCCTGCTGTTACTGCTGCACCTCTGTCCTACCGGCTACCGGTGTCTTGAAGCACGTGCACACCGTCAAGCCGTCCTGCTCTACTTCCTGCGTGGCATCCCCGGTCCTGGCGGGACACCGGTACCGCTGTCCTTCTGGCCCCCGACGTCGTACAACCAAGCTCGTCGGCCGAGCCGTCCTGCTCTCCACCGGCGTATCCGGTGGTCCAGCCGTGTATCTCGGTGGCTACGACAGGAAATGTAGCAGCACCATGAGGCAATGTCTACTCCGGCCGATGCAAGTTTTCGGACCTTGTCGGAGAAGGTTTGCTGGCTGGCTCCCGAGGCGCCGTTGCCTCTTTCCGGCCCATCTTGCCTGCCCCCGATGCGAAGCGGGTCCACTCCCACCCGTGCCGGCGCCAGGGTGGAGCGACGATTCCCACTCCTGGCATCGCGGGGCAACGCGGACGAAATATTGGCCTGACCAATCCCTTGACCTCCTGGATCACCGCCTTGTAGCCTCAGTCACATTGGTCAGGCCAATGGAAGGTGTCATGGACAGCAACTTCGACGCGCTCGTCGACGCCCTCGCCCAGGAGGCGCGGGTCCTGGGTCCGGACGCACGGATCATGACCGAGCGCGCGCTCGCCGAGCGCCTCGGGAACAGCCGCGCCACCGTGCGGGAGAACCTGGGGAGCCTGGAGGTGCTCGGCATGGTCCGGCGCACCCAGGGGGCGGGGACCTACGTCACCAAGCCCGACGCCTCGTTCGTGCGACAGCTCTTCGACCTGATGTCGAAGTTCGGCCACGTCGACCACGCCAGCGTCGAGCGGGCCCGGGAGATGATGGAGATCTCCGTGGTCCAGGAAGCGGCGGACAGGGCCGGCCACCACGACGTCGCCGCACTGCGCGGACACATCGACGACATGGTCCGCGCGACCGCCGCGGGGGACGCCCAGGCCGGGCACGAAGCCGACTACGCCTTCCACAAACGGCTCTTCACCATCGCCGACAACCCGGTCATCGAGCTCTTCGTGGACGGCATCAGCCTCGCCCTCCAGGACGTCCTGGCCAAGAAGCGGGCCCGGGCGCTGAGCGTCGAGGCGGCAGCGCTGCCGGAGGGCTCCGGCTCACCCCGCAGGACCGACACCATCCACACGCCCATCGTCGACGCGATCGAAGCGCACGACCGCAGTGCCGCCGCGGCCGCCATGGTCGAGCACTTCAGCCTGTGGCGCCAGATCACCGAGAGCTCCACCATGACGGACGAGCCCTAGAGGGACCGCAACCCCACGGGACCCCGCGTACCCGGATCCCGATCACCGTGCCCCGCCGGGGGCGGCCCCGAGCTCCGGGACCGCACGGTCCCCACCCCCGAAGGGGAGAAGGAAGACACATGAACGCGACACACGTTCCACAGCCATGCCCGAAAACGACCGTCATGTTCGTCGGCATCGGCGCCATCGGCCTCCCCATGGCCGAGCAGATCGCCCGCGCGGGCCACACCGTCCTCGGGGTCGACCCCTCGCCCCGCCAGCGCGAGGCGGCGGCCGAACTCGGCGTACCCGCCCAGCCCGACTTCTCAGGGATTGAGGAGGCCGACGTCGTCCTCGTCATGGTCGCCACCCCCGAACAGCTGCACCAGGCGGTGTCCGCACCCGGGGCCGCGCTCGACTCCATGCGTCCCGGAGCCGTGCTCGCGGTGATGAGCACCGTCGGCCCGGGCCCGGTCCGTGAAGCGGCGCGCAGGGCCGAGGAGGCCGGGGTCCGCCTGGTGGACGTACCGGTGACCGGCGGCGTGGCCGGCGCCAAACGCGGAGCCCTGACCCTCTTCGCCTCCGGCGACCCGGCCGCGCTCGCCGACTGCTCCGACGTCCTCTCCGCCATGGGCACCGTGCGCGACTGCGGCGCCGAGGTGGGCAGGGGGCAGTCCTACAAGGTGGTCAACCAGCTCCTGTGCTCGGTGCACATCGTGGCCGCCGCCGAGGCTCTCGCGCTGGCCGAGAGGCTGGACCTGGACCCCGCGGAGGTCCTGGAGGCCGTGGGCTCGGGCGCGGGAGCGTCCTGGATGCTGGGCGACCGCGGACCGCGCATGCTCCCGGATGCCGCCGCGGAGGTCACCAGCACCATCGGGATCTTCGTCAAGGACTCCACACTCGTCACCGACACGGCCGACGCCATCGGCTTCTCCGCGCCCCTGGCCCACGCGGCGCGCGCCGCCTACGAGCAGGCCGCCGCGACCGGACTCCTCCACCGGGACGACTCCCAGGTCATCCAGGTCTACCGCGACTGACACCGCGCGTCGCACACGACGCACCGCGCACGCGAGCCTTTCCACCGCCGTGTCGCGCCCCCTCCGCACCGCACCGCAGCTCCCGGGCCCGAGGAAGCCGGTCGGCGGAACCACCAAGCCCGTAGGGGTCACTCGTCATGCCCGGAACCACCCGGCCGTGAACGTGCGGGCCCCACCGATACACGAGAGGGGATCCACTCATGGATGCTCTTGTGCTGACACTGATCGCTCTCGGGTCGATCGCCCTCCTGCTCCTGCTCATCATCCGGTTCCACGTGCCGGCCTTCGTCGCCCTGATCCTGGTCAGCGTCGGAACCGCCCTGGCCACGGGGATGCCCTTCGCCGAGGTCATCCCGACCATCACCGAGGGCCTGGGCGGGACGCTCGGCAGCGTCGCGCTCCTGGTCGGCCTCGGGGCGATGCTGGGGACGATCATCGAGCACTCCGGGGGAGCGGACGCCCTCTCCCGGCGCTTCGTCCGGATCCTGGGGCCCGCCCGGGTGGGGGCCGCCCTGTTGATCGCCTCGTCGGTGATCGCGACGCCCATCTTCTTCGACGTCGCCTTCATCATCCTGGTACCGATCATCTACGCCTTCTCGCGGGCGACCAGGCTGCCCTCGCCCATGACCATCGGTCTGCCGATCGCCGGCCTGATGCTCTTCATCCACGTGGTGGTGCCCCCTCACCCGGGGATCGTCGGCAGCTCGGCGATCCTGAAGGCCGACATGGGCCTGGTCACGCTCCTGGGCTGTGCACTGGTGGTGCCGGTGGGCTTCGTCGCCCACTACACCGCCCGGCTGCTGAACCGGCGCGTCTACACGATGCTTCCGGAGACGCTCGCCCGGTACTCCGAGGGGTCGGCGGCGGACCCCGGCGACGGGGCCGGACCGCACGGCGCCGACGGTTCCGGCCCCGCCGACCAGGGCGGCGGTTCGGTGAAGGCCCCGGCCAGGACGGAACCGCAGGCGCCCCCGGGCACGGGCAGCGTCCTGACGATCATCCTCGTCCCGATCGCCATGATCGGGCTCCAGACCGTCGGCAGCGCTTTCCTCCCCGAGGGTTCGGCCGTACTGGGCCTGCTGACGATGCTCGGCGCCCCGCCGTTCGCCCTGCTCACCGGCTGCCTGCTGGCGGTCTACCTTCTGGGGGTGCGGCGCGGGTGGTCGATGCGCTCCGTCGGCCGGGTCATGGAGGGGGCCCTGGCCCCGGCGGCCATCGTCGTCTTCGTCACGGGGGCCGGCGGAGCCTTCGCCAAGGTCCTCAGCGAGAGCGGTATCGGCGACGCCCTCTCCGGCGGTCTGCTCGGACTGGGCATCCCCCTGCTGCTCCTGGCGTTCGTGCTGGCCGCACTGCTCAGAGCGGCCCAGGGATCGGCGACGGTATCGGCCATCACCACGGCCGGACTGCTGGCGAGCACGGTCTCCGAGGGCGGTTACAGCGCTCTGGAGATCGCCCTGATCAACCTCGCCATCGGCTGCGGCGCGATCTGCCTCTCCCACGTGAACGACTCGGGGTTCTGGATCGTCTCGCGCTACCTCGGACTACAGGTCGCGGACGCGCTGCGCACATGGACCGTGCTGGTCACGGTTCTGGGCACGACCGGTTTCGGCCTGGTCTGCCTCGTCTGGGCACTGGCGTGAGGCCCCACCGACAACCGACCCCCGCGACGCGACCGCCCACCGGACGCTCCTGCGGACCGCCGGACAGGCCCCCGAACCACACCCGAACCACCGAACCAGGAGGACTGAGATGAACCAGACCGCCACGGCACCCGGAGGCGGGGTCGACACGGCCCGGACCGACCGGGTGCGGGCCGCCGCCTACCGGATCAGGCTGAACGCCCTGACCCAGGGCGAAGTACAGGGGCAGGGCTACATCGGCCAGGCCCTGGGAATCGCGGACGTCCTCGCCGCCCTCTACGCCGACCAGCTCGACCTGCGTCCCGAGGACCCCGCATGGGAGGGGCGCGACCGCTTCCTCCTCTCCATCGGCCACTACGCGATCGCCCTGTACGCGGCCCTGGCCGAGGCGGGCGTGATCCCCGTCGAGGAGCTGGACACCTACGCCACCGACGACTCGCGCCTGCCCATGTCGGGCATGTCCACCTACACCCCTGGAATGGAGGTCTCCGGCGGCTCCCTGGGCCACGGGCTCGGCGTCGCCGTGGGAATCGCCCTGGGACTGCGCCGCAAGGACAACCCGGCGCACGTGTACAACCTGCTCTCCGACGGTGAACTCAGCGAGGGTTCCACCTGGGAGGCCGTGCAGGCCTGCGCCCACCACGGCCTGGACAACGTCATCGCGATCGTGGACATGAACCGCCAGGTCGCCGACGGCCCGGCGCAGGAGGTCATGGGCACCGAGCCCGCCGACGAGAAGTTCAGGGTCAACGGCTGGCACGTCCTGCGGGTCGACGGCAACGACGTCGCCAAGGTGCTCGCGGCACTGGACGAGCTCAAGGCCCACCGCGGCCGACCCAAGGCGCTGATCTGCGACACCACCATGGGCAAGGGTGTGCCGATGCTGGAGACCCGGGAGAAGTTGCACTTCATGAGGGTGGCACCGGACGAGTGGCAGACGGCCCGCGAACAGCTCAAGGAAGGGGACAACGCATGAGCGCCACCACCGCCAAGCGGCTCACCTCGGACGCGATGATCGCCTCGATCGCCGACGACGGCGCGCGCACCGCCCAGGCTCCGCTGGGGCACGCGCTGCTCGCCGCGGCGCGGCAGGACCCCCGCATCGTGGGTCTGTCCGCGGACCTGGCCAAGTACACCGACATGCACGTGTTCCGCGACGCCATGCCCGACCGCTTCTACCAGATGGGCATGGCCGAGCAGGTCATGATGGGCACCGCGGCGGGCCTGGCCCAGGAGGGGTTCGTGCCCTTCGCGTCGACCTACTCGGTCTTCGCCACCCGCCGCGCCTACGACTTCCTGTGCCTGGACATCGCCGAACCGCGCCTGAACGTCAACATCGTCGCGGCCCTGCCCGGGCTCACGACCGGTTACGGTCCCAGCCACCAGGCCACGGAGGACGTCGCCCTGCTCCGCGGGATCCCGGGGATGACCATCGTCGACCCCTGCGACTCGGTCGACATCGCCCAGGCCGTCCCCCAGCTCGTCGCGCACGAGGGGCCCACCTACACCCGGATCCTGCGCGGTGCGGTGCCCACGGTGCTGGACGAGTACGACTACGAGTTCCGCCTCGGCAAGGCCTCTCTGCTCCGCGGAGGCTCGGACGTCCTGTTCATCTCCTCGGGGCTGATGACCGAGCGAGCCCTGCGCGTGGCCGCCGAACTGGAGAAGGACCGTATCGGCGCGGCGGTCCTGCACACGCCGACGATCAAGCCGCTGGACGTGGACGCCGTTCTGGCCGAGGTCGCGGCCGACCGGAAGGTCTTCGTGCTGGAGAACCACTCCGTGGTGGGCGGTCTCTTCGAGTCGGTCGCCTCCGCGCTGGTCCAGCGGGGGGTGACCCGCCAGGTGACCCCCATCGGACTGCCGGACGAGTTCCTCGACGCGGGCGCGCTGCCCACGCTCCACGACCGCTACGGGGTCTCGGTCCGACGCATCGGCGAACGCGTGCGGGCCGCGCTGTGACCCCGGAACCCCGCCCCTCTGGCCCCGCTCGCACCGATCAACGGCGGGGCCCCGTTCCCCGGTGGTGTCGCAACCGCCCCCTCCCGAACACAGCCCCCGAATCCCGGACACCCCGAGTCGCAGAACGGCGGCCCACAGCACCGCGCCCGCACCACACCGTCGGCGGCGGCCGCCTCCGTCACCCCGGTCAGCAGCCGGGGGCGGGGACATTGCGCGACTTGCGGGCCTGTCGCCCGGACTTCCGGATGGGCTCCACAGCCTCCTCGGGGGCGTCCACCTCGATGCCGTGGTCGTCGCAGGCGACGAGCAGGCGGCTGTCCACACGGTTGTGCAGGTACCTGCCCTCGTAGAGGCGTACCGGGGTCTCCTCCGCGCGGATCTGCGGGGCCCGGCGGGCCAACAGCCGGTTCAGCCCCACCCTGACCCCACCGAGCACGCAGAAAAGGGCCCACCTGACGGTGGACCCTCTCATGACCTGCTACTTCACTGTCGGGACGGCGGGATTTGAACCCACGACCCCTTGACCCCCAGTCAAGTGCGCTACCAAACTGCGCTACGTCCCGGCCGCTGGGCGGGCACCGTCTCCGGTGTCGCCAACAGGTAAAACTGTAGCGCATCCGGCAGTGCTCTCGAACCGCTGTCCGCCCGCGGAAACCACCGTGGAACCCTCGGAGCGCCCGCCGACGGGACCGGCCGCGGAGGGAGGTCCGGGGAGGGCGGCCCCGGTGCGGGTCCCGGGTGTCCTGGCCCGGCCACACTCCCCGAGGCGCGTGGCGCGAGCCCGGAACGCGTCGGGGCCGCGCGGTACGGTGGGGCGGTTTCGCGCACCGGCGCCCCGCCGATCTCCACCGCACCCACCGCACGACCATCCGTGCGCACCCGTCCCACCGAGCACCTGGAGTGATGCGTTGACCGAGCAGAGAGTCCACGCGTGGGGGCGGGAACTCCGGGCCGTCCACCAGCGCCTGCGCGACGCCCTGGAGGTGGCCCGTGAGGCCGTCGTCGACGGCGGGCGGGCCGAGACCGTCTCCCGCGACCTCCGTCTCTTCTGCCTCGGTTTCTGCACCGCGCTGAACGGCCACCACACGAGTGAGGACTCCGCCCTCTTCCCCCTCATTCTGGAGCGCCGACCCGACCTCGCACCCGTCATCGCGCAGCTCAAGCAGGACCACAGCATGATCGAGCACCTCATCGCCGGGCTTGAGAAGGCCGTGGACTCCGGGAAGGGCGCCGAGGAGCAGCTGCGTCACCTCAACGGCATCGAGGCCGTCATGGAGACCCATTTCCGGTACGAGGAGAAGAAGATCATCGACGTCCTCGACGGCTTCACCGACGAGGGGCTGGACAAGAGTGCCCTGCTGGGCCCCCTCGCCTGAGCCACCGAGGACTCACGAGGCACCGTGTCACCGTGTCAGCCCAGGTCCTCCTGCCTGAGCAACCCCTCGCCGACCAGGTCCGACCAGAGCGCGTCCGGAACCGGGCGCGCGAACAGGTCGGCGTTGCGCGCCGCCTGCTCCGCCGACCTCGCACCCACCAGAACGGTGGCCACCGCCGGATGCCGGGCCGCGAACGCCATTGCCGCGCCCGGCAGGGCCACCCCGTGGCTGCGGGCGACCACGGCGATCCGGGCCGCCCGGGAGCGCACCTCCGCCGACGCCTCCGTGTAGTCGTAGGTCGCGCCCTCGACGGGTTCGTCCGTGGCGAGGACCCCGCTGTTGAACACCCCGGCCGCGATCACCGACACCCCCGCGCGCAGGCAGGCCGGAAGCATCGTGTCCGCCGCCGACGGGTCCAGCAGCGTGTACCGCCCCGCGAGCAGCACCGCGTCCACGTCGGTCTCGGTCGCGAAGCGCTCCAGCATGCGGGCCTGGTTCATGCCCGCCCCGATCGCCCCGACCACCCCCTGGGAACGCAGTTCGTGCAGTGCCGGGTAGGCCTCGTCCACGGCCTGTTCCCAGTGGTCGTCGGGGTCGTGGAGGAGGACCAGGTCGACACGGTCCAGCCCGAGCCGGTCCAGGCTCCCCTCCAGTGACCGCCGCACCCCGTCCGCGCTGAAGTCCCAACGGCGGGTGTACGCGGCGGGCACGTCGAACCCCTGGTCGTCACGTTCCCCGCTCCGGTGCGGGGTGGGCTCCAACAGCCTGCCGACCTTGGTAGACACCGTGTACCCGCCCCGGGGCAGCTCGGCCAGGGCACGGCCCAGCCTTCGCTCGGACAGGCCCAGGCCGTAGTGCGGGGCGGTGTCGAAGTACCGCACACCCGCGTCCCACGCCGCTCGCACAGCGCCGTGGGCGACCTCGTCCGACACCGCCCGGTCCATGCCGTTGCCGATCCCCACGGCGCCGAACCCGAGCGCGCCGACCTCCACCCGCGAGCGTCCCAGCCTGGTCGTCCCCACGCGGTCCCCCTCCCCGGGTGCCCCCGGAAGCTCTCGCACGGCCGCCGCGCGGCCCGTGGTCCTCCACGGTCGTGGACAGCGGGCCCGGCCGTATCCCGCGACCGCCGTCCGGCGTCGCGGAACCGGTACGCCCGCTCCCGTACGTGACCCTGTCTAACCCACGGGCGCCGGATCCGCCACGGGGGCCCGGAGGGCGGCGACCACCTGCCGGGCCACGGTGCGCCCGGCACGGTTGGCCCCGATGGTGCTCGCCTGGGGGCCGAACCCCGCGAGGAACAGGCGGGGGTGGCGCAGCGACCTGCCCTCTTCGACGCGGACCCGGCCGCCGGGCTCGCGCAGGCGCAGCGGGGCCAGGTGGGTGAGCTCGGCCCGGAACCCGGTGGCCCAGATGATGGCGTCCACGGGGGCGAAGGAGCCGTCGGCCCAGCGGACGCCGTCGGGTTCGATCGAGGAGAACATCGGCCGGGCCACGAGGAGCCCCCGGGCCTCCGCCGCGAGGTTCTCCGGGGTGGCGGGCAGACCGGTGCCGCTGACGATGCTCGGGAGCGGCCGACCGGCCCTGGCCGCCTCGTCCGCCCTGCGCACGGCCGTGACGCCGGCGCCCGGGTCGTCGGTGAACTCCACGGGCCGACGGGTGGCCCAGACGGTGGCCGCCGCCACGTCCTCGAGTTCGCGCAGGAACCCGACCGCGGAGGTGCCGCCGCCCACGACGAGGACCCGCAGCCCCCGGAAGTCCTCGGCAGAGCGGTAGTCCGGTGTGGAGACCTGGAGGCCCCGGAACCCTGCCGCGCCCGCGAAGTAGGGCCGGAACGGACGGGCCCAGGTCCCGCCGGCGTTGACGAGGACCCGCGTGCCGATGTCGCCCCGGTCGGTCGCGACGGTGAACCCGCCGTCACCGCTCTCCTGTACGCCGGTGACCTCGACCGGCCTGCGCACGTCCAGCGAGAACGCCTGCTCGTAGCGCCCGTAGTAGTCGGCCACGACCTCCCTGGCCGCCCTCGACCGGTCGGCGGTGGCGAAGCTCAGACCGAGCTCCTTCATGCCGGGCAGGTCGTCGACCTTGTGTGCCGTGTCCAGTCGCAGCGACTCCCACCGGTGCTGCCAGGCGCCGCCGGCTCCCGGCCCCCGGTCCACGACGACCAGGTCCGAACCCGGGGCGAGTCCGAGGCGCCTCAGGTGCCAGGCCACCGACAGTCCGGCCTGGCCCGCACCCACGACGACCACGTCGGCGGAGCCCGGCAGCACCGGAGCCGGCCCGGATCCGCCGAGCCCTCCGGGATCGGGACCGGCGCCGTCGGGGGCGCCGTCCACCGACCCGGCTCTCCCCGGTCCCGCGCCGGGTGTGACGTTCGCGCCGTGTGTCTTCCCGCCTGTCATCGCCGCCCCTCCGTCGTCCGCTCTCCCGGGGCAACACCGGCGGGCGGGGGTTCATGCCGGGGCACCCGTACGCACTTCGGTGTGCGCGACCCCGGCGGTGCCCGGATGGAGGCGGCCCGGGGCAGGGGCCGGGAGGGCCCCGCACGGGCCGGTACGGCACCCCCGCGCCGCCTCCGAGGGCGGAGCCCCGGAGGACCCGCTCTTCGGGCGCACCACCGCGCGGGACTGCCGGCGGTGGCGCGGTCACCGCGCTCCCGGCCTCTCCTCGGGCCCTGCCGCATGTCAGCGGCAGGGCCCGCGGCGCGTCCCCGCCCGCGCGTGCACTTCGCCCCCCGGGAGGACCGGCCCCACGGACCCGATCGCGGGCACCGTCAAGGACCCGTCGCTCGCGGGGATGGTGCCGCGGGCGGAGACGGAGGAGGGCTCAGCCCTGACGGCCGTTGGCCTCGAGCCTGCGCAGGGTCTGCTCGGACGCCTTGGCCATTTCGTTGGGGACTCCGAGCGAGTCGAGGTAGGCGGCCGTGGAGTTCACCTCCTGCGCGCGTCGCGCCGCGTGCTTGACCGTTCCGTTCAGGAACCGGTCCACCAGCTCCTCGCCGCCGGTGAGCTGGGCCGCGACCTGCTCCCGTACCCAGGCCTCGACCCCGGCGGCCCGGCCCGCCACGACCGCTTCGCACACGACCGAGGCGAGCGGTTTCATCAGGGTGCTGCGCAGGAGCTTGCGCGCGGTGGCCTCTCCGGGCGCACCGGCCAGTACCTCGACGTGGGCTCCGAGGGGGCCGCAGACGCGTTCGACCAGCGCCGCTCCCGCTCCGCTCGCGATGAGGTCGGTGGTCGCGCCGCCGATGTTCATCGGGCCGAGAATCGCGACGTCGGCGAACCGGGCCCCGGTCTCCTCGACCGTGGCGCCCATGGTCCGCATGGCCTCGGGGGTCGCGGAGGTGCAGTCGGCGTAGACGATCCCCTCTCCCAACGAGTCGAGCACGCTCTCGGCGACGGCGGGGCCGACGCTCGCGGAGGTGAGCACGAGGACCAGTTCCGCGCCTTCCACGGCGGCGGTCGCGGAACCTGCTCGTTCGATCCCTTGCGGGGTGGGGGCCGGTCCCGGGTCGTATCCGGTGACGGTGTGGCCCTGGTCGGTGAGGGCGGAGGCGTAGATGCTCCCGGCCTCACCCAGTCCGATGACGGTGATGCGCATGTCGACCTTCCGGTGAGTTGGAGGACACGACGGCCGAGGGGACCGGCACAGGGGTGTGCGGCCCGGCGTCTCCGACCGTCGTCGATTCACGGGCGACGGTCTCGCGACACCGGGTGGGAAAGGACCGCAGGTGTCACGAGTAGGGGTGGCGCCCGCTCAGTGCGTGGGCTGCTCGCTGCAGTTCGGGGACGGACTGCTGGAGGCGTTCATCCGAGGTGTGTTCGGAGGGACCGGAGACGGAGAGCACTCCCAGGACGTCGCCGGCGGGGTTGGTGACGACGGCTCCCGCCGCCGCGACGGCCACGTTGCGCTCGCCCGTGGTGAGGCTGTACCCCTCCTTCCGGATCCGGTCCAGGTCCTGGCGCAGGTGTTCGGCGTCGATGGGCTTGCCGGAGGCCATCACGTACCCCTCCGACATCGCGATGACGGCCTCCTGCTCGTCCTCGGGCAGGTGGGCCGTGATGGCCTTGCCCGAGCCGATGTACAGGGGCAGCCAGCTGCCGATGGGGACCTGGTAGTGGAGCTGGGGGTTGCCGTCCACGCGTACGGAGAGGACCCGTTCGAAGCTGCTGCGCACGTACAGGGAGGACGTGAGGCCGGTGACGGCGGTCAGCCGCTGCATGATGGGACGGGCCTGCTGGCTGAGCTGGTCGTTGACGAGGAACCCGTGGGCCAGGCGCAGGACCCCCACACCCAGCCGGTAGGTCTGGTTCTCCGCCACGACGATGCCCCGCCGTTGGAGTACGGCCAGCGAGCGGAGCACTGTCGCCGGGTGCAGGTCCACCTGGCGGCAGAGGTCGACCAAGCGCAGTGGTGCGTCGCTGCGTTCCAGGGCTTCCAGGACGTCGAAAGCGCGCTCGACGCTGCGTACGGTCGGCTGTCCTGAAGACTCGTCGGCCACCGCGGAACTCCTCAGTCATCGCCCCTGAATGTCTCGCAAATGCTACAGCGCGGCGATCTGCGAGCGGGCCCGTGCTTCGCTCGCGGCCTTCTCCTCCGCGGCGGCGACGATCTCCTCCAGCCGGTGCCTCTGGATGACGGCGACGCCGTCGTCGTCCCCGACGATGACGTCCCCGGGGTTGACCACGACCCTGCCGACGGAGACCGGCACCTGGAGGTGGCCGGGTCCGTTGCGGTAGGGGCCCGCGGGTGTGACCGCCCTGGCCCAGGTGGGGAAGGCGAGCTCCTCGAGGTCGGCGGCGTCGCGGATGGCGCCGTCCACCACGAACCCGGCCAGCCCCCTGGCCTGTGCGCGCCGGGCCATGAGGTCGCCGAGCAGTGCCCGGTGGGTCGCGGCCTGGCCGTCGATGACGAGCACGTCACCGGGCTGGGCCGTGTCGATGGCCTCGTGGATGTACTTGTTGTCGCCTCCGGCGGTCATGACCGTGAAGGCCGGACCCACCACCCTGGCGCCCTTCCACACGGCGGAGACGGCCGCCTCGAGCACGTAGAGGCGGTCGAGGACGTCGCCGACGTTGGGCGCGGGCAGGTCGGAGAGCCGGCGGTACAGGTCCTCGGGGAGAGGTGTGTTCCGGATCGTCATGGGGCTCCTCGACAGTCGGTGATGTTGCATCCTTCGAGATTATCTTTCATCTAATGAAGTGAGTTGTCAATAGATGAAAAATCCGTGTCCGAGGTCTGTAGTCGCACGTCGGGGCACACCTGTGGCCTGCGCACCGAAAACGGACGCACCGGCCGCGCCAGGGGCGGACCCGTGATCGGGTGCCCCTGTCACGGCCGGTGCGCCGGAGGGCTCGCCGTCCGCACTCCCGTGCCGGACAGCGGTGAGGAGGAGGGTCAGGAACTCTGCTCCCCCGATCCGCCCTCACGCAGGTAGGACCCCAGGAACGCGATGACGCCGAAGGTCGAGGCCAGGCTCACCGCGGGAACGAGGAGGTAGTGCGACGCCGCGCTGACCAGGGCGGGCTGGACCAGCACGGTGCCGAGCAGCTGCCCGAGCACGAGGGCGCTCGCTACCAGGAAGAACAATCCGAACGTCAGGACGAACAGGAACTGGGTGACCTTCAGCGCGCGTGCGCGCAGGGTCGGGCGGGGCTCGGACATCGACGCTCCTTTCTGTCACGGCGGCCGGGGAGGTCCGCCCTAGGGAGAGGACTCAGACAACGAACACGGGGAGGACTCCCCAGCCGACGAGACACGCCAGCAGGACGATGGGCACCAGGTAGAAGGCGATCAGCGGCAGGAAGGTCTTCTCCGCCTTGACGCCCACGATTCCCGAGGCGATGAAGATCGGCGCGGAGGGAGGCGACGACCCCTCGGTGGAGGCGGCGATCAGGGGGACGGTGACGGCCAGCACCGGGTCCACGCCGACCGCGACCAGGCTGAGGAAGGAGATCTGGCCCACCGCGGTGAGCGCGGCCGTCGAGGTCAGCGGGATCGCGACGACGGTGATGAGGACGACCGTCAGGGCGACCATGAGGAAGGGCCCGGCGTTGAAGTAGGCGAGCACCTGCTCCACGTCGTCCGCGAGCCCGAGGTCGGAGAGGACGCCGCTCGCCGCCATCGCGAAGATGAGGAGGGCGCCGATGGTGCCGAGCCGCGGCATCGCCCCCAGGACGAACTCGTACCACTGCCGGCCTCCGCGCGGCAGCTCACGCCGTCCGACGACGGCCGCGATGAGGATGATCAGGATCGGGATCCACGTGATGAGCGAGATGTCGCCGAGCGCGTCGCCGAGGCGCCCGTCCTCGGACAGCCATGCCGAGAGCGGCCCGGTGGTCACCACGATGGGGATGAGGGCGCCGAGGTAGATCAGCGTCGAGGTCCATCCGGCACGCCACACCAGGCCGAGCGGCTGGCGCGCCTCGTCCCCGATGGCCCTGACCCGGTCGACCCGCACGAACACGGCCGCGACGACGAGCCTGTGCAGGATCTGGTAGAGCCCGCTGACAAGCAGGGCGAGGTAGACGCTGCCGGTCGAGACGGCGGTGCCGGCGAAGCCGAGCATGATGACCATGGACGAGCTCGGGGGCAGCGCCGCGCCCATCCCCCCGTTGCCGGCGAGAATCGTGGCCGCCCTGGCCCGGCTGAAGCCGTTGCGGACCATCCAGGGACCGGTGACCGACCCCGTGGAGGCGACGTTGCCGGAGTTGGAGCCCGACAGCGCCCCCATCACGCCCGAGGCGATGATGTCCACGAACGCCGGCCCGCCGCGCAGCCGGCCCAGTGCCGCGTTGAGGATGTCCAGGATCCTCTTGATGATCCCGGTCCGGTCGATCATGTACGCCATGAACACGAAGGCGAGCGCGGCGTAGATGACCTCGTTCTCAGTGGTCTTGACCAACCCCGACACCAGGGCGTTGAAGAAGTCGCCGCCGGCGAACAGACAGGTCGCGAGGAAGCCGAGGAGCATCGCCTCGCCCATGTTCCTTTTGAAGACGGCGCTCCACACGATGATGACCGCGATGAACGCGGCCAAGGCCAGGAGTGCAGAGGGCATGGGGTCCTCCCGTGCTCAGAAATGGGATGCGCGGCGCCCCGGGGCGGAGGTCCTCGGGCGCGACCGCTGGAACGGATTCGGCGGGATCGGCCGGGTCTTTCGGCTTGCGACTCGACCGCCGACGGCACTCACTCGAATGAAAACAAATTTCAAAGAGTGAAGCTCTTGTGCGCTTGATGAAGTGTGACTCACGTTACCGAGAACGTCAAGAGGCTCCGGACCCCGTCCTGACCAGCACTCGGACCGATCGCGCCGCACCGCAGGCACGCCAGAGGAACGCCCGGCCCCACGGGCGTCGTCGTTCTGGTGTGCTTCAAGGGCGCCGCACGCCCCGGCCGGACGCGGCGCCCCCGTGCGGGGCCGGGGGACGGTTCACCGCCCCCTCCCCCGCCGGACACCGCGCCCGGCGGCGATCAGACGCTCTCCCGCTCCCCCAGGCTCTCGGCCAGGGCGAGGGTGCGCAGGGCGGAGACCACCACGGGCGCGTCGACGAACCTTCCGTCGGCCAGGGCGATCGCTCCGCCTCCCCGGGCGGCCCCCTCCCCCGCCGCCGCGGCGGCCTCCGCGATCTCCCGGGCTCGCACGACCTCCTCGCCGGAGGGGGTGAACGCCCGGCGGATGACCGGGACCTGGCGGGGATGGATCGCCGACCGGCCGAACATGCCCAGGGACCGCCCCTGCACGCACGAGGCGTGGAGCCCGTCGCTGTCGGCGATGTCGATGTAGGCCGCCATGCCCGGCGGTTGCAGCCCGGCCGCCGCCGAGGCGACGACGATCCGCATCCGCAACCACGAGAAGGCGGTGTCCCCGCTGATACGCAGCTCGGCGGTCAGATCCGCCTCGCCGAGGGCGAGCGACCGCACCGCGGGGTGGGCTGCCAGCTCGGGAGCGTTCTGCACGCCGGCCGCGGATTCCAGGAGGCAGTCCACGGGGACGCCGCCCAACCGCTCGACCACACGGTCCACATCGGCGGGGGTCTCCACCTTGGGCACCCGCACACCGTCCGGTCGCGTCCCCGCGAGCGCCTCCAGGTCCCGCGCACCATGGGGGCTGTGCGGCGCGTTGACCCGCACGTACACCCGCGGCCCCCGGGGCCCGGTGGGCGTCGACCGGTGCAGGAACTCGAGCACGTGATCCCGAGCGGCGTCCTTGGCGTCCGGGAGGACCGCGTCCTCCAGGTCCAGGATGACGGCGTCCGCGCCGCTCTCCACCGCCTTGGAGAATCGTTCCGGGCGGTCGCCCGGAACGTAGAGCGAGGCCACCACGGGCGCCTGCACGCTCTCCATCAGATCACCCCCGCGTCACGCAGGGTCGCCCGGTCGTCCGCCCCGTAGCCCAGCGACTCCAGGACCTCGTCGTTGTCGTGGCCCTTGCTCCGCCCCGCCCACCGGATCTCCCCCGGGGTGTCCGACATGCGGAACGGCACGTTGTGCACCGCCACCGACCCGAGTTCCTCGTCCGGAAGGTGCACGACCGTGCCCAGCGCCTCGTACTGGGGGTCGGTGGCGATGTCGCGCACGTCGTAGATGGGGGCGATCGCCGCCTGGGCCTTCTCGAACTCCGCGACGACCTCGTCGGCGTCGCGGGCGGCGATCCACGTGCCCACGGCCTCGTCGAGTTCGTCCGCGTGCTCGAACCGGGTCCGCCCGGAGGCGAACCAGGGCTCGTCCACCAGGTCCTCGCGGCCGACCAGGCGCATCACGCGCTCGGCGATCGACTGCGCGCTGGTCGAGATGGCGAGCCAGCGGCCGTCGCGGGTGCGGTAGGTGTTGCGGGGAGCGTTGCTGGAGGACCTGTTCCCGGTCCGCTGGGGCACGGCGCCGGTCGCGTGGAAGGCGGTGACCTGGGGGCCCAGCACCGTGAGGATCGGTTCGATGATCGCCAGGTCGATAATCTGGCCGCGCCCGGTCTGCTCCCGGGAGTGGACGGCCACCATGATCGCGTAGGCGACCGCCAGTGCCGCGATCCCGTCGGCCAGGGCCAGCGGGGGGAGCGTGGGCGGCCCCTCCGGTTCGCCGGTCATGGCGGCGAATCCGCTCATCGCCTCGGCCAGGGTCCCGAAGCCCGGGCGGTGGGCCATCGGCCCCTTCTGCCCGAACCCGGTGACGCGGGCGATGATCAGGCGCGGGTTCTCCTCGAGCAGGCGCTCCGGGGAGAGGTTCCACCGTTCGAGCGTGCCGGGACGGAAGTTCTCGACGAGCACGTCGGTCTCGGCCAGCATCTTCAGCGCGACCTCCTGGCCCTGCGGCCGGGACAGGTCCAGGGTCATCGTGCGCTTGTTGCGGGCCAGCATCTTCCACCACAGGCCGATGCCGTCCTTGGTGGGGCCGTGGCCTCGTGCGGGATCTCCCCTGAGGGGGTGCTCGATCTTGATGACGTCGGCACCGAAGTCGGCCAGGTACGTGGCCGCCATCGGACCGGCGAACAGCGTGGCCGCGTCGACGACGCGCAGGTTTCCGAGGGATCTCATAGATTGCAACTTATAAGATATATGAAAATGCACAAGGGTTACATCGGCACAACCTGGCCCGACACCGCGACGCCCCGGGGAAGCACGCGGGCAGTCGCACCGTCGTGACCTGCGTTTCCACGCATCGCCGACGGCGACGCGCCGCGCCTCGTCCGCTTCCCCGATGGCGCGGCGGCCTGCCGTGATGACCGGTAGGCCCCACCCGTGCCGGGGCGAGCGCCGCGAACCGGGCTCTCCCGGTCGCCCGACGCGTGCCGGGAGCGTCCCGCCGAGTTCCCGGATCGGGCCGGAGCACGAGAGGACGGCCTAAGCTTGAGCCCGTCAACCCTGTGGTGAATCGGAGGTCCGTTCGTGTCCGTCCCCGGTAACGGAAACCAGGGAGGGCCCCTCCCCACCGGGGGGCCTCCCCGCAGCAAGGCCGAGTACGTGCACGAGACCCTGCGCCAGGAGATCGTCAACGGCGTGCACCCGCCGGGCGGCTCCATCAACCAGGAGGAACTCGCCACCAGGCTCGGAGTGTCGATCACCCCGGTGCGCGAGGCGCTGCGCCGCCTGGAGAGCGACGGCCTGATCACCTACCGGACACACCGTGGCGCCACCGTCTCCGGGCTCGGCGCGGAGGCGGCCGTGGAGCTGCGCATGCTGCGCGCGGTGGTGGAGGGCCTGACCGCCCGGCTGGCCGCCCAGCGCATCACCCGGGACCAACTCGCGGAGCTCACCGCCGTCCACGAGCGGATGCTCGCCCTGGACCGGAACCAGGACCAGGACGCCCAGGCCCTGGCCGAGGACAGCCGCGTCTTCCACCAGCTGGTCGCCGACATCGGCGGCCCCGCCTTCCTCAGCGGACACGTGCAGGCGATCCGCAGGAACAACCCCATCCCGGAACTGGTGTCGCGCTGGAAGGACCCCGCCAAGGTGCGCGTGTACCTGGAGGCGCACAGCCGGCTCCTCCAGGCCCTGGCGGAGGGCGACGGCGCCACCGCCGAACGCGTCATGGCCGAGCACATCCAGCTCTCAGCCGAATCCGGGACGGCGGTCGGGGCGGGTCACTGAGCGGTGGACCCCGCTTCGGCGGGGATGATCTCGGCACCCGCCCCCTGGCTGTCATCGGTGCGACGAGCGGCATGCGTGTGAGCCCCGTCGACAGCGCGCACAGGGCTGTCCCCCCGCCGGACCGGGGTGCGGCGGCGCGGTGCCACGCGCGCCGCCGCCGGGCCTGTGGAGGAGGCGGTTCAGTCCCGCCACTCCTGGATCATCGTGTCCGAGGCGTGCACGCACATCAGGCGCAGCCGCCCGGTGCCGGTGTTCCTGAACCCGTGCCACACGTGGGGCTGGACGACGGCGGTGTCGCCCGTCCTGGCGACGATCCGCTCGTCCCCCATCGTGATGGTCGCCTCCCCCTCCAGGACCGTCCACGTCTCCGTGTACGGGTGCCGGTGCAGACCGGGCCCCTGGCCGGGGTCGTTGTCCACCAGGAAGAAGGAGATGCCCGAACCGTGCCGGTACCCCTCGAACCGCAGGGTTCGGGAGTCCCCGACCAGCAGTTCCTCGGCGGGAACGACCGCCGGTGTCGTCACGTCACCCATCACTCTCACCCCTCGAACTCGAACTCGACGACCGGCCGCACCTCGACGGAGCCGTACGCGGCGGTCGGGATCCTCGCCGCCCACTCCAGTGCGGTGTCCATGTCGGCCACGTCCAGGAGGTAGTACCCGGCGAGCATGGGACCCGACGTCGGCGCACCCTCGGTCACGGTGCTCTCACCGTCGCGGACACTGACCGTGAGGGCCTTGTCGCGCATGTGGAACCCCGCCTCGTCGACGAGGAGCCCGGCCTCGCGGACCTGGCCGTCGAAGGCCATCCAGTCGGCGACCTCCTCCTCGACGGGGCCGGCCGTGCTCGGGTCGTAGTGGTACAGAAGAGCGAACTTCACGGTTCCTCCTGGAGGGCCTTGTTCCGATGCCTTCACTCTGGCGGAGCAACCCCCGGCGCCTCTACTGTTTCGATATGGGTCGAAACCTGGTCCGGTTCCGGATCGGAGCCACGGACATCTCCTCCATCAGGTTCGGAATCTCCCCCGGCCACGAGCTGTGCCACGCGGTCCGCGTGCTCCAGAACCCGCCGAGCCATCCCCTCCAGTGGGGCTGGCTCCGCTCGGTGCGGTCGGCTCTGCCGCGCGGGCCGTTCGGGGTGCTGCGGACGGTGATCGGCCCGGACGGCTACTTCCCCGACTTCCTCACCTCGACCCCGTCGTGGGACATGAGCCCGGCCGACGAGGTCGAACGCCTGCGCCGGGTTCCGGCCGAGTCCGTGCGCGCGGACCTCACGAAGGTGCTCGCACGCTCGGACGGCCCCCGGTACCGCGTGGTCGCCGACATGTTCGACCATCCGGAGAGGACCCGCGCCCAGGTGGCGGACGCCTGGGAGTCGGTCTGGGAGTCGCTGCTGGCCCCGCACTGGACACAGGTCCGGCGGCTCATCACCGCCGACATCGACCTGCGTGTGCGCCGTGTGGCCGTGGACGGGGTCGCCGCGATGGTCGGCTCCCTGCACCGGTCCGTCGCGTGGCACCGCGACGCCATCGAGATCGAGATGCGCAAGCACAGCGAGGAGGTCGACTGCGAGGGCAGCGGGGTGGTGCTCGTGCCCTCCGTCATGAGCACGCCGCGCTGTGCCGTGCTCACGGAGCCGCCCGCGCAGCCGACGCTGTTCTACCCCGTGCACGGGCTCTCCGCGTCGTGGACGCAGGAACGGTCGGCGGTCGAGGCGTCCCTGGTGGAACTGCTCGGTTCGGGCCGCGCACGTGCCCTCCTGTCGCTGGACGGCCCCCGGTCGACCTCGGAGGTCGCCGACGCGTGTTCGACGGCCGTGTCCACGGCGTCCCACCACCTGACGATCCTGCGCAACGCCCAACTGGTCCACAGCCGGCGCGACGGGACGAGGATGCTGCACGCCCGCACGCCGCTGGGCGAGGCCCTCCTCGGGGCGGACGGCTGACCCGCCCCCGCCCCGCCAGGCTCCGGTCCTACGGGCCCGGCTTCCTGACCGCGGGGCACGGCACACGACAGGAAACCGCCGCTCGACCACACCGCCCTCCCCCTCGGAGGGCCGCTCCTCGGAGGAACAGATGATTCTCGCCACGGGCTCCACCGGCAGTATCCGCGCGCCCCGGACCTTCGACGAGTTCCTGGTCGCACGGGCCCAGAACGCCGGCGGGCCTCCCACCGCGGCCTCCGCCGTGGGGTCCTCCGAGCTGCCATGCCCCGATCGGGAACTTCTCCCGCCCCTGGCGGACCACGCCCCCGGAAACCTCCACCGCCAGGGCACGGATGCCCCGAGGGTGGGAATCCCCGGCTCTCAGCGGAGTGTCTGGGGTCCGATGACCGACAGCATCTGCAGCTTCTCGTAGCTCTCGGTGCCGGGGATGGCGGTGTAGACCCTCAGCAGGTGGGCCTGGCCCGGGTCGACCAGCCGCTGGCAGGTCAGCTCCAGCCCGCCGACCTCGGGGTGGACGAAGTGTTTGACGTCGTGGGGGCGTATCCCGATCTCCTGGTCGCCCCACACCCGCCGGAACTCCTCGCTGCGGTCCAGCAGCAGTTCGGACAGGTGGGCGGCGCGGGACCGCGGACCGCGGAGGGTGACGAGCCCACGCAGTCCCGAGACGTACATCCGGGTCAGGAGCGGGTGTTCTTCCGGCGCGTAGATCTCTCGGGCGGCCGGGTCGGTGAACCACCGGTACCCCGCGCTGCGGGCAGGCCCCGTGTAACGCGTCGTGTCCCCGGTCAGCGCGACGCCCATCGGGGACTGCCGCAGGGTCTCGCCGAGCTCGGTGACGATCTCGGCGGGTGTGTCGTCCAGGCGGTCGAGCACGCGCAGGAGCCCGGGGCTGATGTGGTCGCCGGACGCGGCCCTGGGGGGCGGGTGGTGACCGGCGAGGCGGAACAGGTGGTCGCGCTCGTCGAGTGACATGTGCAGCCCCTGGGCGATCGAGGCGAGCATCCGGTGCGACGGCTGGGCACCGCGCTCCCGCTCCAGACGGGAGTAGTAGTCGGTCGACATGTGGCACAGCGAGGCGACTTCCTCGCGCCGTAGCCCGCTGGTCCTGCGGCGCTGCCCGCGCGGCAGACCGACGTCCTCCGGTTGGAGTGCCTGACGCCGGCTGCGGAGGAACTCCGCCAGCCCGGTGCGATCGATCACGTCGCCTCTTCCTCTGCCTGTCGGGTGCTGCTTCGTTTCTACCGCCCGCGGACGGAAGCAGCCACGCCCCGCCGATCCCCCCGTACGGCGCGCAGAGGCGACCTGGCGAGCCTCGGATCGGAAGGTCCTGGATAGGTCAGCGACCTCCGTCGAGGATCGGTACCGAAGGCCGGAGCGGCCCCCGGCAAGGCGATCGCACCGCGAGACGCGGCGTCGGACACGGTCACGGCGGTCGGCCGCTCGACGGACGGGGCGGCGCGCGACACCGGTGGCGCAGTCGCGGCGGCCGGAGGAGCACGACCGGGACTCCGACCGACTCCCGCTCCCCGCGGGCGGCGCGGCTCGATGGCCTCCACCGGGCCCCTGCCTGGCCCGCCCGCGCCGGAACCGCCCACGGGGGCCGAGGGATCCGGGTCGCTCCGGCGACGCGGGGCCGACCCCGCACACAGCCACGACATGAAGGAGCACCACCAATGACACGTCGATCCTTCGACATCACCGTGCCCGACCTGACCGGGAAGCGCGCCGTCGTCACCGGCGCGAGTGACGGGATGGGCCTGGGGATCGCCGCGCGGCTGGCCGCCGCGGGCGCCGAGGTGATCATGCCCGTCCGCAACCCGCGCAAGGGCGAGGACGCGGTCGCCGGCATCCGGCAGGCGGCGCCCGGCGCGAACGTCTCACTGCGCAGCCTCGACCTGTCCTCCCTCGACTCGGTCGCGGCCCTCGGTGACGCCCTGCGCGAGGAGGGCCTGCCGATCCACATCCTGGTCAACAACGCCGGCGTGATGAGGCCGCCGAACCGGCAGACCACGGCCGACGGGTTCGAGCTGCAGTTCGGCACCAACCACCTCGGCCACTTCGCCCTGGTGGGCAGCGTCCTTCCGCTGCTGCGCGCCGGCCGGGCGCGGGTGACCTCGCAGATCAGTGTCGCCGCGCGCCGCGGCGCCATCAACTGGGAGGACCTGAACTGGGAGCGCTCCTACGACGGGATGCGCGCGTACAGCCAGTCCAAGATCGCGTTCGGTCTGTTCGGCCTCGAACTGGACCGCCGCAGCGAGGCCCACGGGTGGGGCATCACCAGCAACCTCTCCCACCCCGGGGTCGCCCCCACGAGCCTCCTGGCCGCACGTCCCGAACTCGGCCGCAGCGAGGACACCCCGCATATCCGTCGGATCCGGGCCCTGTCCGCCCGCGGCATCCTGCTGGGCACCGTCGAGACGGCGAAGCTGCCCGCGCTGATGGCCGCGACCGGCCGCGAAGCCGAGCGCGGCGTGCTCTACAGCCCCCGCGGGCTGGGGAACCTGGGTGGCCCGCCGGCCGCGCAGCGGCTGTACCCGTCTCTGCGCAGCGCCACGGAAGCCGCGCGCGTCTGGCAGGCCTCCGAGGAACTGACCAAGACCTTCTTCCCCACCGCCTGACCGTCGCTGGCACGACCACGCAGGAGACCGCATGAGCACTGTCCTCCCACGCACGTCGACACCCAGGAACCCCTGGTGGGTGATCGTCGGCAGCGGCACCGCCAACGCCGTCGGCCCCCAGATGTACCTGGCCACCATCGGCCTGTTCGTCCTGCCCATCGTCGAGGAGACCGGCTTCGGCCGGACGGTCGTCACCGGGGCGTTCTCGGTCGCGGCGGTCGGGATGGCGATCGGGCTGATCGTCGTCGCGCAGCTCGTGGACCGCTTCGCCGCGCGTTACATCCTCGTGCCGGGGTTCGTGCTGTTCGCGGCCTCGATGGCGCTGATCGGGCTGGTACCGCCGGTCGAGTGGGTCTACCTCGTCCCGTGCTTCTTCGTGGGGTTCTTCGGGGCCGGGACGGCCTTGCCCGCCACCAGGGCGGTGGTGAGCTGGTTCGACAACAACCGCGCCCTCGCCGTCGGAGTGGTGACGGGCATCATCGGCCTGGGCACGGCCCTGGCCCCGCTGCTGGCCGGAGCGCTCATCGAGAGCGTCGGATGGCGGCTGACGTACGGCTTCATGGCCCTGGTCTCGGCCCTCGTGTCGGTCACGATGGTCACCCTGTTCGTGCGCGCCCGCGCCGAACGGCACGTCCGCGGACGACTCGTCCAGGAGACCCGGGTGGAGGGCCGTGACGTCAGCCTCGAACTCCCCGGTCTGACGGTCCGCGAGGCGTTCCGCACCCGCCAGTTCTGGGGGATCGCGCTCGGGCTGGGCCTGGTCGGGGTCGTCGTCTACGGCCTCCAGGTCCACCTCGTGCCGATGATGACCGACCGCGGCCTGTCCAACGAGCAGGCGGCCTCACTGCTGGTGGTCTTCGGGCTGGCCTCGCTCGTGGGCCGGGTGCTCGGCGGTGTCCTCCTCGACCGCGTGCACGCGTCCGTCATCGGTCCGATCGTGATGGTCGCCCCCATCGCGGGCATGTTCTTCCTGGAGCCGCCGTTCGGCGCCGCCGCGGCCGCGGTCGCCTTCATCGGCATCGCCTTCGGCATCGAGGGCGATCTGCTCGCCCTGCTCATCACCCGCTACCTGGGCACACGCTACTTCGGGCGCATCCTGGGCGTGGTCCAGGCCGCGTTCCTCCTGGGCACCGCGTCCGGCCCGCTCCTCCTCGGCCTGGGGTACGACCTGCTGGGGTCCTATGACCCCGTCATCCCCGTCCTGATGGTCGTCCTCGTCGTCGGCGCGATCCTCATCGGGACCCTGGGCCGCTACGTCCACCCCGCGGTCAACGGCTTCGACCGTCTCGCCGCGAGCGACGAGCTCGCCGCCTCCGAGGTGCTGAGCGACATCGCCGAGAGCGGCGGCGCCCACGGCTCGTCGGGGAGACCGAGAGTCGGGGCCTCCAGCTGACCGGCTCGGGCCGGGGCGCCCCCGGGGCGGCGTCGGCCCGGGGAGCGCAGTCCCATCCCGTCCGCCCGGGTCAGAACCTGGGGAGTCATCCCCGGGTCCGGCGGACGGTCAACACCAGTCCTCCGAGGAGACATCATGACCGAGCAGAGCCGGTGGCCGACGGAACGGGCTGGGCGGACGACCGTCCTGGCCCAGTTCGGCCAGGCCCGTACCGACCTGATGCACTGGGCGCTGACCACCGGCGACGTGCTCGCGGACGCGGTCGTCGCCGAAATGCACCAGATCGGGATGAAGCAGGCCAGACCCATGCTGAGCAGGGGCATCCGTGAGGGCCTGGCCTCCCTCACCGATCCGCCTCCGGCACTGGAGGCGCTGCTGCGCCAGGTCGAGAGCGTGCCCGGTTACGCGGACGACTCCCTGTTCGACCGGGGTCCCCTGGCCTTCCACACCTCGCCGCTGCCCGTGCACATCATCACGCTCAACGCGGGCGCCCTGATCCGGGTCTACGAGTCGCCGTCGATCTCCAAGGTGCTGACGACGACGGGGCGGCTGGTCGACTCCGCGCAACGGCGCATCCAGGAGACCGGGGCGTGGCTCGCGCAGGTCATGCTGCCCGGCAGCCTTCGAGTCGGGCATCCGGGCTATGTGGCGACCCTGGAGGTGCGGATGCTGCACGCGCACATGCGCAGACTCGCGCTGGACCGCGGCTACGACAGTTCGGCGGACGGCTGTCCGATCAACCAGGTCGACCTGGGACGGACATGGATGGACTTCACCCTGACCGCCTACACGGCCGAGGCACTTCTGGGGTTCGGTCTGAGCAACCGCGAACTGGCCGACCTGTACCGCTACTGGTGGTACGTCGCCCATCTGCTGGGGATCGACGCGCGTCTGGTCGAGGGGATCGCGGGCAACGAGGCCGCCGCACGCCTCGACGCCGTGTTCCAGACCGTGACCGGACCGGTCACGGAGGACTCCGCCGTGCTGGCGGACGCGACTCTGGCATCGGCGGCGTCGAGGCTGCACGAGGCGTTGAAGGCCCCGCGCGTACTGGCACGGCCGGCGCTGAACGCGATCGCCCGCCGGATCCACGGCGACAGCATGTGCCAGGACCTGCGCATCCCCCCGGCTCCGATCGCCGACGCGTGGCTGAGCCCGGTGCTGTCCGGGTTCGCACTGGCGCGTGACCGCCGCCGCCGCGATCCCCGGCGGTGGCAGGCCGCGATCGACCAGAACCTGACGGTCGCCCGCGGCCTTCTGGCCAGGCCCGACCGGCCGACGGCCTACCAGCGCGGCTCCACCGGATCCGACGACTGAGGGAGCGCGAGCATGCCCGAGAACCCTCGCCCACGACCGCCACGCGGGCGGACGGCCCACACGCCCCGTCTCTCCTCCACTCCCACCCCGCCTGGAACGCAAAAAGAGGCCCACCCGAAAGTGGACCTCTCAATGACCTGCTACTTCGCTGTCGGGACGGCGGGATTTGAACCCACGACCCCTTGACCCCCAGTCAAGTGCGCTACCAAACTGCGCTACGTCCCGGCCGCTCGGCGAGCGCCGTCTCCGGCGTCGCCAACGGAGAAGACTCTACCGCATCCGCCGGGACGCCCGCACCACGCTCCGCCGCACCCGGCCCGCCCACCCGACGGTCCCGCCGTGGGCCCCGACCCGGCCGCGCCACGCGCCGGAGTGGGCAAGATCGGTCAGGCGCACACGGAGGCGCCGCGCACATACTGGACACATGACCGAGTCCACCTCAGGACGGGACCGTCTCCGGGAACTGCTCGACGCCGTCCTGGACGAGGAGAACCCCCGCCTCACCGACATGGCGGGACACGCGTTCACCTCCCCGTTCCACTTCACCCGCCGTATGACCCGCGACACCGGGGAGTCCCCGGTCGCCCTCCGCCGCCGGGTCCTCCTCGAACGCGCCGCCTGGCAGATCGGCCAGGGCAGCAGCGTGACCGACGCGGCGTTCGGGGCGGGCTACCAGTCCGTCGAGGGGTTCATCCGCGCCTTCGGGCGCGCGTACGGGCACCCGCCCGGCGCCACGACGCCGGGGAGCGGCACCTGGCTGCCCGCGCCGAACGGCATCCACTTCCACCCGCCGATCCACCTGTGGATCGAAGAGAAGCCGAAGAAGGACACCGGCATGGACGTCCTCGCCCTCCAGATCCACCACGACGTCGACGACACCGCCCACCTGCTGCGCCTCGCCGCGTCGCTCCCCGACGGGGCGTACCGGGAGGTGCACGCCCCCGGGCGGACCGTCCTGGACTGGGACGGCCCCGAGGAGTCGATCGCGGCCGTCCTCGAACACCTGGTCAGGGCGAAGGAGGTGTGGCTCGCCTCGATCGAGGCGGCCGACCTCCCCGGACAGGGCGCGGACGACCCGGAGTCGCTCCTGGCGCGGCACCGGGACGCCGGGAGCCGGTGGATCGCGGCCGTCAACGACATCGGCCGCCGCGGGGCCTGGGGCGACCGCCTGGTGGACGCCCTGTGCGATCCCCCGGAGAGCTTCGTCCTCGGCAGCGTCGTCGCCCACGTCCTGACGTTCTCCGCCCACCGCAGGCAGCTCGTC
>NZ_JAUZMY010000035.1:0-62096 GCF_036327455.1 Nocardiopsis codii | reverse complement strand
CCAGCGGCGGTCCGGTCCCCGGACCCGCCTGAGCGTCGCCCTCCCGGGAGCTACGGGGCGGCATCCGGAACGGGCACCGGAGTGGGAACGCGTGGCGGGGGGGCCCCCCCCCCGGGGGGGGCGGGCGGCGGGACCGCGACACGGCCGGACGCCCGTCCGGGGCGGGAGGACAGGGTCAACCGAATCGCCAAGAGGGGCGTCTTCCCCTAGATTGGCCCGGTCACCGCTGGCGCCTTTCCCCACGCGGACGGGGCGCCGGCGGACCGGGGGCGTGTGTCGACCTGCTGCCCGCCGTCCTCGGCGGCACGGTCCGGCGCGTCCGCTGCAGTCGGGACGAGGGGACAGGCCACAGCCATGGCGAGAAGCACCGGGCCGGACGAGGACGGGCAGCGCCCGCCCCGGGTGGTCGCGCTGGGCGGAGGGCACGGCCTGCACGCCTCCCTCTCCGCCCTGCGAAGGGTGACCACCGACGTGACGGCGGTCGTCACGGTCGCCGACGACGGTGGTTCCAGCGGTCGGCTCCGGCAGGAGCTGGGCGTCCTCCCGCCCGGTGACCTGCGCATGGCGCTCGCCGCCCTGTGCGGGGACGACGAGTGGGGCCACACCTGGAGCCAGGTGCTCCAGCACCGGTTCAGCTCGGAGGGCGAGCTGCACGGCCACGCCGTCGGCAACCTGCTCATCGTGGCCCTGTGGGAACTTCTGGGCGACTCCGTGGCCGGACTGGACTGGGTCGGGCAGCTGCTCGGCGCCCACGGCCGGGTCCTGCCGATGTCGTCGGTGCCGCTCGACATCGCCGCCGAGGTGTCGGGGGTGGACCCGGAGCGGCCCGACGAGATGACGACGGTGCGCGGACAGGTGGCGTGCGCCAGCACCAGCGGCCGGGTGCGCTCCATCTCCCTGATCCCCGAGTCCCCTCCCGCGAGCCCGCAGGCGGTCAAGGCGGTGCGCGAGGCGGACTGGATCGTGTTCGGCCCCGGGTCGTGGTTCACCAGCGTGCTCCCGCACCTGCTGGTCCCCGACCTGGCCCACGCGCTGGTCACCACCCGGGCCCGGCGCCTGGTGACCCTCAACCTGTCGCCGCAGCGGGGGGAGACCGACGACTTCCGTCCCGAGACCTACCTGGAGGTCCTCCACGAGCACGCCCCCAAGCTGGGCGTGGACGTGGTCCTGGCCGACCGGGGAGCCGTGGAGGACGCCGGGCCGCTGCGGGCGGTCACGAGGGAACTGGGCGGGCGCCTGGAGCTGGGCGACCTCTCGCGCCCCGACGGCAGCGCGCGCCACGACGCCGAGCGGCTGGCGGCGGCCTTCGAGCGGATCCTGGTCGACTGACGGGTTCGCCCTGGTCCGTGCCGGGGAAGACCGGCGCCATGGCTGAACGTCACGTGTACCTGGAGCGCGTCTACGACGAGGTGCGGGCGCGGGGGCGCCGCGGGGGCGGGCAGGAGCCGCCGCCGGGGACCCGTTTCCTGGTGGACCGCCTGTGGCCGCGCGGGGTGAGCAAGGCGTCCCTGGAGGGCGTGCAGTGGCTGAAGGAGGCCGCGCCGAGCAGTGATCTGCGCACCTGGTTCGGCCACGACCCGGCGCGCTTCCGCGAGTTCGCCGACCGCTACCGGGCGGAGCTGGACTCCCGGCCCGAGGCGCTGTCACCGATCCTCGACGCCGCCCGCCGCGGTCCGGTCACCCTGCTGTACGCCGCGAAGGACAGCGAGCACAACCACGCCCTCGTCCTGCGCGACCATCTGGAGGAGGCGCTCCCACCAGGGTCGCGGAGCAATTGACCTCACACCGACACGAACGCAGACAGCGCCGCGCTCCGGTGGCACGGTGAAGGGGCGACACGCCGTCCGGGGGTCGGTACCGAGCGTCGCGTAACGTAGTCTGCCTCGGAGAAAGTCCCCCGTGGCCAGGCCGTGGGGGACACACCCCGGCGCCGAGCGCGCGGTGCCGGGCCGGGTTGTTCCAAGGGGGAGGATCGCAGCGATGGCGATGACCGGCGTGGTGAAGGATGAGTTGAGCCGTCTGGCCATTCTCAAGCCATGCTGCCGCAAGGCGGAGGTGTCCACCATCCTGCGTTTCACCGGGGGGCTGCACCTGGTGGGCGGGCGGATCGTGATCGAGGCCGAACTCGACACCGGTGCGGCCGCGCGACGCCTGCGCAAGGACATCTCGGAGGTGTTCGGCCACGAGTCGGAAGTGGTCGTGCTGTCCCCGAGCGGGCTGCGCAAGGGCAACCGGTACGTGGTGCGGGTGATCAAGGACGGCGAGTCCCTGGCCCGGCAGACGGGCCTGGTGGACAACAACGGCCGCCCGGTGCGGGGCCTGCCCCGGCACGTGGTGGCCGGCGGGGCCTGTGACTCCGAGTCGGCGTGGCGGGGCGCGTTCATCGCGCACGGCTCACTGACCGAGCCCGGGCGGTCGATGTCCCTGGAGGTCACCTGCCCCGGGCCGGAGGCTGCGCTGGCACTGGTGGGCGCCGCCCGCCGCCTCAAGGTGCACGCCAAGGCGCGGGAGGTGCGCGGTGTGGACCGGGTCGTGGTCCGCGACGGCGACTCCATCGGCGCCCTGCTGACCCTGCTGGGCGCGCACCAGAGCGTGCTCGCGTGGGAGGAGCGCCGGATGCGCCGGGAGGTGCGGGCGACCGCGAACCGCCTGGCCAACTTCGACGACGCCAACCTGCGGCGCAGCGCGCGGGCGGCGGTCGCCGCCGGAGCGCGCGTGGAGCGGGCCCTGGAGATCCTGGGGGAGGAGGCGCCCAAGCACCTCGTCGCCGCGGGCCAGCTGCGCCTGGCGCACAAGCAGGCGTCGCTGGAGGAGCTGGGCCAGCTGTCCGTGCCCCCGCTGACCAAGGACGCCATCGCCGGCCGCATCCGCAGGCTCCTGGCGATGGCCGACAAGCGGGCGAGCGACCTGGGCATCGAGGGGACCGAGGCCAACCTCACCCCGGACATGCTCGTCCCCTGACCGCCGCACGGGGCCGGACGGGGCGGCAACAGGCCCGCAACAGGGATGTTCGGCTTTGTTAACTGGGAAAACTCCCGGATAACTTCCGAAAATGGTATAGACCTCTCAGCTTTGCGGTGCCAGGATGGTCGCGAACCCGCGAGGGGGCGGCGGGTCGCTGGACGTGGGGTCGAAACGGCTCCCCGTCGACATTCCGCTAGGCTCTTTGTGAACACCTGTTACGCGTTCACGCTGTTCAACATGGCTGGACCGGGCTGTACCAGTTCGGATTCCACGGGGTGTGGAACGCGCGGGTGAAAATGATGTGCGACATATGAGGAGATTGGTTCCGTGACCATCCGTGTAGGCGTCAACGGCTTCGGTCGGATCGGCCGCAACTTCTGGCGCGCGGTCGCCGCCGGCGGCAGCGACATCGAAATCGTCGCGGTCAACGACCTCACCGACACCAAGACGCTCGCGCACCTGCTCAAGTACGACACCGTGCTCGGCACCCTCGACGGCGACGTCGAGGTCGGTGACGACTTCATTCGCGTCGGCGACAAGAACATCAAGGTCCTCGCCGAGCGCGACCCGGCCCAGCTGCCCTGGTCCGACCTCGGCGTGGACGTCGTCATCGAGTCCACCGGCCGCTTCACCAAGGCCGAGGACGCGAAGAAGCACATCGCTGCGGGTGCCAAGAAGGTCATCATCTCCGCGCCCGCCAAGGGCGAGGACCTGACCGTCGTCATGGGCGTCAACGACGACAAGTACGACCCCGCGAGCCACCACGTCATCTCCAACGCCTCGTGCACCACCAACTGTGTGGCGCCCATGGCCAAGGTCCTCCTGGACAGCTTCGGCATCGTCCAGGGCCTGATGACCACGGTGCACGCGTACACCAACGACCAGGTCATCCTGGACTTCCCGCACTCGGACCTGCGCCGCGCCCGCGCCGCCGCGCAGAACATCATCCCGACCACCACCGGTGCCGCCAAGGCCACCGCCCTGGTCATCCCCGAGCTCGCCGGCAAGCTGGACGGCATCGCCATGCGCGTCCCCGTCCCGGACGGCTCCGCCACCGACCTGGTCGTCACCCTGGAGCGCCCGGCCACCAAGGACGAGGTCAACGCCGCGTTCAAGGCCGCCGCCGAGGGACCCCTCAAGGACGTCCTGGTCTACACCGAGGACGAGATCGTCTCCTCCGACATCGTCGGCACCGCGCCCTCCTGCACCTTCGACTCGAAGATGACGCTGGTCGCGGGCAACCAGGTCAAGATCCTCGGTTGGTACGACAACGAGTGGGGCTACTCCAACCGCCTGGCCGACCTGGCCAAGCTGGTCGGCTCCAGCCTGTAACGCCCACGGCCCCATGGCCACCGGCGCGTGAGACGGCACCCCTTCGCCCGCAGTGCGCGCGGAGGGGTGCCGTCGTGAGCGCCCCCCGGGTCACCGTCCGGGACAGAGCAGACCGACACCCCAACGAGGAGACCAGCATGCGGACGATCGACGACCTCGACGTCTCCGGCAAACGCGTGTTCGTCCGGGCCGACCTGAACGTGCCCCTGGACGGCGAGCGCATCACCGACGACGGCCGCATCCGCGCGGCCCTGCCGACCATCGACAAGCTCCGCGAGCGCGGCGCCCGTGTGATCGTCGCCGCCCACCTGGGCCGCCCCAAGGGCGCCCCGGACCCCCGCTACTCCCTTCGCCCGGTCGCCGCCCGCCTGAGCGAACTGCTCGGCGCCGAGGTGGCCTTCGCCGCCGACACCGCCGGCGAGTCCGCCCGGGCGGCGGCCGACTCCCTCGCGGACGGCCAGGTCGCGCTGCTGGAGAACGTGCGCTTCGAGCCCGGTGAGACCAGCAAGGACGACGCCGAGCGCGGCGAGCTCGCCGACCGCTTCGCGAGCCTGGCGGACCTGTACGTCGGCGACGCCTTCGGGGCCGTGCACCGCAAGCACGCCAGCGTCTACGACCTCCCCGGCAAGCTCCCCCACGCCGTCGGCGGGCTCGTGCTGACCGAGGTCGAGGTCCTCCGGAAGCTCACCGCGGACCCCCAGCGCCCCTACGCCGTGGTCCTGGGCGGCTCCAAGGTCTCCGACAAGCTCGGCGTCATCGACAACCTCCTGGGCACCGCCGACCGCATCCTCATCGGCGGCGGCATGGTCTTCACGTTCCTCAAGGCCAAGGGCTACGAGGTCGGCTCCAGCCTCCTGGAGGCCGACCAGCTCGACACCGTGCGCGGCTACCTGGAGCGCGCCGAGCGCGAGGGCGTGGAGATCGTCCTGCCCGTCGACGTCGTCGCCGCCGAGAAGTTCGCCGCCGACGCCCCGCACGCCCCGGTCGACGTCGAGGCGATCCCCGCCGACCGGATGGGCCTGGACATCGGCCCGAAGAGCCAGGAGCTCTTCGCCGGGAAGCTGGCCGACGCCAGGACCGTGTTCTGGAACGGCCCGATGGGGGTCTTCGAGATGCAGCCCTACGCCGACGGCACCCGTGCCCTGGCCCAGGCCCTGATCGACTCCGGCGCGTTCACCGTGGTCGGCGGCGGCGACTCCGCGGCGGCCGTGCGCGCCCTCGGATTCGACGAGGCCGCCTTCGGCCACATCTCCACCGGCGGAGGCGCCAGCCTGGAGTACCTGGAGGGCAAGGACCTTCCCGGTATCGACGCCCTCAGGTAGACCGGCCCGGGCGCCGCACGTCCCGACGCACCCGGTCGTCCACCGACCCCCGACCTCTCCCAGACAGGAAGAACGAACATGGCCAAGCGCCTGCCGCTCATCGCGGGCAACTGGAAGATGAACAACAACCACCTGGAGGCGATCGCGCTCGTCCAGAAGCTGGCGTTCGGACTGAACGACAAGGACTACGACAACGCCGAGGTCGTCGTCCTGCCGCCGTTCACCGACCTGCGCAGCGTCCAGACGCTCGTCGACGGCGACAGGCTCAAGATCGGGTACGGCGCGCAGGACGTCTCCGCGCACGACAAGGGCGCCTACACCGGCGAGATCTCCGGCTCGATGCTGGCCAAGCTGGACTGCTCCTACGTGCTGGCCGGCCACTCCGAGCGCCGCGAGTACCACAACGAGGACGACGCCCTGGTCAACGCCAAGGTGAAGGCCGCCTACCGGCACGGCATCGTGCCGATCCTGTGCGTCGGGGAGGGCCTGGAGGTCCGCAAGGCGGGCCGGCAGGTCGAGCACGTCCTGGCCCAGCTGGACGGCGCCCTCAAGGAGGTCACGGCGGAGCAGGCCGAGCGGATCGTGGTCGCGTACGAGCCGGTGTGGGCCATCGGCACGGGTGAGGTCGCCACCCCCGAGGACGCCCAGGAGGTGTGCTCGGCGATCCGCGTCCGCCTGGCGGAGCTGTACTCGCCCGAGGTCGCGGGTGCCGTGCGCGTGCTCTACGGCGGCTCGGTCAAGGGCGACAACGCTCCCGGCATCATGGCCAAGGAGGACGTCGACGGCGCCCTGGTCGGCGGCGCGTGCCTGAAGGCCGACGAGTTCGTCAAGGTGATCCGCTTCGGCGGCGAGTAGCCACCGATCGTCTCGCACCGTCCCGCCCGTCACCCTTCGATGTCGAATGGTGACGGGCGGAGTGCCCGACAGGTCTCCAGGGCGGGCTAGACTTCGCTGTGGGGTTCTCCGTGCCTCGCGGTTTCCCCACCCGTGCCGACTGGGCACGGTAAAATCCGAAATTGTCCCCGGTCTCCTCCTTCCCCTTCTCCGCACAGGCCCGGTGCCGCGGCGCCACCGCTGGTGCGGGTGGGAAATGGGGGATCGAGGTTTCCATCCCCCCGCTGCGGGGTCGAGCTACGGGTGAGCGTGTGATCCTCGGTCTGTCCATCTTCGTGATGCTTCTCAGCGTGCTGTTGGTCCTCCTGGTGCTCATGCACAAGGGCAAGGGTGGCGGCCTCTCCGACATGTTCGGCGGCGGCGTCACGTCCTCGCTCGGCGGATCATCGGTGGTCGAACGCAACCTGGACCGGATGACCATCGTCATCTCGGTGGCGTGGATCCTCTCGATCGTCGTCCTCGGCCTGCTGATCAACCGGGGAATGTGACCCGCGACCCGCGGGGCGCCCCCAGTCCACAGTCAAGCTCGCCCGATCATCCGGTGGGCCAGTTCGCTGAAGGAGTTTTTCGTGGGTAGTGGCAGTGCCATCCGTGGCAGCCGTGTCGGAGCCGGCCCGATGGGCGAGGCGGAGCGGGGCGAGGCAGCCCCGCGCGTGCGGGTTCCGTTCTACTGCGCGAACCTGCACGAGGTCGTGCCCAGTTTCGCGGGCGAAGCTCTGGTCCCCGACGAGTGGGACTGCCCGCGTTGCGGTTTCCCCGCGGGCAAGGACAAGGCGAACCCCCCCTCTCCGCCGCGCACCGAGCCCTACAAGACCCACCTGGCGTACGTGAAGGAGCGCCGCAGCGAGGAGGAGGGCAAGCTCATCCTGAACGAGGCCCTCGCCAAGCTGCGTGCCGACCGCGCCGCGGTCGAGGCCCACATGAGGGCCGCCGCCCAGAACTAGGCCGGGGTCCCGAAGACCTTCCGGAAGGGGTCCGTCGCAGGCGCGGCGGGCCCCTTCCCGCGTCCGCGGCGACGGGGGCGGTTCTCGTGGCCGGCCCGCCGCGCTCGGAGGCCCGGGACATCACCGAAGGCGTGCGCGGACAAGCGGAGAGTGCCGGATTTCGGGGCAGGACGTCGAAAACCCCCTTTCATACATGAAAAGGGGGATGAACTCTCTCATTCCCGGGACTGATGTGGCTGGTGAGACATAAAGTGATCGGCACGCACACCCCCGAAGCCCCTTGAGGAGATGGTGTCGATGTCAGCGTGCCCTACCGGTGGGGACCACGACTGGATTCTCGGCGACGATCGCAAGTTCCAGTGCGCCAAGTGCGGAGCTCAGAGCGCCCGGCGGTTCTGAGCCCCGGGACCGGGCTGCACGGTTCCGCGCCCGGCGAGCCCGCCCTTCTCCATGGCGCGCCAGGTCACCGGCTCTCCCAGCGTCTCGGCCACCCCCTTGGCCCAGCGCTCCAGGGGAGCGAACTGCTCCGGCCCCTCCGGAAGCACGGTACGACCCTGGTAGGACATGCCGTCGAGGACGATGATCTCGCCGTTGACCCGTAGCTCGGTCTCGTACTCGTTCGTGTTCGGCCTCATGGACCGGACTGTAGCGGGCGGCCTGCCCGGTCGTCCGGACTTTGGCGGGATTGGTCGGGCGCGGCCACCGCCAGAGCCCGCGCCCCAGGGGGTTCCGTCGCACCGAGCACACGAAAGAGTTGGGAGAATGGGGGGATGGCCTCCCCCGAGAACGCGGACGTCCCCCCTTCGGCGCCGGGCGTCCCCTCCGACCTGGTCCAGCCCTCCGGCGGCGTCTCCCACCTGCGCCGGTACGTCAGCCTGCGCGGACCCAACACGCGGATGTGGCTGGCCGCGGCGTACTTCTCGGGTGCCCTCACCCTGGGCTTCCTGGTGGTCCTGGGATCCATGCTCTGGCACGTGCTGCGCGAGGAGCCCACCGTCGGCTCGGTCTCCCTGTGGGCGGCGGCGGGCCTGACCATGCTGTTCGTCGGTCCCGGGAGCAACCTCCTCCTGGTGCGGGGGCTGCCCCAGCGCATCACCCGGCAGGGCATCAGCGCCGACAGCGACGGCGTCACGGTCCTCCAGGAGCGCAAGTGGTGGTTCCCGGGCGAGGGGACGTTCATCGCGTGGCCGGAGATCCGCCGCGTCCGGGAGGTGCACACCGGCGGGCGCCGGCTGACGTACTTCATCGAGTTCGTGCTGGACACCCACCGCACCGACACCGAGCTCCCGGGGTGGGCCGAGACCGCCGGGAGCCTCGGACTGGAGCAGGTGGACGCGCCCACGCAGTTCTACGTGCAGGTGCCCCAGGAGCACAAGGAGAGGATCCTGAGGATGGTGGAGCGCACCGCGCCGTTGCCCTCGGTCGTGGAGCGGACACCGCCGCTAGTGTGAGGCCCGCCCGTCCAGCCGCCGGGTCAGCTCCGCGGCCGCGTCGCGCGCCCTCCCGGCCAGGGCCTGCGGGGTCACGGGCCGCGCACTGGGCACCGTCAGGCTGATCGCGGCGGCGGGGCGCCCGTTGTGGTCCGACGCCGCCGCGGCCACCGACACGAACCCCTCGGTGACCTGGCCGTCCTCGATGGACCAGCCCTGGCGCCGCTCCTCCTCCAGGACCCGGCGCAGCTCCCCGGGGGTGGCCGGTCCGCGTCCGGTGCGGTCGGTGAACGCCGCCGTGTCCGGGTAGAGGGCACGCACCTGGGCGCGTGGCAGACGCGCCAGCATCGCCCGCCCCGACGCGGTCAGGTGCGCCGGAAGGCGCACCCCCACCCCGGTGATCAGCGGTGCGGCGTGCGGGGGCTGCTCCTTGAGCAGGTACAGGGTGTCGGCACCGTGCAGCACCCCCAGGTGGGCGGTCGCGCCGGTGCTCTCGGTGAGCTGGTGCAGGAGGGGGCGCGCCAGCCTCTCCACGCCGTCGTGGCGCAGGTAGGCCGAGCCGATCTCGAACGCCGCAACACCGAGACCCCAGCGGCGCTCCTCCGGCAGGTGGGTCACGAACCCCTCCTCCGCCATGGCCTCCAGCAGCTGGTAGACGCTGGAGCGCGGGACACCGAGCTCGGCGGCGATCGCCGCGGCCGACACCGGCCCGGGGCGCGTCGCCAGGAAGCGGAGCAGCCGCAGGGCGCGGGTCGCGGCCGGAACGAGGCTCATACGCCGATCCTCCCACGCGGCCCCGGGCCGGGCGGGTACCCTCCGCCCCGGGACCGGACCGCGCGGCCGGGGCGGCCCGTCGCGAGCGTGCGGGACGGCGCCCTCGGCGCCCTGCCGACCGAGGGGGAGCACCCCGCTCCGGGACCGTGCCGGTCCGGGCACGGGCGCAGGCCACCCGTCGGCGCCCCGTCCGCAGGAGGGGGGCCGGTGCCCCGCGTCTGAGATGCCAGACGGAACCGCCGTGTCAGCGCTTCACCCGCGGCCTCCGGAGGGGTCCAATGGGTGCATGTCCACGCCAGTCCCTTCCGTCGTCGTCGGCGGCGCCCCGCTCACGCCGGCCCAGGTCCTCGACGTCGCGCGCCACGGCGCCCACGTCACCCTCTCCGAGGAATCCCGCAAGGCCGTCAGGCACGGCCGCGAACGGGTCGAGTCCCTCGCCCGGGGAGAGGTCCCCGCCTACGGGGTCAGCACGGGGTTCGGCGCGCTCGCCACCCGGCACATCGCCCCCGACCTGAGGGCCCGCCTCCAGCGGTCGCTCATCCGCTCGCACGCCGCGGGCACCGGGCCCGAGGTCGAGCGCGAGGTCACACGCGCCCTCATGCTCCTGCGCCTGCGCACCCTGGCCTCCGGCAGCACCGGTGTCGAGACCGCCACCGTCGAGACCCTCGCCGCCCTGCTCAACGCCGGGATCACCCCGGTCGTCCACGAGTACGGCAGCCTGGGCTGCTCCGGCGACCTGGCGCCGCTGGCGCACGTCGCGCTCGCCCTGATGGGGGAGGGCACCGTGCACGACGCCGCCGGGGAGTCCAAGCCCGCCTTCACCGCCCTGCAGGAGGCCGGGATCCGCCCGGTGGAACTGGGGGCCAAGGAGGGACTGGCGCTCATCAACGGCACCGACGGCATGCTCGGCATGCTCGTGATGGCCTGCCTGGACCTGGAGCGGCTGCTCAAGGTCGCCGACATCACCGCCGCGATGAGCGTCGAGGCGCTGCTGGGCACCGACCGGGTGTTCGCCGAGGAGCTCCAGCGGCTGCGCCCGCACCCCGGACAGGCGGCCTCCGCCGCCAACCTGCGCGCCATGCTCGCCGACTCGCCGATCGTCGCCTCCCACCGGGGCCCCGACTGCACACGGGTCCAGGACGCCTACTCGCTGCGCTGCGCCCCCCAGGTGGCGGGAGCGGCCCGCGACACCCTCGCCCACGCCCTCCTCGTGGCCGGGCGCGAACTCGACAGCGTCATCGACAACCCGGTCGTGCTCGACGACGGGCGGATCGAGTCCAACGGCAACTTCCACGGCGCGCCCGTGGCCTACGTGCTCGACTTCCTGGCCATCGCGGTCGCCGACACCGCGTCCATCGCGGAGCGGCGCACCGACCGCATGCTCGACGTGTCCCGGTCCCACGGGCTGCCCGCCTTCCTCGCCGACGACCCCGGCGTGGACTCCGGCCACATGATCGCCCAGTACACGCAGGCCGCCATCGTCTCCGAGCTCAAGCGGCTCGCCGTGCCCGCCAGCGTCGACTCCATCCCCAGCTCGGCCATGCAGGAGGACCACGTGTCCATGGGCTGGTCGGCCGCCCGCAAGCTGCGCCGCGCCGTGGACGGCCTGACCAGCGTGCTCGCGGTGGAACTGCTCACCGCAGCCCGCGCACTGGACCTGCGTTCGCCCCTGGAGCCCGGACCGGCCACAGGCGCCGTCCTGCGCGCCGTCCGGGAGAAGGTCGACGGCCCGGGCCCCGACCGCCACCTGTCCCCGGAGATCGCCGCCGTCACGGCCCTGGTGGCCGACGGCTCCGTGGTCGCGGCCGCGGAGTCCGCCACCACGCTCGTCTGACCCCCGGGGCGGCACCGCCCCGGGCCGCCGGCCCACCACGACCGAGGAGCCCCGCATGAGCACCCCGCGCACCGTCCGCGCCGCACGCGGCACCACCCTGTCCGCGAAGGGGTGGCCGCAGGAGGCCGCCCTGCGCATGTTCCACAACAACCTCGACCCCGAGGTCGCCGAGCACCCCGAGGACCTGGTGGTCTACGGCGGCACGGGCAAGGCCGCGCGGGACTGGCGCAGCTTCGACCGCATCACCGCCTCCCTGCGCGACCTGGAGGGGGACGAGACCCTGCTCGTGCAGTCCGGGCGGCCGGTGGGCATCATGCGCACCCACGAGTGGGCGCCGCGCGTGCTGATCGCCAACAGCAACCTCGTGGGGGACTGGGCGAACTGGCCCGAGTTCCGCCGCCTGGAGGCCCGCGGCCTCACCATGTACGGGCAGATGACCGCCGGCTCGTGGATCTACATCGGCACCCAGGGCATCCTCCAGGGCACCTACGAGACCTTCGCCGCTGTCGCCGCCAAGCGGTTCGCCGGCACGCTCGCAGGGACCGTCACCCTCACCGCGGGCCTCGGCGGCATGGGGGGCGCCCAGCCGCTCGCCGTCACCATGAACGACGGCGTGGCCATCGTGGTCGAGTGCGACGGCAGCCGCATCGACCGCCGTATCGAGCACCGCTACCTCGACGTGCGCGCCGACAGCCTCGACCACGCCCTCGACCTCGCCGCGCGGGCGCGGGACGAGCGCCGCCCGCTGTCGATCGGCGTGCTCGGCAACGCCGCCGAGGTGTTCCCCGCACTGCTCTCCCGCGGTGCCCCGATCGACATCGTCACCGACCAGACCTCCGCCCACGACCCGCTCGCCTACCTGCCCGTGGGGGTCTCCGTCGACGACTGGAAGGCCCTGGCGTCCGCCGAGCCCGAGGAGTTCACCCTCCGGGCGCGCGAGTCCATGGCCGCCCACGTGGAGGCCATGGTCGGCTTCCTCGACGCGGGCGCCGAGGTGTTCGACTACGGCAACTCCATCCGCGACGAGGCGCGCGAGGGCGGTTTCACCCGGGCGTTCGACTTCCCCGGGTTCGTGCCCGCCTACATCCGGCCGCTCTTCTGCGAGGGCCGCGGGCCGTTCCGCTGGGCGGCGCTGTCCGGCGACCCCGCCGACATCGCGCGCACCGACCGGGCCGTCCTCGACCTGTTCCCCGAGAACGAGCACCTGGCCCGGTGGATCCGCCTGGCGGGGGAGCGGGTCGCCTTCCAGGGGCTCCCCGCCCGCATCTGCTGGCTCGGGCAGGGCGAGCGCGCCGCCGCAGGCCGGCGGTTCAACGAGCTGGTCGCCTCCGGGGAGATCTCCGCCCCGCTGGCCATCGGCCGCGACCACCTGGACACGGGCTCCGTGGCCTCCCCCTACCGCGAGACCGAGGGCATGAAGGACGGCTCCGACGCCATCGCCGACTGGCCGCTCCTCAACGCCCTCGTCAACACCTCCTCCGGAGCCTCCTGGGTGTCCGTCCACCACGGCGGCGGCGTGGGCATGGGCCGCTCCCTCCACGCCGGCCAGGTGAGCGTCGCCGACGGCACGGAGCTGGCAGCCGCCAAACTGGAGCGGGTCCTGACCAACGACCCGGCCACGGGCGTCATCCGCCATGTGGACGCCGGGTACGGCGAGGCCGAGCGCGTCGCCGCCGCACACGGCATCCGCGTCCCCATGCGGGAGGGCGAGTGAGCTTCGACCGCCTGTGGGCCGACCTGGCGCCCGTGGGGCGCGACGACGACAGCGGCGGCTACCACCGCTACACCTGGGCCGACGCCGACACCGAGGCCCGCGCCTGGTTCACGGACGCCGCGACCGCGCGCGGGCTCGACGTGCGCGCCGACCGCAACGGCAACCTCTGGGCCTGGTGGGGGACCCCGGGTCCGGGGGCCGTGGCCACCGGGTCCCACCTGGACTCGGTGCCCGACGGAGGGGCCTTCGACGGGCCGCTCGGGGTGGCCGCCGCACTGGCGGCCGTGGACGAGCTGCGCGGGCGCGGGGTCACACCGGTCCGGCCGCTTGCGGTCACGGTGTTCGCCGAGGAGGAGGGCGGCCGGTTCGGGGTCCCCTGCCTCGGCAGCAGGCTGAGCGCGGGGGAGATCTCCCCCGAACGCGCGCGCGGCCTCACCGACGCCTCCGGAGTCACCTGGGGGCGGGCGATGGAGGCGGCCGGGCACGACCCGCTGGCGCTCGGCGCCGACCCCGGGGCGCTCGCCGACCTGGACGTGTTCGTGGAGCTGCACGTCGAACAGGGGCGCGCACTGGAGGACACCGCGCACCCGGTGGGCGTGGCGAGCGCGATCTGGCCGCACGGGCGCTGGCGCATGGACTTCACCGGCCGTGCCGACCACGCCGGGACCACGCGGTTGGAGGACCGCAACGACCCCATGCTGCCGTTCGCTCACGCGATCCTGGCCGCCCGGTCCCTCGCCGAGAGGCACGACGCCCGTGCCACCGTCGCCAGGGCCCTGGTCTCCCCCAACGGCACCAACGCCATCCCGTCCCTGGTCAGCGCGTGGCTTGACGCCCGCGCCGCCGACTCCGGGACGCTGGACGCCGTCGTCGCCGGGGTCCGTGAGGCGGCGGCGGACGCCGCACGCGACCACGGTGTGGGCTACGCGATGACCGGTGAGTCCCTCACCCCCCTGGTCGGTTTCGCCCACGGCCTGCGCGACCGCCTGGCCGCCGTGGTCGGCACCCGGGCCCCGGACCCGCGTGTGCCGGTGCTCCCGACCGGCGCCGGGCACGACGCGGGCGTGCTCGCCGCCCACGTGCCCACCGCGATGCTGTACGTGCGCAACCCGACCGGGGTGTCCCACTCCCCGCGGGAGCACGCACGGCCCGACGACTGCCACGCCGGGGTGCTCGCCCTGGCCGACGTCCTCCAGGACCTCCTCGCCCGCCCCGTCCGCCCGGTCGGCGCCGTATGAGCGGAGGGGAGGCTCCGGGGACCGCCGCCGGGGGACCCGGTCCGGGCGACGTCCCGGGGGCCGCGTCAGGAGCCGGCCTCCGGGGTGCGGGGGAACGCGCCTCCGGGGCGCTCGACGGCAGGAGGGCGCCGGCGGCCCGCCCGTCCGGCGCGGGGCGCGGCCCCGCGCCGCGCCGCGTGTGGTGCGAGTGGGCGTGGACGGGCGCCGAGGACGGCGCCCCCGACCACGGGGTGCTCGTCGAGATCTCCGGGGGGCGGATCACCACCGTGGCCGCCGGCACCCGGGCGCCCGCCGACGCCGAGACCCTCACCGGACTCACCCTGCCTGGCCTGGCCAACGCCCACTCGCACGCCTTCCACCGGGCGCTGCGCGGACGCACCCACACCGGCGGCGGATCCTTCTGGACCTGGCGCGAGGCCATGTACCGCGTCGCCGACCGGCTCGACCCCGACACCTACCTGCGGCTGGCCAGGGCCGCCTACGCCGAGATGGCCCTGGCGGGCGTCACCTGCGTGGGCGAGTTCCACTACCTCCACCACGCCCCCGGCGGCTCCCGCTACGCCGACCCCAACGCCATGGGCGCGGCCCTGGTCGCGGCCGCCGCCGACGCCGGGGTCCGGATCACCCTGCTGGACGTGTGCTACCTGTCCGGCGGACTGGACGACCGCGGAGCCCACCGGCCGCTCGACGGGCCGCAACGGCGCTTCGGCGACGGCGACGCCGCCGGATGGGCCGAGCGCGTCGCCCGGTTCGCCCCCGCCGGGGACCACGCCCTGGTGGGCGCCGCAGCCCACTCGGTGCGGGCCGTCCCCGCCGCGCAGCTGCCCGACGTCGCCGCGTTCGCCGCCGACCGCGACGCGCCCCTGCACGTCCACGTGTCCGAGCAGCCGGCCGAGAACACGGCCTGCCTGGGCGCCTACGGCCGCACCCCCACCCGGGTGCTGTCCGACGCGGGGGCGCTCACCCCGCGCACCAGCCTCGTGCACGCCACCCACCTCACCGACGACGACGTCGGGGCCGTCCGGCTCTCCGGCGCCACCGTGTGCCTGTGCCCCACCACGGAACGGGACCTGGCCGACGGGCTCCCCCGCACCGGCGACCTGCTGCCCGCACCGCTCAGCCTGGGCACCGACCAGCACGCCCAGCTCGACCTGTTCGAGGAGGCCCGGGCGGTCGAACTACACGAGCGCCTGCGCACCCACCGGCGCGGCACCCTGGGCACCGGGGCGCTCCTGCGCGCCGCCACCGCCCACGGGCACGCCTCCCTCGGCTGGGCGGACGCGGGGGCGCTGCGCGCCGGGGCCCGGGCCGACCTGGTCAACGTCCCCCTGGACGGTGTCCGGCTGGCCGGGGCCGACCCGGCGCGCGCCGCCGACGCCGTCGTCTTCGCCGGCTCCGCCGCCGACGTGCGCCACGTGATGGCCGACGGGCGCTGGACCGTCCGCGACGGCGTCCACGCGCTCGTGCCCGACACCGCCCGCGAACTCGACACGGTGATCAAGGAGATCCACTGATGGCCCACGTGCCGGAGAGCATCCTCATCGACGACATCGCCACCCTGGTCACCAACGACCCCTCCCGGGGCCGAGGCGCGGTGGGCGAGATCCAGGACGCCGCCCTCGTGGTCGAGGGCGGCCGCGTGGCCTGGGCCGGCCCCCGCGCGCAGGCGCCCGACGCCGACGCGCGGATCGACGCGGCGGGGCGCTGCGTCCTCCCCGGGTTCGTGGACAGCCACTCCCACATCGTGTTCGCGGGGGACCGCAGCAGGGAGTTCGCCGCGCGGATGAGCGGACGGCCCTACACGGCCGGCGGTATCCGCACCACCGTCGCCGCCACCCGCGAGGCCTCCGACGCCGATCTGCTCGCACGGGCCCGGCGCCTCGTGGGGGAGGCCCGCGCCCAGGGCACGACCACCCTGGAGGTCAAGTCCGGGTACGGTCTCACCACACACGACGAGGAGCGCAGCCTGGCCGTCGCCGCCAGGGTCACCGACGAGGTGACCTTCCTCGGCGCGCACGTGGTCGCCCCCGAGTACGCCGACGACCCCTCGGGCTACCTCGACCTGGTCACCGGCCCCATGCTGGACGCGTGCGCCCCGCACGCGAGGTGGGTCGACGTCTTCTGCGAGCGCGGCGCCTTCGACGAGGACGCCTCCCGCCGCGTCCTCACCGCCGGGATGGAGCGCGGACTGCTGCCCCGGGTGCACGGCAACCAGCTGGGGGAGGGGCCGGGCGTCCGCCTGGGCGTCGAACTCGGCGCCGCCTCCGTGGACCACTGCACCCACCTGTCCGCCGCGGACGTGGACGCCCTGGCCGAGGCGGCCGCGCGTCCCGAACCCACGGTCGCCACCCTGCTGCCGGGTGTGGACTTCTCCACCCGCCAGCCCTACCCGGACGCCCGCGCCCTCATCGACGCCGGGGCGATCGTCGCCCTCGCCAGCGACTGCAACCCGGGTTCCTGCTTCACCTCCAGCCTGGCCTTCTGCGTCGCCGTCGCCGTCCGCGACATGGGCATGACCCCCGACGAGGCGGTGTGGGCGGCGACGGCGGGGGGCGCACGGGCCCTGCGGCGCACCGACGTCGGCCACCTCGCCCCCGGCGCGCGCGCGGACCTGACCCTGCTCGACGCGCCCAACCACCTCTACCTGGCCTACCGTCCCGGTGTCCCGCAGGTCGCGGCGGTCTGGAAGGACGGGGAACTGGTCGCCGGGCGTCCCTGAATCCGCCCCGCGCCCCGCAGGATGACGGAGGCATGACGCGAGGGCGAGCGGCGTCCCGCCGACCGGCCACCGAACTCAACCGGGGGCTAACGTCCGCGAAACCTTCGTCGCCCACTCTGGACCCACGTCGGTGCGCGTCCCGCCGCCGCGGAACAGCGTCGTTCCGCGGCGGCGGGTGCACCTTCTCCCAGGGAGGGTCGCAGTGAGCCTTTGGCGCATCAGGACGGCTGTCGAGGACCGGCCGGGCGGACTCGCCGGGGTGGTCGACGCCCTCGCGCGGCGCGGCGGCGACATCGTCGGGCTCTCCATCCACACGGACGTGGCCGGTGTGGTCGACGAGTTCGTCGTCGACATCCCGGGCAACCACGGCCCCGCGGTCCGCGCGATCGGGGAGCTCTGCCCCACCGGGACGGTCACGGCCGTCCCCGCCCAGCGGCGCGAGGTCGGGGACGACGTCACCCGTGCGCTGCTGCTCACCGCACGGCTGCGGGCGCACCCCAACGGGCTCCCCGACGCCCTGGCCGAGCTGCTGCTCGCGGACGAGGCCCACTGGACCAACCTGACCCGTGCCGAGGGCACCGCCGACGCGGCCCCGGGCACCACCGTGCTGGTGCCCGTCGGACCCCTCCGCGGCGTCCTCGTGCGACGGCGGTCGCACGCCTTCACCTGGACCGAGTCGAGCCGGGCCGACGCGCTGGTGCGCTCGGTCATGCCCTCGACGGGGCCGGTTCCCACGGACCGGACGATCCGCACGGCGGAGGGCGGGGGACTGTCCCTGCGCCAGGTGCGCGAGGCCGACGCGCCCGCGCTGAGCGACCTCCACCGGCGCTGCTCGCCGGAGACCGTGCGCAGCCGCTACTTCGCGGGGATGGCGGAGCTGAGCCCCCACATGCTGCGGGTGTTCTGCGACCCCGAGCGCGGCCTCACGCTGGGGGTGCGCCCCCATGGCGAGGAGGAGCCCGTCGCCCTCGGACACCTGATGTACACCCTCGACCCGGGGGTCGGCGAGATCGCCTTCCTGGTGGAGGACTCCTGGCAGGGGCGCGGGGTGGGAACCGCCCTGGCCCGGGCGCTGATCGTGATCGCCTCGGACTGGGGTCTGGCCGAGGTGCGGGCGGAGACCACGCTGGCCAACACGGCGATGATGCGGATCATGCGGGGCTTCGGCGCGTCCGTGCGGTTCCAGGGGGAGGGCGGTTCGTACGTGCACGCCCGGGTGCCGGTCGCCGAGGCGCTCAAGGGCGGGCCGGGCGGCGCCACCCGTCCCGGCGGACGGGTCGCCCGGCTGATGGGCCAGGGCTGACGGACCCGGCGCGCCGGGTCCGTGCGGGGCGCGCGCCCCGCACGGCAGGACCGGCGCCACAAGGACGCGGGGGCGGCGACCACTGGGGGTGTCGCCGCCCCCGCTCGCGGTTGAACGCGATGAGGCGTCTCCTGGGGCACGGGAGTCCGTTCCCCGGAGGTCTCTGGTGCTACTCGCTGTCCGCGGCGTCGTCGCCGTTCGCGGTGTCCTCGGTGGAGGACTTCTTGGTGACGCGGCGCTTCTTCACCGGACGGGAGTAGTCGACGAGGGGCTCCAGGCGGGCTTCGTGCTCCTTGAAGCACTCGCCGCAGGCGTCGACCTCGCGGACGGCGCCGTCCCAGGCGAACTGGATGACCTCACTCGCCTCGACCTTCTCCTCGCGGACGGCGTGGGGATCGCAGTACTTGCGCGTGAAGACCTCGGTGACCACGGCGGGGATTTCCCTTCGGTATCGCGTGAATGTGCGGACCCCATAATCATACACCTGTACGAACGCGGAAAGCGGCTGAACGCCGGGATTCCGTCATGGGTTCGGGGTCGTCCCGAAGCCTAGCGAAGACCGGCGACACATGCGCCAACGCGTGACCCGTGGGGCCCTGATGACCAGCGGGTCCGCGGGGGGTGCGGTGGGCTGTGATCCCGGTCGCCCGCGGCGCGCGGCGGTTCCGGAACCTCCGCCGCTCGGCCGGAAATGGCATCGGGGTGTTATGGGGCCGCGTGATCGACTTCCCTCTTCTTCGTCCGGTTCTCCGAGTCGGTGTCCCGAAATCCCGGAACTCGATGTGTGAATTCGGTGAACGCGGAGTGGCGGGCGTGGTTAGGGTGTTGCCAATCCGGGGTGAAGCGCCGAGTGGCGGTGCTCCGTCCTGGATATCCGGTGAGGGGAGCCCGTCGGGGCGCACCGGTGAATGGCGGGCGCCGTGGGGAGCGGGGTCCGGTCGAGGAGCGGGGGCATCGTGGTCGAGTACATGGAGGGCACGTACAGAAGGCGTGTCGACGGGGGCCGAGGGGAGGCCCCACAGGCGCGGGAGGGCAGGTCGGAGGCGGAGCGGCGCCGTGCGCGCGCGATCGCGGCGCACGCGTGCGAGCGCATCTCGGTCGATCCGCGCTTCGTGAAACTCCGAAGGAGATTCGCGATCCAGTCGGTTCTGCTGGTGTCGTCATTCCTTCTCTGTTACCTGTCCTATCTCGTCCTGTCCGCGTATGCCCGCGATTTCATGGGCATCGAGATCGTCGATTCGGTCAACGTGGCACTGGTCATGGGAATCGGGCAGTTCCTTCTCACGTTCGTGCTCGCCTGGGCGTTCGTCCGTTTCTCCGAGCGCGCGATCGACCCGCTCGCGGAGGAGATCCGTGACCGGGCGGGCGACGTGGGCGCCGGGACGGCGGTGCGCTGATGGCCGCCGCACCCGCCGGGGGAGTCGTGGGCGGTGCCGTCACGGGGGACGGCACCGCCCACGCACAGGGGTCCGCCGTCGACACCGGGACGGCGGCCGTGCTGGGCAGTGCCCTGGAGGGGCAGTTCGGCGCCGCCCATGCCTGGACGATCGGCCTGTGCGCCCTCTTCGTCCTGGTCACCCTCGCCGTCACCGTCCGGGCCGCTCGGGCCACCCGGGGAGCGGTCGACTTCTACGCGGGCGGCCGCGGGTTCTCCAGCACCCAGAACGGACTCGCCCTGACCGGCGACTACCTGTCCGCGGCGTCCTTCCTGGGCATCGCCGGGATGATCGCGCTCCAGGGCTACGACGGGTTCCTGTACTCCATCGGCTTCCTGGTGGCCTGGCTGCTGGTGCTGCCCATGGCGCAGCTGATGCGCAACACCGGCCGTTTCACCATGGCCGACCTGCCCGCCTTCCGCATGCGGCGGATGCGGGTACGCCTGGCCTGCACCGTCTCCACCGTCACCGTGTGCGTGTTCTACCTCGTCGCCCAGATGGTCGGCGCGGGGGCCCTGGTCGCGGTCCTGCTCGGCCTGCACGACGGCGGGACCTTCCTGGGGATGGGCGCGGAGCAGGCGCGCACCGGGGCGATCGTGCTCGTGGGCGTGCTGATGATCGTCTACGTCATGTACGGGGGGATGAAGGCCGCCACCTGGCTCCAGATCATCAAGGCGGTCGCGCTGCTGGGCGCGACGGGCCTGCTCACCGTCCTGGTGCTGGCCCTGTTCTCCTTCGACCCGCGCGCCCTGCTCGGCGGGGCCGCCGAGGCCAGCGGACACGGCGGGGCGTTCCTGGAACCGGGGCTGAGGTTCGGGGTGGAGGTGCCCGGCGACGCCGCCCGGACGCTGTTCAACAAGCTCGACCTGATCAGCCTGGGGCTGGCACTGGTGCTCGGCACCGTCGCGCTGCCGCACATCCTCATCCGCTTCTACACCGTTCCCGACGGCAGGTCGGCGCGGGCCTCCGTGCACCGCACCATCGTCATGGTCGGCGCCTTCTACCTGATGACGCCGGCGCTGGGCTTCGGCGCCGCCGCCCTCGTGGGCTCCGAGCGCATCCTCGCCCTGGACCCGTCGGGCAACTCGGCCGTCCCGATGCTCGCCGAGGAGGTGGGGCGGATGACGGCCGGCCCCGCGGGCGCCGCCGTGCTCCTCGCGCTGGTCTCGGCGGTGGCCCTCGCCACGATCCTCGCCGTCATCGCCAGCCTGACCCTCGCCTCGTCGTCCTCCATCGCGCACGACCTGTTCGGCCACATCCTCATGTGGGGACGGCCCAGGGAGTCGCAGGAGGTGGCGGTGGCGCGCCTCTCCGCCTGCCTGGTCGGCGCGGTCTCGATCGTGCTGGCCGTCCAGGCACAGGAGCAGAACGTGGCCTTCCTGGTGGGGCTGGCCTTCGCCATCGCGGCCGCCGCCAACCTGCCGGTCATCGTGCTCACCCTGTTCTGGCGGCGCTTCAACACCCGTGGGGTGGAGTGGGGTGTCTACGGCGGGCTGTCCGCCACGATCCTGCTCATGCTCCTGTCCCCGGTGATGTCGGGCAGGACCGACCCGGTGACCGGCGAGAACCTGTCCGTGCTGCCCGCGTGGATCGACATCCAGGTCTTCCCGATGGAGAACCCGGCCCTGGTCGCCGTGCCGATCGGGTTCGCGTGCGCGATCGTCGGAAGCCTGCTCTCCCCCGAGCGCGACACCGCGCGGTTCACCGAGCTGCGCGTGCGCTCACTGACGGGCTGGGGCGCCGACCAGGACTGAGCGGCGCCCGGGATCAGTCCCGGGACCCCTCCCGGGGGCCCGCGGCGGCCATGGCGCCGGCCAGGTCGTGCAGCAGTTCCGGCAGGCGGGGCGCGTTGCGCGCGATCCTGTCCCAGGCGAGGGCGGAACGGTCGAGCCGCTGCCGGGTGGTCGGTTCCTCGGTGCCGAGCCTGGCTGCGCGTCGCTCGGCCCGCCGGAACGACGCGGTGGCCGCCCAGACGGAGGCGGCCACCACCGGGCGGAAGACCCCCTTGCCGCGCACGTCCAGCACCGCCTCCACCGACCAGCGGCCGTCCTCGCCCGCGGTCGGCGCCAGCCAGGCGTCGACCGCGGCGATGGCGTGGTCGGCGCGCAGGCGGGCCGGGCGGTCGCCGCCCCGGCCGGCCACCGACGTGTACCAGTCCCCGGTGGAGAAGCGGAGCTCGCCCGTGGCCGACCGGAGCCAGGCGCCCCGCCCGGGCAGTTTCACCTCACCGGTCCCGGTGAGCAGCCCCGCGGGCCCGTCATGGGTGACGCTGCCCCAGGTGACCGGCGGTTCGGTGCCGCCGACCGCGTCGGGCATGCCGAAGTCCAGGGACGAGGTGCCCTCCTCGTCCCAGGCGGTGACGGTCAGCCCGGTGCCGCTCCACCCCTTCTCGCCGTCGTCGGCGGGCTCGACGCGCACGCCCTCGGGGGAGAGTTCGGTGAGGAGGTAGTGGCTCCGGGGCTCCAGGTGCGACCCGTTCAGCAGCCGCAGCGCGGTCCGCGCCGCGGCCACCGCGAGCTCGTCGGCCTCGGCCTCCGTCCGGGGGGTGCCCTCGCGCAGTCCGGCGGCGGCGTCGAGGCGTTCCCCGCGCAGCTCCTCGGCCGCCTCGTGGTCGACCAGCCCCAGTTCGTCGGCCCGCTTCTCCAGCCGGACCAGGGTCTCCTCGTCGGGCGTGAGAAGCCACCCGCGGTCGTCGAACCGACAGCTCCGGGCGACCTCGTGCAGGGCGGCGACGATCCGCTCGACCACCTCGCGGTCCACGGCGGTGATGTCGAAGGTGTGGCTCAGGCGGGGCACGGCGTCTCCGGTGTCGTGTGCGGTCGGGGCGGTGGCTGCGGTGGGCACTCCGCGTACGCGTGCCAGCGTACGCACCCATCGCCCCCGGCCGGGCTGCGGGCCGCCCCCGGAAGGCGGCGGACGGCGCGGTGCGGGCCGGTTGCGGGAGGGCGCCGATGACGGCAGGCTGGACGGTATGACCAGGTACGTCGCACTGCTGCGCGGGATCAACGTCGGCGGACACCGCCGCATCGCCATGGCCGACCTCCGGTCCCTGCTGGAGGACCTCGGCTACACCGGCGTCGCCACCTACGTGCAGAGCGGCAACGCCGTCTTCAGCGGTGCGGACGCCGACCCGGAGGCCGTGGCCGAGAGGGTGAGGACCGGGATCAGGGACGTGCTCGGGCACGACGTCCCCACCGCGGTGCGGACCGCCGCGGAACTGCGCGCCGCGGTGGCGGCCAACCCCTTCGACGTCCCCGACCCCTCCAAGTTCCTCGTCCTGTTCTGCACCGGCACCGTGGACACCGAGGGGCTGGCCGGGATCGACCTCTCCCTCCACCCCAAGGAGCGCATGGCGGTGGTCGGCGCCCAGGTCTACACCTGCCACGAGGACGGGATCAGGTTCGCCGCACTGCCGGCCGTCGTGGCCCGGCACGTCGACGGGACGACCACGAGCCGCAACTGGCGGACCGTGCTGCGCCTGGCGGAGATGGCCGGGGACTGAGGGAGGGGCCGTCCCGCGACTGTCCGAGAGAAGTCCTCGGTGAACCGAGGACGGCGCGCACCGGACGCCGTCATGACCACGCGAAGGGGTGGTGTCCGTGCCGAGACGGTGGACCGTGATCCTGCGTGACCTGTCGGACACGGCACGGCCGATCAGGCCCGAGGACTGCCACGGCCTCCTCAACCGGTGGTGGCCGCAGTCCCCCGAGGAGCACGCGGCGGCCAAACGGTGGTCCATGAACGGCTGGCCGCTCCCCCTGGGCGACCGGCTGCACCACTGGACGCTGACCTGGCTCGACGACGAGGTCCCGCCCCCGCTGGACCCCGAGGGCCTGGTCGGAGACCCGCAGCGGATCGGCGACCACCTGCTGGTGCCGCTCTCGGTGACGCGCACGCACGAGCGCACCTACGCCCAGATGCTCGTCGAGCCGAGGGGGCCGTCCGCGGTGCGCGCCGCCGAGGTGCGCAGCCGGACGCCCATCGTCATGACCACCCGCGACGCCACCGGTGAGCGCATCCCGCACATCTGGCCGAGTCCGCGGCGCCTCTTCGGCGCCGTGCACCGCTCCGGCGGCGGGATCGTCGGAGGCAGCGGAGCCGTCGGCGCCGTGGCCAGGTTCGCCCCGCCCGCCCTCGCCGAGGCCTGGCTCGAACTCGTCCTGGGCGGTATGGCGCAGGTGCGGCGCTCGCCACTGGAGGGCGAGGACGTGCGGCTCGCGGAGCACCACCACGCCGACAACCGCACCGTCCTGGGCTGGCACGGCGGCATCCGGCTGGACATGGCCGGGGGCGACCGGCGGCACACCGACGCGTTCGCCACCCTCCTCGAACTCCTCGAACTCGCCGGCGCCGGCAAGTACACCGCGCAGGGGTTCGGCGCCGTCCACGTGGACACGGTCACCTGCGGCCGACCGCCGGTGGAGATGTCGGTTCCCCGCACCCGCCGGGTGTCGAACCGCACGCCCCGGCGCACCCCCCAGCGGGTGGGCGACACCCACGCCCACGCCGTCGCCGAGGTGGAGGAGTTCGGCGGCACGCTGTTCGACTGACCCACAGACCGCCGGTTCCCGCCCGAGGACGGCGGGCGGGGACCGGTGACCCACCAGGGACCCCGGTCTCCCCGGTCCCACCGGCTCCCACCCCGTGGACGGGGGTGGGAGCCGGCGCTCCCTCCGCCCCGTCGTGCACCGTCCCCGCCCCCGGGACCGCCCGTCCTGTGCGGCCGGGGGAGGCCGGACGCCGACGCCGGTGCCCGGACGCGCACCGGCGCGGGCCGGCCCGCGGGGCCGACCGGCCCCGCACGGCTCAACCGCGCGCGTCCCCTCCGTCCCGAGCCGTCGGCCCGGCGTCCCGTTCCCGGAGGGCGCGGGCCAGCCCCCGCAGGTGCGGGACGAGTTCGCGGGGGACGAGCTCCGGCGCGTCCGGGGCCGCGGGAACAGCGTGCTGGTCGCGGTCGCGGAGCGCGATCGTCTCGGACGTGTGGGGTGCCATGGGGAGACCTCCGTGCCGGGGAAGGGCCGTGCACCCATGCTCTCTCGGACAGCGCTCCCGCCGGGCCGACCGGAACGGGCCGACCGCGGCCGTGGGGGTGACCCCGGGGCCGGCAGCTGGTATCCGTGGATTCTCGCGGCCGGTGGAAGGCGGGCACCGTCCGAGAGGAGTCCCCAGGAGCCCGGCCCCGCGCCGCCCGCGCCCCGCCCCGCACCCGCCGACGAGGAGACTCGACACGGTGACCTCCGTTCCCGCACCGCACCGCCCGCCCGGCGCCGACCCGGCCGACGGGGGGCCGCCGCCCAGCGGTGTGGTGGTCGGCGTCGACCTGCGCGGCATCCAGGCCTACGTGTACAGCGGGCGCCGCATCCTGGACGCCGTGGGGCGGGCGGCGCTCGTCGCCGAGCTGACCGACACCTCCGACGCCGAGCACGGGATCGCCGACCTGGTCCCGCCGAACTGCGTGGTGCTGCGCGACGCGGGAGGAGCGCTCACCGCGGTCTTCCCCGAGGCGGGGTCGGCACGCGAGTTCACCGCCCGCTACACACGGCGGCTCCGCGACCGCGCCGGCGACCTGACCCCCGTGGTCGCGCACGTCCCCTACGGCGCCGCCGGGGACGCGACCCCGGCGGCGCCGACGACCGGCCACGGTCCCGGACCCGTGGCGGCCCCCGGGGGCGTCCGCGCTCCGGTCTCCGGTGTGGACGAGGCCCTGGCGGTCCTCCCGGAGCGGTTGCGGGAGGCCAGGCGGCACATGTCGGCGCTGCACACCCCCGCCCACGGCTACGGCATCACCGCCGTCTGCTCCGTCGGCGGGGGCCCGGCCGAGTCGGTGGACAGCAGCCGGGCCCAGGACGACCACGCCGACGTGCACGAGCGCGTGGCCGCCGACGTCGCCCGGGCCCGCGGGATCGGCCGCCGCTGGCACCGCGCCCACAGCGCCGCCTGGCTGGCCGGAGCGGCCACCGCCACCGGCGCCCCCGCACTCGCGCTCCCGATGGAGGTCGACCGGCTCGGCCGCGACCACGGCGAGGTCAGCCGCCTCGCGGTCGTCCACATCGACGTCAACGGGCTCGGGATCATCCTGGGGGCCTACCGTGAGCGCGCGGGCGACCCCCGCGTGCCCGGCTCGGGCGCGATGGCCCAGCGCCGCCTCTCCAGCCGCATCGCCGGACTCACCGAGGGGCTGGCCCGGGTCCTGGTGCGCGCGGTGGCCGCCACCGTCCACGCCGGGCCCGGACAGGCCCCCACCATCCCCGGCGCCGGCGCCACCCGGCCCGTCACCCTCTACCACGCGCCGCCCGGCCCCGTCCGGATACCGGTGCGCCCCATCGTGGTCGCCGGGGACGACCTCACCGTCCTGTGCGACGCCCGCCTCGCCCTGAGCCTGGTGCGCTACGCGCTGGACTGGCTGGACGCCGACCCGGAGCGGATCGGGGACCCCCGCGACCCCCGGGTGGCACTGCACCGCGCGCTCGCCGCGGCCCACGGCGGCCCGCCGGGCGCGGGCCGGACCGTCAGTGGGCACGACGGGGGATCGCACACCACCTTCGTGCCCACGGTCGGGGTCGGCGTCGCGGTCCAGCCGGTCGGCGCGCCCCTCTCCCTGGGCTACGACCTGTGCGAGGCGATGTGCCACCGGGCCAAGCAGCACAGGGTCGCGCTCGCCGAGGCCGACCCCGGCACCCCGGACGAGCACGCCGTCGCCTGGACGACGCGCTTCGACGGTGTCGACCGGGTCCTGCGCCGGCTCGACCAGGCCCGTGCCGCCCCCGTCCCCCGCACCGGACTGCCGTTGACCGGGACCGGCTTCACCCGCTTCCTGGACCGGTACCTCTCCGGGACGGCCCCCGGCAGCCTGCTCGCGGGCGGGGACACCCGGCAGCGCGGCTGGCTGGTCTCGGCCCTCGTGCCCCTGCTGGAGTCGGGCACCGACCCCGGACCCGAACTCGCCCGCCGCGCACACGTGACCGGCGCCCCCGTCGAGCTTCCCCGGGACTGGACGCCCGGGGGGCTGCTCGACGCGGTCGAGATGATGGACCTGTACCTGGATCCCGGCCTGGCGGCGGCACTCGACCCCCACCGGCCCCGACCACGGGAACGGGCGGGGGCCGCAGGCCCGGGGCCCGCGCGACCGCGGGAAGGCGCGCGCCCGTGAGCCCGCCGGACCGCATCGTCGTCCACCTGGCCTCGCCCGCGCTGTTCGTGGGCGCGAGCGCGGACGGCACGGGCGCCGACACGGACGTGGTCACCGACGAGCACGGCCTGCCCTACCTGCCCCGCCACCGCCTCGCCGCACGCCTGCGCGCGGGGGCGGCCGGTGCGCTGGCGGTCGCCCCGGAGCTGGCCGCCGCCTGCGACGAGGTGTTCGGCCGGGGGCGCTCCCACGGTGCGGACCGGATGCTGCGGGTGGGGCACGCCGTCCTGGACGACGACGTGCGCTCGGCGGTCGTACGCGCCCTCGCCGGTCGGGGCGAACCCGTGCGCACCACCCTGCGCCGTGCGGTCACCGACGCCTACACCGCGCTGGAGTCGGGGACCGGGGTCGGTCCGGACGGGGCCCCCGAACCGGGGCGGCTGCGCACGAACCGGGTGCTCCTGCCGGGGCTGACCCTGTCCTCCGCGCTGACCTGGGCGACGGCCCCCGGCGAGGAGCACTGGAGGCTGCTGGCCCGTGCCTGCCTGGCCACCACACGGATCGGGCTGAGGACCACGCGCGGCCGGGGCCGGGTGGACGTGCGCCTGGCGGCGGCGGACGGGGACGATCCCCACGCGACCACGCTTCTACTGGCCGCACCGGTGAACAAGGAGCCGGACCGGGAAGGGTTACGCGTGTGAACACCGGCCCCTTCCAGGACGCGTCCCCCGGTCCGTGCCCCGTCCCCGCCGCGGGCACCGCTCCGCGTGCGGGGGTGGGTGCGTGAACCCCCTTCCCGTCAGCGGATACCTGCCGCTGCGCTACGTGCTCACCGACACCCTGGCCGTGCGCACCTCCTTCGACCCGCTGCGGATCGACTCCGAGCACTCGATCAGCGGGCGAGCCCAGCGCGGGATGCTCGCCGCGGCCCTCCAGCGCGCCGGTCGCGAGCGCGAACTGCGCGACTGGGTGGCGCGGGGCGACCGGCTCCGCTTCGCCCCCGCCTACCCGCGCCTGGAACCGGGAGCCGACCCCGGCCTCCCCGACGCCTGCGCGCCACCGAGGGCGGTCGTGGCCTACCCCGCCCCGGCCCACCTCTTCACGCCGGGCAAGAACGGCGACACCACCGTCGACGTGTTCGGGGACACCGACCCCGCCACCCCCTACCGGGCGGTCCGCGACCACATCACCCTGGACCGCTCCCTGCGCGCGGTCGTGAGCACCACCGCCGAGCAGTACCTCGGGCGGGCCCGCACGGGGGAGCGTGCCCAGGGCGTCCCCTTCTTCACCACCAGCGTCGACGCCGGCCAGGTCTTCGAGGCCCGCTGGCAGCTGCTCGCCCCCGACACCGCCTCGCTCCGCGACCTCGCGGAGCGCGTCGTGGCGGTCCTCGCCGGGGCCGACGGGACCCTCACGCTCGGCTCCGGCGGTACCCGGGCCCACGGAGGCGTCCGCGTGGCCCCGGCGGACCCCGACCGGCTGCTGTCACCCGACCGGGTCGCGCCCCTCGGCGCACGCCACTGGCCCCCCGGCGCCCCCGTCGACCTCCTCCTGCTCTCCCCGGCGCTGCTGGTCGGCGAGGACGGTCAGGCCAGTCCGGGGGCACTGGCGCCCGCCGTGCTCGACCTCCTCGCCCGCCGCCTCCCCGGCGCCGGGGCCCGGGTGCTCGCCTGCCACGTGGAGGCCGGGCTCCTCGGCGCCTACCACCGGGGCTACCGGGGGCCGATGGCCCAGCGGTGGGCGGCCAGGCCGGGAGCCGTGGTCCGGCTGCGGCTGGAGGCCGGCCTGACCGCGGACCAGGCCCGCGACCTGGAGGCGCACCCGCTGGGGGAGCGCGCGGTGGACGGCCACGGCCAGTTCACGCTGCTCCCCGCCCCGCCCCGCGAACCCCGCCCCCTCGCGCCGACAGCGGTCCCGCTCGCGGCGGGTCCGCGGGACGCGGGGCTCCCGCCGTCCACAGTGCGGGACTCCGCCCCCTCCGGCGCCGCCGGAGCCCCGGCCCCGATCCCCGCCTCCGTCCCGGACCCGGACCCGGACGAGGAGGGACCGCTCGCCGCGCTCTACGACCAACTCCTGTGGAACGCCGCCTCCCAGCCGGTCCGGGACCACGCCCGCGCCCTCGTCCGGGACTCGGTCCGAGGGCTCGCCCCCCTCACCCCCAGCCTGCTCGGCCGACTGCGCGAGGTCGTCGTCCACCCCCACCGCACCCCCGACGACGCCCTGTCCGCCCTCGGCCGCACCGTCGCCGGACGCGCCCACGGCCACACGGGCTCCGACCGGGCGGGCGCGCACAAGGTCCTGCACGACCGGGCCGTCCGCTCCCTCGCCCGCGCCCGGCTGGCCCGGCCCGGACGGCCCGGCCCCGTGTCCGTGCAGTCCTGGCTGGGATCCCTGGCGGGCGGGAGCGACGCCGTCGCCTGGTGGCGCGACAACCGGCCCGAACCCCCGCACAGCACGGACTACGCGCGTGCGATCGCCGCCGTCGACCTCTCCCTGCCGGACGGCCTGCCTCCCGGCGACCACCCCGGCGGGCTCTCCGAGCGGGCCCGCGCCTGGGAACGGCGGGCCGCGGCCCGGCTTACCCTGGTCCTCGTCTCCTCCTGGCTGGCGGAGGCCGCCAGGCTCCTGCGCGCCGCGCAGGACGGCGACCACGCGCCGGGGGGTCCCGGTTGAGCACCGACCACACCCGTCCCGGTCTCCTCTGGGAGGTCGCCGTCCGCTTGTGCCTGCTGTCGGACACCCACGTCGGCGCCGCGCAGGCGGTCCCCCGCCATGCCGCGGAGAGCGACGTGGACCTGCACGTGGACCGGGACCCGCGGACGGGGGTGCCGCGTCTGCGCGCTACCACCCTGGCCGGGCTGCTGCGCCACGAGCTCGCCGAACGCACGGGGGACCCCCGTCGGGTGCGCGAGCTCTTCGGCGCCGCCGAGTCCCGCTCCGCACCGGGTCCAGGACCGGACGGGCCCCTCACCAGCGCACTGGACGTCGACGACGCCGCCGCCGAACTGCCCGAGGACACGACGCTCGCCGTCCGGGTCGGCACCCGCGTGGACCCGGCGGGCGGCACTGTCCGGCCGGGCCGCTTGTGGCAGTGGGAGGTCCTTCCTGCGGGGACCGTGTTCACCGCCCATCTGCGGTTGCGCGTGCCCTCCCCGGCCGACGAGGCGCGTCTGCTCACCCTGCTGGTCCTGGCCGCCGGAGGACTCGCCGGGGAGGGCCCCGGCATCCGCGTCGGCGGGCGCACCGGGCGCGGCTACGGCGCGGTCCGCGCCACCCACTGGGCGGTGGAGCGGCACGACCTCACCGACGAGCACGCCTGGTTCGCCTACCACGCCCGCACCTGGTCCGAACGCTGGGAGCGCGGCGCCGACGCGCTCGGGGACGCCCCCGCCGACCTGTCCACCGCCCTGGACGTCCGGCTGCGCGCGGAGGGGCGGGCCGCGACCGCCGCCCATGTGGCCGCCCGCGCCGACCTGTGCGACCACCGCCGCCGCGCCGAACTCCACCTGACGCTGGCGGTGGCCGAGCAGCCCGCGCCAGCGGTCCCCTCCGCGCGCGGCCCCCGACCGGAGGACGACCGTCGGCGCGCCTCCGCACCCCCCGCCGACCCGTCCTCGCGCGAACCCCGACCCGGCCTGCTCATGGTCGGGGACGTGCCCGCGCCCGAGAGGCTCGGCGCGGTGGACCGGGCGCACCGGCACCGCCCGGTCGTGTCCGACCCGGACAAGGCCTCCGTCCGCCTCGCCCCGGTACTCGGCGACACCGCCCTGTTCGCGCTGTTCAAGAGGATCGCCGGCAGGCTGGCCCGGGACGCGGCCGAGCACCTCGGGGCGGAGGAACCGCGCTGGCGGGGGTGGCACGCACACTGGTGGGGGGCGGACACCGACCCCGGGACCGCCGTCCCGCACCCCTCGCGGGTCCGGCTGCGCTCCGCCCCGCACCTCCGGGGCGGGGCGTCCCTGACCACCACCCGCCTGACCGTGGACGCCCTGTTCGGCGACGCGGTGGACGGCCGGCTGTTCACGACCGACCTGCACTGCGGGGGCAGCGGCGAGGTGGTGCTGGACGTCCGCGAACCCGACGACGCGGTGCTGGGGCTGCTCGCACTCGTCGTACGCGAACTGGCGACGGTCCCCTTCGACACCCTCGGCGCAGGGGCGGGGAGCGGGAACGGGCGCCTGACCGCGACCCGGGCCGCCCTCACCACCCATGCGGGGGACGGCGGACCGCCGCACCGGGTCGACCTGCTCACGGCGCTGTTCGACCCCGCCGGCGGGGAGGCGGCGACGGCGCGGGGCTGGGTGTCCGCGCTGCGCGCCCGGCTCGCGCCCGAGAGCGGCGCGGGGGAGGGCCCGTGACCGCGTCCGGGGCCGACGGGAAAGGGCCTCGCGGCCGTGCGACCGCCGGAGGCGCGGATCCCGGTCCACAGGCGGGGCGGGACGGGCGACGACAGGAAGGGAACGACGGTGGACCACACACCCCCGAGACCGGAGGGCCTGGCCGTCCGGCGGCTGGACGGCGGCCAGGTGGAGGGCGTCCTCGCCGACGTCTTCACGCACGGCGCCCGCTGCCGCCTGCTGGACACCGGTGCCGACGGGATCCCCGGAGCGCCGGGCGCCCCCCAGTGGCTGCTCGCCGAACTCGGGGACGGCCGTATCACCGGCGCCTGCCCGCGCGGGCGCTGGCGCCGCTCCGACCACCCCTCCACCGCCCACCTGTCGGCCCGCGCCCCCGACCCGGGAACCGACCGGTGGCGGATCCTGGAGGTCCTGGTGTTCGGACCGCACGCGCAGATCAGGCTCGGGGAGGGGGCCGAGGACGGCTGGATCAGCGCGGACGGCCCCGCCCCGCTCCAGGAGTGGCTGCGCCCGCGTGCCCGCTCGTTCCTCCTCCAGGGGTGGAACGGCCCGGCGCACAGCCGCACCCTCGACGGGGACGTGCCCTTCTCGGTGACCAGCGAGCCCTCGGGATCCCAGGCCGTCCTGCCGGTGGGATGGTCCGACTTCTCCGGCCGGGCCCGGCCGCGCCCCGGCAGGCGCGGCGCCGCCCTGGAGAGCGCCGGCACCTGGCTGACCGTGCGCGAGTACTGGGCGTCGGACCCCGGGACGGGGGCCGTGGGGGTGGGCTTCCACCGGCTCACGGGGATGCGCACCGGGACCAAGCCGACCGGGCCGGAGTTCGACGTGGCCACCGGCGACGAGGTCGGGGAGGCGGAGCGCCGATGGTGAGCCCCCGCGACGTCGCCTCCCGGTTCGGGGGGAGTCCGCTCCCGGAGGCGGCCGACTCGTCCTCCCCGGACACCGGCCCCGCCGGGGGGAGGCGGGGCGGCCGGTTCCGCGCCACCGCCCCCTACGGGCTGGTCGCGCTCGCGGAGACCCCCATGCCCGCCGCGGACCTGCACGCCGGCCATGCCACGGACGACCTGCTGCGCAGCCACGACCGCACCGTGGACGGGACCCGGTCGGGGTGGATCGACCTGGCCGTCACGACGCTCACCCCCACGTTCGTCGGCCAGACCCCCGAACGCGGCCGCGTCAGCTCGTCCATCCGCTTCCCGCACGGTGACCGCCTCCTGCCGGCCCTGCCCGGCTCCACACTGCGCGGGCTCGTCCGCAACACCGTGCGCATGGTCACCGGCGGTGAGACCGGCCCGGTCAACACACCGATGCTGTTCTTCCGCGCTCCCGTGCGCATCGACCCAGGCAGTGCCGACAGCAGCCTGTCCACCCGCGCCCGGCAGGTCATGGCCAGCAAGCACGCCGACTACCGGAGGAACCGCGCGGGGCTGCGCACCAGGCAGGGGTTCCTGTTCCACTCGCCGCCCGACGGCCGCTGGTACGTGGTCGCGGTCCCGGCCACCGCGCTCGCGGCCGACCCCGGCCAGGCGCTCAAGGTGCCCTTCACGGTCCTGCGCGAGAGCCTGCGCACCTGGGACTTCGGGGTCGCGGACTTCCCCGACCCGCCCCGGGGCAACACCTACGTGCCCACCACGCACGAGCAGCACGGGCGGCTCCAGCACCGGTGGGTGCACGCCGTCCACCTGCCGGGGGAGCGAAGGATCGCCGCCGTCGCGCCCACGGCCGAGCAGGCGCGGGAGTACCTCGCCTCCCGGGTCACCAGCGTCCGCGACCTCGGCCGCGGCGGGATCGTGCAGGCCCTGGTCGTGCTGACCGGGGTCGCCGCCGGGGAGCGCCGCAACGCCTACCTCTTCCCCCGCCCCACCGACCTGCGGTCGGGGCGCCTGGGGGTCCCCGAGGCCATGGTGGAGCTGTTCGAGTCCGCCGAACAGGTCACCGGCTACCAGCGGGCGGCCTTCCCCGACGGCCTGGGCGCGGGCGGCGCCGAACCCGCCCGGGAACCGGTGGCCGGGGCCTCCGGCGGAGGGCTGCCCCGACGCAGCCTCGAACCGGTCTGGTTCGACGTCGACCCCTCCGGATCGGTGGTGTCCTTCGGCCGCTCGGGCGGCTACCGCATCGCTGTCAGCGAGGACAACCCGATCCGCCGCGCCGTTCCCGGGCCCGTGCTCGGACCCCAGCACGGCGACCCCGGCAGGGCCGACCGGGCGGGCCGTCCCGTGGACGTGTGCCGGGCCCTGTTCGGTGACACCGACACCTTCGCGGGGGAGGCCGGGGCCTCCAAGGGACGCGTCTCGTTCGGCAACGCGCTCTCCTTCGACCCCGACCCGGACTACCCGGGCGGGGCGGCCCTGCGGGTGCGCCTGCTCTCACCCCAGCGGGGATGCTTCGCCAACTACCTCGTGCAGGGGCCCGGCGCCGGGTCCGGGGACCGGCCCGACATCGTCACCTGGTCGCACGAGGGGAGTGTCCGCCTGGGCGGGTACAAGGTGTACCTGCACCGGCACCGCGGGGGCGGCGGATCCCCCTTCCGGTACGACGTCCGCACACAGGAGGACCTGGGCCTGACGGTGCTGGACCCGGGACGCCGGGCGGACCCGCCCCACGACACCCAGCGCGACGTCGTCCCCCTCCGGGACGGCCTGACCTTCCACTCGCGGATCACCTTCACCAACCTCACCGACGGGGAACTCGGCGCGCTGCTGCGCGCCCTGCTCCTCGACAACCCGGTCGACGGCGGAGATCCCACCGACCCCGGGCACGCCCACAAGCTCGGGATGGGCAAGTCCCTGGGCATGGGGAGCGTGCACCTGAGGCCGGAGCTGTACCTGGTGGACCGGCGCGCCAGGGCCCTGGACCTCGACCCCTCCGCGGGGGTCGCCCGCGCCACCGACGACCAGGTCGGGTGGTTCCTCGACGCGTTCGGCGGCGCGCTGGCGGCACGGCGCCTGCCCGGCGTGCCCCGCCCGGGGCGGTGGCGGGAGGTGGAGCAGGCGCGCGACGTGTGCCTGGCAGGCCGGTGGCGCGGCCGGCTGCCCTGGGAGGAGACGGCCGTGATGTCCCTGCGCGAGTTCGCCGAGTACCCGGTCCTGCCCCCGCTGGCCGGGCGCTTCGCCGCCGCCGGGCCGGCACGGGGCGGCTGAGCCGGCGGCGCGCGAGCGCACCCGCCGCAGGGGCCGGGTTCCGCCCCGCCGGACGCCGCCGGCCGAGCCGGGGCCGCCCCTGAGCGGGCCTACCTGTCGATGGCCTCCGCCAGAGCCTCCACCAGGTCCGCGCGCAGGTCGGGGTCGTCCTGGGCCCCCGCCCACAGAGCGGGGACGTCGGCGCCCTCGTCGAGCAGCCCGCACAGCAGGGACTCCAGGGCGCCCTGCGGGTCGGCGTCGAAGGCGGACCTCGACTCCTGGGCCCGCGTGGTCAGGGCCAGACCGGTCCGGCGCAGCCAGGACCGCTCCTCCGCGGTGAGCACCTCGCGCCGCAGGGACGGGTCCCCCACGGGGGACGGGGAGTCGGGGACGGGGGAGTAGGGGGCGCTGCGGGACCGGCCGCGCGCCCGCTGCACCAGCTCGAAGTGGCGGGGCATGGTCGTCGCCATCCGGCCCAGGACGCCGGTCAGCCGCCGGGCGACGTCCTCGCCGTTCAACTCGGGAAGGAGGCGGCGGAGCAGGAGGCGCCGCCGCTGGTCGGGCGTGCGGCCGGGGTCGGCGTCGCGTCCCGCGGCCAGTTCGGCCAGCTTGCGCAGCAGGTAGTCGCCCGTGGCGGTCGAGACCATGGGCGGTTCCTTGACGGCCGTGAGCGTGCGGCCGTGCAGGTCGGCGACGGGCACGGCGCTGCCGTCCTCGGTGAAGGAGACCGTCTCGCCCGGATGGATGTCCTCGGGCAGGTCGGCGGCGGGGTTGCCCCAGCCCGCGGTGAGCACCAGCATGGCCAGAGCCTCCTGGTCGACCACGTCCGTGGCGACCAGGGCGACGTCGCGGCGCTGCGCCCAGCGGCGCGGGCGCTCGGAGAACGCGCAGCGGATCCGGCCGTCGGGCGCGCTCTGCGGGTAGACGTGGCGCAGGTTCTTGTAGGAGCGGTCCCGGCGCACGTCGTCCAGGGCGTCCCGCAGCCGGTGCGCGGCAGTGCGGTCGACGCCTGTCCCACCGGGCGCGGCGCGTCTCATGCGCACGGCGATGACGCTCTCGGGATCCGCTCCGTGCACCGGGCACGGGCAGTGCTCGGCGCACAGGTCGACGTAGTCGCAGAACTGTTCGGAGTGGCCCGAGCAGCCCTGCGCGGTTCCGTCCGAGGAGCACGGCCCGCATCCCAGGACACGCGTGAAGACGCGCAGGAAGGCGGCGGAACCGAACAGCTCCCAGACGGAGCAGTGGTGCGTGCTCACGAACTCTTCTCCCCGGGTGTTCCGGGGCCGGGTCGCTTTCCCAGCCCTCCGGGAAAGCGCGTGCGAAAGAGACGTGAGACCTCTGTTGACACCCCCGCGTGAACGGGAGGTCGTATAGCAAAATAGAGCCACTACGGAGGAAATGTCAATTGTTGTGGCAGGTTATCGAGCATCATAAACCAATCCTGATCATCATAAAAAGGACATCCGAAACAGGGGTCCCAACCCTTTCTCGGGTTTCTCCCGTGCGGCACGCCCGCGGGGCGCCCGCGCGTGTGTCCGAGAGACTGCGGTGAAGGCCTTGGACCGGGACGCGGCACCGGCCGGACGCGGTACGCCGACCGGCCGTCGCACACCGAGACGAACGGAGGGCGCCGGATGCCGGTGGTCAACCTGACTCCGCATGCGGTGACGGTCGTGGACGAGAGCTCCCGCGTCATCCGGTGCTGGCCGGGATCCGACGAACCGGCCCGGGTCGAGGCGGTGCGCGTACCCGTCGGCCTGGAGGTCGCGGGGGTCCCGCTGATGGCGGAGGAGCGGACCAGGGCCAACCTGCCCGAGCCACAGGAGGGGGTGTGGTTCATCGTCTCCTCCGTGGTCGGCTCCGCCCATCCCGAGCGCCGGGACCTGCTCGTCCCCTCCGACCTCGTGCGCGACGGGAAGGGGGTGGTGACCGCGTGCCGCTCCTTCGTGATCAGCGGTTCGCCGGTGCGCGGGCGCGCAGCGGCCCAGGGGACCGCGACCGTCGCGGGGGAGAGGGTCGGCGCCTGACCGGCCCCGGGCCGCCCCGCCCCCGGGGCGGCGGCCCGCTGGGTGCGCCCGCCCCTTCCGCCGTTTCCGCCGTCCCTCCCGCCCGTTCGCATTCGTCGGAGAACCGGACGTCTCCCTCCCTGGAGGAAAGGGGAGCCCCGCCAGTAGCGTGGGCGTCCCGAAACCGTCCCCATCCCTCCCGTGAAGGACACCGTGGACAGTCCCCGAACCGCCGTCGTGCTCGTCGGGCAGAACCCCACCCCGGCCCTGCTGTCCTCGCTCACGCTCCCCGCCGACCACCTCCTCCTGGTCGGCAGCGACGGGACCCTCCCCGTCGCGCGCCGGGTCGCCCGCGCGGTGGGACGGCTCACCGACCGCGCGTCGGTGCGGGTGCTCAGCGTGGGACCCGACCCCCACGACTTCGGACCGGTCACCGACACCCTGGCCGCGTTCCACCGCGACAACGGGGAGGAACCCTGGTTCCTCGACTACACCGGCGGCACCAAGGTGATGAGCGTGGCCGCGGCCCTCTTCCACGAACAGGCGCTGCCCCGGGACAGGCACCCCCAGGTCCTCCGCTGGCGCCACTACCTCGACGCCCAGCGCGACCTCCTGCGCACCGCCGACGGCTCGCACCCGGGGCGCCCGGTGGTCGGGGACGGCGTCGACCTGCGCACCCTCGCGGAGATCCACGGCGCCCGCTGGCTCGACGACCGCGACCCCGAACCCGTCCGCCTGTTCGTCCAGGGCGGCAAGCAGGCACTCCTGGCGCGCTTCCCGGACATGAGCCCCGCGGTCCGCCGGGGGGTCGTCGCCGAGGGGCGGGTGCTCTCCCACCTGCTGAGGCACACGCGCCGCCACCGGGGGACCGAGGTCCTCGGCCCCCGGCAGGTCGCCGACCCGCTCCACCCCGCCGGCGCCGTCGCCGACTTCGACGCGGTCGTCCGCTACCGCCACCGGGTGCTGTGCGTCGAGGCCAAGTCCCGCCCCGACGACGTCGTCGCCCGTGCCGGGTGGACCGTGACCAAGGCCCGCCGGGTCTTCGGCGGCGCCGTCCAGGTGCTGTTCGTCCACTCGGGACCGGCCGTCCCGGGACTCCGCGAGCGCGTCACCGCGTACAACCCGGCGCTGAGCGCGCGGAGCGTCCACGTGTGGAGCCTGGACGACCTGCTCGCCCGCCTCACCTCGTTCGAGGAGGTTCGCAAGGCGTTCTTCCCCGGACTGGGCGCTCCGCCGCGCGGCACGGCTGGGGCGCGGCTCCCCACGGAGCCCGCGGCGCGGCCGGACGGGGCGGAGCCGCCCGAACGCCACCCCGGGGCCGGTGACGGTCCCGTCCTGGTCACCTCCCTGGGCGGCAGCCGCATGGGCACCCTGACCGCCGTGCACGCCCACCGTCCCGCCAGCACACTGGTCCTGCCCTCCCGGCAGAGCGTCCTCGGCGGCATGCGCGAGGCCGCCGCGCGCACCCTGTACGCGGCCGAGCACCCCGGCACGGACCGCCCCGGGGCGGCCCTGCTGAAGGAGAGCGGATACCGCGACCGCGTCCGCTTCACCCCGGAGCCGGTGGACGGGTCCGACACGGAGGCGGTCACCGCGGTCGCCCGCCGGTGGATCGCCGACCAGGGGGCCGGCACGGCCCCGGGGCCGGTGATCGTCGACATCACCACCGGGACCAAGGCCATGAGCCTCGGTCTGGCCCTGGCCGCCCGCCGGACGGGCGCCTGCGTCACCTACCAGTTGGGGCGCAGACGCACCGTGGTCTGCCTGACCCACGGTGCCGTGCCGCTGAAGGGCCGCGCCAGCGTGGACTGGCCGCTGCTCCTGCCGGGGTACTCGCCGCTGGCCGGCCCCCTGGAGGAGAGGGCGTGCGAGCCCGCCCGCGGCCAGGTCGACACCGGCCTGCTCGACGCCGCCCGCACCGCCCTGGTCCGGGCGGCCGGCGGCCCCGTCGGGGTGTGGATGGACGACTCGCTCGGCGACCCGGTGGAGTGCCTGTCCGCTCAGGAGCGGCCCAGCCTCGTGCTCACCTTCGACGACCGCGCCGTGGGCCTGGCCGCCCCCGGCTGGTCCCGGCGCCGGACCCTCGGCGGCGAGGCCCACCCGGTGGGCCGGGGCGCGTGGGCGCAGAGCGTGTTCTCGGCGACCCTGCTCCTCAACACGGGCTGCGACGTGGCGGGGACCGTGGTGGCCCTGACCCGGCCCGGAGGGGACGTCAGCCGCGCGGTCGAACTGGTCGACTGGATCACCCAGTCCGAAGAGGAGGAGCGGCGGTCCCCGGCGCGGATCGGGTTCGGGGAGCCCCTGCGCCCGCTGGTGGCGGTGGCCTCCCCGGAGGACCTCCCGGAGCTGTTCGACACCGATGTGAGCCTGCTCTGAGCCCTGCCCGGCCCGGGGGAGACCCGTGGGGGCCGGGCCCCGGCCTCCCCCGCCCTTCCGCCCCTCCGGGCGGGGCCTCTCGCATCCGTCGCCGACGGGCCCCGGAGGCCGCGCCGGAGGGGCGGCGGGCGACCGCGTCGCCTGCGGTGCGGTCCACGGGAGCGGCCACTTCTGTTTTCCGGGGTGCCGCCGGATCGGCGGGTGGATCGCCCCGGTCCCGTGCGGCACCCTCTCCGGTGGGGGACGAGCCGGTCCCGGTGTGACACGGCCGCCGCGCGGGGGCGCGGGGGCGGGAACGGAGCCGCGCGTGGTCGGTGGAGCAGCGGTCGTCGGTGACGGCGTGCGAACCGGGGCGGGAGGGGCCGGGACGGCTGCGCTGGCCGGGGCCGCGGCGACGGTGCTGCTGTGCGCGGGGTGCTCGCCGGAGCCTCCGGGGCAGGACGGGCCCTTCGCGGGGCAGGAGGTGGACTGGCGGACCTGCTACGACGGTCGGCAGGTCGGCGAGCTCGCCGGCTGGGGGGCCGACCCGGACTGGTTGGAGACCCTGGAGTGCGGGACCGTCACCGTCCCCCTGGACCACGACCGGCCGGACGGGACGGTGGTGGACATCGCCCTGATCCGGGCTCCGGCCACCGGCCCGGCGGAGGAGCGACTGGGCTCCCTGGTGCTCAACCCCGGGGGACCCGGTGTCTCCGGCATCGAGATGCTGGACTTCCCGTTCTTCGGCGACGACGTCCGCGCCGCCTTCGACCTGGTCTCCTTCGACCCGCGCGGTGTCGGGGAGAGCGGGGGGTTCGCGTGCGGGGACGTGTACGTGATGGACGACGCGCTCAGGCGCGTCGCCGACACCGACCCCGCGGACCTGACCGACGTGGAACTCCGGCCGCTGGAGGACGCCGCCCGCCGCTACGCCGAGTCGTGCACGGAGACGGTGGGCGAGGAGTTCCTCGCGCACCTGGGCACCGTGAACGTCGTCCGCGACCTGGACGTGATCCGGGACGCGCTCGGCGACGAGCGGTTGAGCTTCGTGGGCTACTCGTACGGCACGCACATCGGCGCCCTCTACGCGGAGATGTTCCCGCGGAGGACGCGGGCACTGGTCCTGGACGGAGCGGTGGAGACCGAGCTGTCCAACGCGGGGATCGCCCTGGACCAGGTCGCCGCCTACCAGAACACCTGGGACATGTTCGTCGCCCACTGCACGGCCGAGGTCGAGCGGTGTCCGTTCGCCGGTCCCGCCTCCGGTGGCGGGAACGGGTCCGACGCGCGGATGGGTGAGCTCATGGCCGGGCTCGACCGGGATCCCGCCGAGGCGGAGGGCGTCCCCGTCGACGGGGACACCCTGCTCCGGATGATCGGCATGGAGCTGTACCACGAGGAGAGCTGGGACTACCTGGCCGAGCTGCTCGCCGCGCTCGACGCCGGCGACGGGGAGGGGACCGCGCGCCGCCTCGGGGAGCTGTACGGCAACACGTTCGGCAAGTACAAGGACGTCGACCCCGAGGACGTCGACCCGCGGGCGGAGCACCAGGACGCCAACGCCGTGTTCACCGCGGTGAACTGCGCCGACCGCGCCGACCCCGACGACGTGGCGGCCTACCGGGACGCGGCCGACCGCGCGGACGTGCTGTCACCGCTGTTCGGCCCCGAACTGGTGTGGGAGCAGCTGCCGTGCGCGTACTGGCCGGAGAGCGAGGAGGCGCCCACGGGGTTCACGGCCCCGGACGCGCCGCCCATCGTGGTGATCGGGACGGTCGGGGACCCGGCCACGCCCTACGCGTGGGCCGAGGAACTCGCCGGGCAGCTGGAGACGGGCGTCCTGGTCACCTACGAGGGGGCCGGGCACACGCTGTACGGGAAGGGGCGCAGCGACTGCGTGGACGGACCCGTGGACGCCTACCTGCTGACGGGAGAGGCGCCGCGCCCCGGTCTCACCTGCCCGCGCACCTGACCCGGGGGCTGCGGCGCCAATCAAGACCGACTGTTTACCTCCCGAACAGGATGTTACCGTCCGTGATCGACCCGTTCTCAGCTGGGATGGTGCGAAAGACCCCGGCGGTGGCCGGCCGGCACTGACGGGAACGGAGCAGCGGTGCGGACAAGGCGTCAAGCGTGTGCTTTCTGGCGGTTCGGCGGAGCGGGGGCCCCGCTCGGGGCGGCGGGACTCGCCGTGGCGCTCGCGGCGACCACGGGGTTCGCGCCGCTCCCGGCCGACGTCGACGTGCCGCTCCCGTTCTACGGCCAGGACGTCGCCTGGAGCGCCTGCTTCACCCAGGCGGAGCTGGACGCGGTCGACGCCGACGCGGGCGGGGGCACCCCCGCGTGGATGGCGGGGCTCGAGTGCGGAACGCTCACGGTCCCGGTCGACTACGGCAACCCCGGCGGGGAGACGATCGGGATCGCCCTGACCCGCAGGCCGGCGCACGGACCGGAGACGGAGCGCAGGGGTTCGCTGGTGGTCGACTTCGGGGGACCCGGGGTCTCGACGGTGGACGGCATGCGCAACCCCTTCCTGGGGGAGCGTGTGCAGTCCGCCTTCGACCTGGTGGGGTTCGACCCCCGCGGTGTCGGGCAGAGCGAGGGCCTGGAGTGCGGGGGGACGCGGGCCTGGGACAGGCAGCTGGAGCGCCTCGTACCCGAGGACGCGGCGAAGGCGACCGCCACGGAACTGCGCGGGCTGGGCGAGGCGGCCCAGGCCTACGGGGAGAGCTGCGCCGAAGCGGCCGGCGAGGCCTTCCTGTCGCGGATGGGCACCGTCAACGTGGTCCGTGACCTGGACGTCCTTCGCGACGCCCTGGGCGACGACAAGCTGACGTACGTCGGCTACTCGTACGGCACCCACATCGGCGCCCTGTACGCGGACATGTTCCCCGACCGCACGAGGGCCCTGGTCCTGGACGGGGTCGTGGACACCGTGCCGTCCAACGTCCGGCTCGCCGTGGAGACCCAGGAGGCCTTCGAGCGTTCCTGGAGGATGGTCGCGGACCACTGCGTCGAGACCGCGGACGACTGCCCCTTCACGTCGGGGGAGGCCGCGGTGAAGGAGACCCTCCACCTCCTGGAGCGGTTCGACCGGGACCGGCCGACGGTCCGGGGGCACACGGTCACCGGCGGGATGCTGATGGAGATGGTCGGCACACAGCTCTACGACGAGTGGTCCTGGGCCTACCTGGTCGGGTTCTTCACCGCCCTGGCCGAGGGGGAGACCGGATCCGAGACGTACGAGCGGTACCTGGAGTACATGTTCGACCGCACGTTCGGCCGTGACACCGACGAGAGGGCGGACTCCTACACGGCCGTCATGTGCGCCGACCGGGAGGACCCGCGGGACCTGCGCGTCTACCAGGAGGCCGTCGGGGCGGCCGAGCTGCGGGCGCCGCTGTTCGGCGGAGCCCCCGTGTGGGCGACGGCGTCGTGCGCACGCTGGCCCTCCGCGGAGACGGGCGCCCAGGAGTTCACGGCGTCCGCGGCGCCGCCGATCGTGCTCGTCGGCAACGTGGGCGACCCCGCGACCTCCTACCGGTGGGCCCGGCGCATGCACGCCCGGCTCACGACCTCGGTCCTGGTCACCTACGAGGGCGGCGGCCACACCGTGTACGGCTCGGGCAAGAGCGCCTGCGTGGACGAGCCCCTGGACGAGTACCTGATCACCGGGAAGGTGCCGGCGCCGGGACTGACCTGCCCGCAGACCCTCGCCTAGGGCGTGGTCCGTGGATGCTTTCGGTTGACTCGGCGCTTGCGCCGATCGACGCGAGCGGCTTCCGGGCCATCTCTCGCAAGACGGGTAGCGCAGGGCAGCCCGGGTTTGGCTGTCCAAGCGCAGTCGGCGCGGCGAGAGGCAGCCCGGGGGACGCGAGCCCGGAATGATCCGCGGAACGCGGCCTAGTACTCCAGCCGTAGACCGTGGACTCGCCGGCGCGGACGGCTGCTGTCGGACCCGCCGCGCAGAAACTGCTGGAGCGTCGCCGAAGGGGCTCATACCTCTCGCTGCCGCGAAATGCAGCGCCTGTTCATCACCCTCGTCGTCCAGCTTGTCCACGACAGGGCCCACCGGCTCAGCCGGACCGGCCGGCGGCGCCGCCACCGGGCCCGAGCCCGGGTGGGCCACGACCGGCGACAAGCCGCACAGCCATGGAGTTCACGGACTGCGATGGGCCGTCAGCGACCGTCCAGCTCGACGAACCGGCTCACCCATGCCCTGAACCGATCGTCGGACTCCTTGCGCGCGGTCCACAGTGCGTCCAGGTCCTCCGGTGGCTCAAGGCCGAAATTCCGGTTCAACCAGGTGAGGAACTCGTGGTGGCCCTCGCTGTGTTCCTCGACTTCCTCAGGGGCAGGAAACCCGAAGTCGGCGAGAGGCTCGCCGTCGACGGCCAGAAGCTGGAAGAGTTCCCTCAGGTCGCGCGCGATCACATAGAGGTGCCCTTCATCGCCGACCAGGACGACGGGCAGAGTGGCGAGGTCGGTCCGATCGTCGCACCGCCACAGCGCGTAGTCGGAGCCGGAGTGGTTGGCCTGCGCGAAGGGGATGAACCGGCTCAGGAACTCCGGATGCTCCGACCAGGTGTGGAGGCCGGCGTCCGCGCCGTACTCGCGCAGCTCGAAACCCTCCGAGTAGTAGACCGGGCCGATCCGGTCGTCGAACTCCTTGAGCAGGTTCAGCTCCGGGATCGGCGAGTACGCCTCGCTCATGTGGCCTCCTTGCCGGGCCGGGACGCCTGGCGGAGTTGCGGACGTCCTGCACCGGCCAGGTGATGCTATCCACGCCGGAGACCACGGGGCGGTGCCGCCCACCACCGTGCGCTCTCCACTGCCACGACCGGCGACGGCAAACCACTCGTCGAGGATGGTCGCGATCTACGGCTGGAGTCCCAAGCGGCGCGCGGCGGACGGGTCCGCCGACGGCCGGAGACCTGCACGGCGGAGGGCGGGGGCGCGCGGGGACGGACGACCCCCGCCCGCCTACGCGGGATCCGGGACTGCTCGGCGGGGCCCGGAAGCCGTCTCCGGCGCCGCGTCCGCGGTGAGGAGGGCGTCCGTCCCCCGGCGGTAGCCACCGGGGGCCATCCCGAACTCGCGCTTGAACGCGTTGGCGAACGCGAACTGCGAGGAGTAGCCCACCCGGGCGGCGACGGCGCTGATCGGCGCGTCGGACTCCCGGAGCAGCAGGCCGGCCCGGGTCAGCCGCCACCAGGTCACGTACGCCAGCGGGGACTGGCCCACCAGGGAGGTGAACCTCCTGGAGAACGCGGCCCTGGACAGGCCCGCGCGCTCGCCCAGCCCCGCCACCGTCCACGGGTGGGCGGGGTCCTCGTGGACGGCCTTGACCGCGGCGCTCACCGCAGGGTCGCGCAGGGCGCCGACCCAGCCGCAGGCCCCGCCCGGGCGGTGCTCCTCCAGGAACGCCCGCAGGATGTACAGCAGCAGGATGTCCAGCAGCGACGGGATGACGGCGTCGCTGCCCTGGCGGGGTCCCCCCAGCTCGCCCCCCAGGAGGTCGACGGCGGCGGTCAGTTCGGGCCTCATCCCCACCCGTGCGGGCAGGTGGACCACCCGGGGCAGCTCGGTGAGCATCGGGTGCGGCCGGGCCGGGCACGCGTGGTAGGCGCCGCCCACGGTGACGCACGAGGGGCCGTCCGCGTCGGCGGTGCCGACGGAGGCCGAGCCGAACCGGCGCAGCAGCGGACGCGGCCCGTCGGCGTCGCAGACCAGCTCGGTCACCGGGGGGCCGGGACGGTCGAGGGGAGGGAGGGAGCCCGACTCCCGCAGCGCGCTCACGAAGGAGTGGCAGCTCGGGTCGGGAAGAGGGTGTTCGGTGCTGTCCGCGAGCGCGAACTCCTGGCCGTGCGGAAGGAACACCACGTCGCCGACCCCCAGGCGGAGGGGTTCCTCCCCGTCCATCAGCAGCCAGCACGAACCCTGGAGCACGACCTGGAACCCCGGTCCCGTGGTCTCGGGGAAGCGCATGCCCCACGGGGAGTGCCAGGCGATACGGGTCGAGCGCGGCTGCCCCGTCCGGATGGTCGAGATCACGTCACTCAGAACGTCCATGCGGTCATCGTATCCTTGGTCACACGAGACCTGGACGATCGAGTATACAAATGATCCTCTCGCACATAGGAAGTATCTTCTTGGGGTCGTACGGTCAATGTCGTACCTACACGACGTGAGGAAACACCATGACCGCGACATCCCCTGACACCCGTACCGTCCGCCCCGTGTGGAAGCCCCGCCTCGCCGCCGTCGTCGCGGCGGTGCTCGCCAACGCGCTGCTCGGCGCCCTGGCCCCGCTCGTCGGCATCGACATGCTCATCGCGCCGCCCGGGCAGCCCGAGGGCCCCGTGCCGCTCGTGGCCTTCGTCCTCTTCACGACCGTGTTCGGGCTCATCGGCTGGGGCACCTTCGCACTGGCCGAGCGCGTCCTCGGGTCCCGTGCACGCCTGGTGTGGACGATCGTCGCGGTGGTCTTCACGCTGGTCTCGTTCGCGCCCTCGATGTCGGTCGGGGGCAGCGCCGCCACCGAGGCCGTCCTCCTCCTCTCCCACGTCGTGGTGGCCGCCATCCTGATTCCGGTGTTCTGGAGGACCGCCGCGGACTCCTGACCCCGCCGGGGCGGACCCCGGCGCCCCGCCCCGTGTGCGCGCCCCGGCCCCCGCCGGGCCCCTCCCCGCTCGTGGGGGAGGGGCCCGGCCGTGCGTTCGCGGGTCCCCGTCCCGCGCGGCCTTCGCTCGCCCGCGCCCCGCCCCCGGAGCCCCTCCCGTCCGGTGCGGTCGGGCCGCGCGCTGCGGTCCGCGACCGGGCGCGTACACTCGGGATATGGCCGTTACTCGCGCGTGTGGACAGGGTTCGCCCCTCACCCGCCCGTGCCGGGCGGCCACCGCCCCCTCCGCCGTCACGGGGTCGACCTCCGCCGTACCGGAGGCTCCCCGCACCGGACTCCGGGCTCTCCACGGCCACGGCTAGCGACCTCCATCCGCGGCTCCGTCCGCTGCCGTGCCCCCGCGACCCCTGTGCGTCACGGTCCGTCGCGCTCCCGCACACACGGTGCGCCGCCCCCTGACCGGGGGCCGCGCCCGGCCCTCACCGGCCCCGCAACGCAGCACCACCGCTCCCTGCCCCGCCGGCCCTCGGCCATCCCGTCGGCCGTGCCCACCGGTGCCGCCCGTGCGAACGGAGCGCGCCCGCCCGAAGGGACCCACTCGTGAAGCTGAGCGAGCTGCTCGAAGGCCATGACCACCAGGTCCTGCACGGAGACCCGGACTCCCGGATCACCGCCGGACCGTGCCTGGACGTCCACCGGGTGGCTCCCGGGTCGCTGTACGTCGCCGTGCCCGGACACGACGGGGGCGGGACCGCCGGTGCCGTCCCCGCCCTCGTCCGGGGCGCCGCGGCCGTCCTCCTCGAGGCGGGGCCGCCGGGCGCCCCGCCCTGGTCCGCGCACCCCGACGCGTGCGTGGTCCGGGTGGCCGACGCCCGCACCGCTGCGGCGGTCGTCTCCGCGCGCTACTACGGACACCCGGGCCGGGGGATGGACGTGGTCGCCGTCACCGGGACCAACGGCAAGACCTCGGTGTCGTCCATGTACGAATCGCTGCTGAGCCTCGCCAAGGGCGCCCGTGTCGGGGTCATCGGCACCTCCGGCAGCCGCACCGGCGGCGACCCCGTCCCCATGCCCCGGTCGGTGCTGAGCACCCCGGAGTCCCCCGACCTCCAGTACATCCTGGGGCGCATGCGCGACCGCGGCACCGTCAGCGTGGTGCTGGAGGCCACCTCGATGGGGCTGCTGCACCACCGCGTGGACGGTTCCTTCGTGGACGTCGGGATCTTCACCAACCTCACCCAGGACCACCTGGACGACCACGGCACCATGGAGAACTACCGCGACGCCAAACTGCGCCTCTTCCGGGGCATGTGCCGCCACGCCGTGGTCAACGCCGACGACCCGGTCGGGGCGGCGATCCCCGCCATGATGCCCGGTGCGGTGACCACCTACGCCATCGAGGCCGAGGCCGACTACCGGGCGACGGACCTGGTCGTCGACGCCTCGGGGACGCGTTTCGTCCTGCACCACGACGGCCGCAAGTACCCGGCGGCGATTCCCGTGCCGGGCAGGTTCTCGGTCTCCAACGCGCTCGCGGCCGTGGCGGCCTGCCACCGGTTCGGCCACGAGCTGGGCCCTCTCGTGGACGCCCTCGAGCGCATGCCTCAGATCCCCGGCCGTTTCGAGCACTTCGACGCCCCGCGCGGGGTCTCCGTGATCGTGGACTACGCCCACTCACCGGACTCGCTGGACAAGGTCCTCCAGACGATCCGAGGGTTCGCCCGGGGGCGGGTGCTCACCGTCTTCGGCTGCGGAGGGGACCGCGACACCACCAAGCGCGCGCGGATGGGGGAGATCGCGGGCACCTACTCCGACCTGTGCTTCCTCACCTCGGACAACCCGCGCGGCGAGGACCCGGAAGCGATCATGGATCAGGTCGCTCCGGGGATCGCCGTGACCGGCACCCCCTTCGAGCGGCTCGGCGACCGCCGCGGGGCCATCTCCGCAGCCCTGGCCGCGGCGGAGCCGGGCGACGTCGTCCTGCTCGCCGGCAAGGGCAGCGAGTCGCACCAGATCGTCGGCGACGCGCTGCTCCCCTTCGACGACATGGCGACCGTCCGCGAGCTCTCCCGCGACTGAGGCACGGCGCCCGAGCCCCGCGCCCGCCTTCAGGACGGGGTCGGGGCGGCCCCGGGGGGGCTCCGCGGTCCGGTCGGACGGCGCGGGCACGCCGGGCAGGCCGTCGATGCTGGTGGCGTTGCGGGTGCGCCAGTAGTCGGTGAAGTAGGCGGGGTCGCGGCGTTCGTGGTGGCGGTCCAGCAGATCGCGATCGCCGCGCACGTCCATCAGGGGCACGGAGAAACCGCAGGAGTCGGAGACGCGCTGGACGTCGACCACGATGACGGCCCGCTGCCCGAGGGTCCGCTCCTTGGGGAAGTGGGAACGCAGCTCGTCGAAGCCGGCGTCGGCGGGCAGGACGACGCGCCCGCGGCCGTGGAGGCGCACGATGTTCGGCGGCCCGTCGAAGGCACAGAACATCAGGACGACGCGCCCGTTCTCCCTCAGGTGGGCGATGGTCTCCGTCCCCGACCCCGCGTAGTCGAGATAGGCCACCCGGTCCTCGCCGAGCACGGCGAAGGTGCCGCTCATGCCCTTGGGGGAGACGTTGACGTGGCCCTGCGCCCCCAGGGGCGCGGTGCCGACGAAGAACACCGGCTGGTCGAGGAGGAAGCGTGCCAGCCGGGGACCGATGGTGTCGTGGATTCTCGCCATGTCGGCAAGTCTGCCACCAGGGCGCCCCGCGGTCCCGGGCGGCCGGGCGGCCGGGGCCGGTGCGCCCCAGCGGCGGCCGGACGCGCCGACCGGACACGCGAGCGCCCCGGCCGGGCCTTTTGAATCCGCCCCCGGCCGGGGCGCTCGCGTACGCCGAGGGTCGCTACAGCTTCGAGGCCGCGGCCTCGTCCACCCAGAACACGGTCTTCTCCGAGCCGCGGGCCCCGGCCACCGGGGCCTCGTCGACCCCGCCCCCGGCCAGCCCCAGGCGCACCGCCTCGGCCTTGCCCTCACCCGAGGCCAGCACCCACACCTGGCGGGCCGTGCGGATGGACGACAGCGTCAGCGTGACCCGCTCGGCGGGGGGCTTGGGCGAGTCGTGCACCGCTGCCACGGACGCCTCGTCCTCGCGCACCGCCGACAGCCCCGGGAACAGCGACGCCACGTGCGCGTCGGGGCCGACGCCCAGCAGGCACACGTCGAACACGGGCACGGGGCCCTCGCCGCGCGCCGCCACCGCCAGCTCCCGGCCGTACCGGGTCGCCGCGTGCTCCACGTGGCCGCCGTCCAGCCCGTCGGAGGCGGGGATCGGGTGCACCTGGTGCGTCGGGATCGAGATCTGGTTGATCAGGGCCTTGCACGCCTGGGTCTCGTTGCGCTCGGGGTCCTTGTCCGGCAGGTAGCGCTCGTCCCCCCACCACAGGTGCACGTGCGCCCAGCTGATCCCGGCCTCGTTGGCGTGGTCGCGCACCGACTCCAGGGCCCGGATGCCGATCCCGCCCCCGGTCAGGACGAGGTGGAAGTCACGCTTGTCCGCCTCGGCCTGGACGATCAGGTTGACCAGCCGCAACGCCAGGCTGTCGGCCAGTCCCGCCGCGTCCGTGTGGCGGACGATCTCCGGTTCGCTCATCCTCATGCTCCGCTTCCCGTGAGCAGCGGCCCCAGGTGACGGGCCGCGCTCTCGTACGTCTCGTCGGCGTCCAGGCGGCGCAGCTCCTCGGCGAGCGCCAGGGCGGCGCCGCGCCGTGCCAGCGCCACCGTCTGGTCCGGCTGCCCGAACCGCGACAGCGTGGCCACCCTGCCGTCCACCCGGGAGATCGTGATGTCCCCCTCCGAGGTGGTCAGTCTGACCTCGGTCAGGCCGGGACCGTGGGAGGTGGCGCGTTCCACGGGCACCTCCAACCGGTCGGACAGCCAAGCCGCCAGCAGTTCGGCGCTCGGGTAGTGCGACTCGGCCGTCACCCGCGCCGAGTTCACCCACCCGGACGGCTGGTCCATGGCGCTGGCCAGGAGCGAGCGCCACGGCGTCAGCCGGGTCCAGGTCAGGTCCGTGTCGCCCGGACTGTAGTGGGCTACCCGTTCCACCAGGTCCCGCAACGGGTCGGGGGCGCGCAGCGCGTCGGTGATGCGGCGCTGGGCCAGACGGCCCACGGCGTCGGCGGCCGGGTCGACCGGGCCCACACCCGGCCACCACGCCACCACGGGGGCGTCGGGGACCAGCAGGGGCGTGACCACCGAGTCCGCGTGCTCGCCGAGCGGTCCGTACAGCCGCAGCAGGACGGCCTCGCCCGGACCGGAGGTGCCCGGCCTGCGGATCTCGGCGTCGATGGCCGGTTCGGTGTCGGGGTCGCGCCGGATCAGCGCCACCACGCGCGAGGGGTGCTCGCGGCCGGCCTCGGTGGCCGCCCGCACGGCGTCGTAGTGGTCGGCCTCGTCGGTGACGATGACCAGGGTCAGCACCATGTTCATGGCGCCGCCGCCGACGCTGAGCCGCTCGGACATGAGCGCCTCGGTGATCTGCGAGGTCGTGGTGCGCGGCAGGTAGAGCGTCATGGGTTCCTCCCCGCGTGGTCGTGGCTGGTCACGGGCGCCGCCACTGGCGGCCGTCCCTGGCGAGCAGGTTCTCGGCCGACTCCGGCCCCCAGGTGCCCGAGCCGTACTGCTCGGGCTGCCCCGACTTGGCCCAGTACTCCTCGACCGGGTCGAGGATGCGCCAGGAGAGCTCGACCTCCTCCTGACGCGGGAACAGGGGCGGGTCGCCGATGAGCACGTCCAGGATGAGCCGCTCGTAGGCCTCGGGGCTGGCCTCCGTGAAGGACTGCCCGTAGGTGAAGTCCATGCTCACGTCACGGACCTCCATGCTCGCGCCGGGCACCTTGGAGCCGAACCGCAGGGTGACGCCCTCGTCCGGCTGGATGCGCAGCACCAGGGCGTTCTGGCCCAGTTCGCTGACGTCGGTGCGGGGGAACATCTGCTGCGGGGCGGCCTGGAACACCAGGGCCACCTCGGTCACCCGGCGGCCCAGCCTCTTGCCGGTGCGCAGGTAGAAGGGCACCCCCGACCAGCGTCGGGTGTCCACCGCCAGCTTCAGCGCCGCGTAGGTCTCGGTCACGGAGTCGGAGGGGATGCCCTCCTCCTCCAGGTAGCCGCGCACCGACGCGCCGCCCTGCCAGCCCGCGGCGTACTGGCCCCGGGCGGTCCCCGTCCCCAGGTCCTCCGGCAGCGACACCGAGGCCAGGACCTTCTCCTTCTCGGCGCGGATCGCGTCCGCGCTGTAGGAGATCGGCTCCTCCATGGCCACGAGGGCCAGGAGCTGCAGCAGGTGGTTCTGGATGACGTCGCGGGCCGCGCCGATCCCGTCGTAGTAGCCCGCGCGACCGCCCACGCCGATGTCCTCGGCCATGGTGATCTGCACGTGGTCCACGTAGCTGCGGTTCCACAGCGGCTCGAACAGGGTGTTGGCGAACCGCAGCGCCAGGATGTTCTGGACCGTCTCCTTGCCCAGGTAGTGGTCGATGCGGAACACCGACGACGGCGGGAACACGTCGTCCACCACCGCGTTGAGGTCCTGGGCGCTCTCCAGGTCGTGGCCGAACGGCTTCTCGATCACCACCCGGCGCCAGGGGGCGACCCGCAGGCCTCCCTCCGTCGTGGGGCCGTCGTCCTCGCCGGGCTCGGCCAGACCGGACCGCTTGAGCTGCTTGACGACCGTCGGGAACAGCTTGGGCGGCAGGGAGAGGTAGAACGCGTAGTTCCCGCCGGTGCCGCGCACGGTGTCCAGCTCGCGCACGGTCTCCGCCAGGCGGTCGAACGCGTCGTCGTCGTCCAGGTCGCCCTGCACGAACCTCACGCCCTCGCTGAGCTGGCGCCACACGTCCTCGTGGAACGGCGTGCGCGCGTACTTGCGCACCGCCTCGTGCGCCTGCTCGGCGAAGTCCTGGTCCTCCCAGTCGCGGCGCGCGAACCCCACCAGGCCGAAGCCCGGCGGCAGCATCCCCCGGTTGGCGAGGTCGTAGACGGCGGGCAGGAGCTTCTTCCTGGCCAGGTCGCCCGTGACACCGAACAGCACCAGCACGCTGGGTCCGGCGATGCGGGGCAGTCTGCGGTCCAGGGCGTTGCGGAGCGGGTTGGGTACCGCTCCGGGCATCACCGGTTCTTTCACAGGTCCCTTTCCTTCTGAGAGTGGCCGGTGGGGCTGGCTGGGCGCCCGCGCCCGCACCGGAGTGCGGGCGCGGGGCGGTGACGGGGACCGGGTCGGAGCGCGGGCTGCGCCTCCCCGGGGCGGGCCCCGGGGGCGCCGCTCAGGCGGAGGCGTCCAGCTTGTCGGAGAGGCCCTTGAGCAGGCTCTCCCACGAGGTGACGAACTTGGCGACCCCGTCCTCCTCCAGGTGGCCGAACACCTCGGTCAGGTTCACACCCGCGGCCTCCAGGGCGGCGAAGTCGGCGTGGGCCTGCGCGTAGCTGCCGAGCACGGTGTTGCCGGAGATGACGGCGTGGTCCCCGGTGGCGTCCAGGGTGGCCTGCGGCATCGTGTTGACGGTGTCGCGCGCGACCAGCCCGGTGACGTAGAGGGTGTCCTCGTACGCGGGGTCCTTCACACCGGTGGACGCCCAGAGCGGGCGCTGCGGCTTGGCGCCCAGCGACTCCAGGGCCTTCCACTCCTTGCTCTCGAACACCTGCTCGTAGGCCTGGTAGGCCAGGCGGGCGTTGGCGAGCGCGGCGCGGCCGAGGAGGGCCGTGGCCTCCTCGGTGCCGATCGCCCTCAGCCGCTTGTCGACCTCGGAGTCCACACGGCTGACGAAGAACGACGCCACGGACTGGATCCGGGAGAGGTCGTGGCCGTTCGCGCGGGCCAGTTCCATGCCCTCCAGGAACGCGTCCATCACCTGGCGGTAGCGCTCCAGGGAGAAGATCAGCGTGACGTTGACGCTGATGCCCAGACCCAGCACCCGGGTGATCGCGGGCAGGCCCTCGGCGGTCGCGGGGATCTTGATCATCAGGTTGGGGCGGTCGACGAGCCACCACAGGGCCTTGGCCTCGGCGACCGTGCGCTCGGTCTCGCGGGCCAGGCGCGGGTCCACCTCCAGGGAGACCCGGCCGTCCACGCGGTCGGTGGAGTCGTACACCGGGCGCAGGGTGTCCGCGGCCCAGCGGATGTCGTAGGCGGTGAGCAGGCGCACGGCCTCCTCCACGGAGACGCCGCGGGCGGCGAGCTCGTTCACCTGCTCGTCGTAGGCGTCGCCCTCGGACAGCGCCTTGTCGAAGATGCTCGGGTTGGACGTGACGCCGACGACGTGGTGGGTCGACATCAGTTCGGCCAGGTTGCCCGTGCGCAGCCGCGTGCGGCTGATGTCGTCCAGCCAGACGGACACGCCCGCCTCGGACAGGGTCTTGAGTGCGTTGGTCATGGTGTTCGCGCCTTCCTCACGGGCGTTGCCGCCCTCTCGCACAAGGGGAGCGGGCCCCGCCGGTCGCCCGGCGGGACCCGCGTTGTCAGCGTCCGGCCCTGGCGACGCTCTTGCGAGCGGCGTCCACGACGGCCTCGGTGGTGAGGCCGAACTTCTTGTACAGGGTCTGGTACGGGGCGGAGGCACCGAAGTGCTCCAGGCTCACCGACTCGCCGGCGTCGCCGACGTAGGCGCGCCAGCCCATGGCGATACCGGCCTCGACGGACACGCGGGCGCGCACCGACGACGGCAGCACGCTCTCGCGGTACTCCTCGCTCTGGTCCTCGAACCACTCCACGCACGTCATGGACACGACGCGGGTGGGGGTTCCGGCCTCCTCCAGGACCTTGCGGGCCTCCAGGGCGATCTGGACCTCGCTGCCGGTCGCCATCAGGATGACCTCCGGGGAACCGCCGGTCGCCTCCGCCAGCACGTAGCCGCCCTTGACGGCCTCCTCGGCCGGGGCGTACTCGGACCGGTCCAGGACGGGCACGTTCTGGCGGGTCAGGGCGAGCGCGGACGGCCGGCCGGTGTTCTCCACGACCGCGCGCCACACGACGGCCGTCTCGTTGGCGTCGGCCGGGCGGATCACGTCGAGGCCCGGGATGGCGCGCAGCGCCCACAGGTGCTCGACCGGCTGGTGGGTGGGGCCGTCCTCGCCCAGGCCGATGGAGTCGTGCGTCCACACGTAGGTGACCGACAGCTTCATCAGCGCGGCCAGGCGGACCGCCGGGCGCATGTAGTCGCTGAACACCAGGAAGGTGCCGCCGTAGGGGCGGGTCGGTCCGTGCAGGGCCATGCCGTTGAGGATCGAGCCCATGCCGTGCTCGCGGATGCCGAAGTGCAGCACGCGCCCGTACGGGTTGCCGGGGAACTTGCTGCTGGCCCGCTCGAACGGCAGGAAGGACGGCTCGCCCTTGGGCGTGGTGTTGTTGGAGCCGGCCAGGTCGGCGGAACCGCCCCACAGCTCCGGGAGCACCGGGGCGAGGGCCGAGAGCACGTCGCCGCTGGCCTTGCGGGTGGCGACGCCCTTCTCACTGGGCTCGTAGGTGGGCAGCGCCTCCTCCCAGCCCTCGGGGAGCTTGCCGGAGACCAGGCGGTCGAAGAGTTCGCCGTGCTCGCCCGCGCCCTGGCGCCACGCCTCGAAGGAGGTGTCCCACGCGGAGCGGGCCTCGCGGCCCCGCTCCAGGGCCTTGCGGGTGTGCTCGATGACCGCGTCCTCGACCCCGAACGGCTCGTCCGGCAGGCCGAGGATGCGCTTGGTGGCGGAGATCTCGTCGGGGCCCATCGCCGCGCCGTGGACCGCGCCGGTGTTCTGCGCGTTGGGCGCGGGCCAGCCGATGACGGTGCGCAGCTTGATGAAGGTCGGGCGCTCGGTCTCGGCCTTGCCGCGCAGGATCGCCTGGTAGAGGGCGTCGATGTCCTCCACGTACGAGCCGGTGGCGGTCCAGTCGACCTCCTCGACGTGCCAGCCGTAGGCGCGGTAGCGCGCGGCGACGTCCTCGGAGTGGGCGATACGGGTGTCGTCCTCGATGGAGATCTGGTTGTCGTCCCAGATCATGATGAGGTTGCCCAGGTTCTGGGTCGCGGCCAGGGCGCTCGCCTCGTGGCTCACACCCTCCTGGACGTCGCCGTCGGAGCAGAACGCGTAGACGTGGTGGTCGAAGGGGCTCGCGCCGGGACCGGCCTCGGGGTTGAACAGGCCGCGCTCGCGGCGGGCCGCCATGGCCATGCCGACGGCGTTGCCCACGCCCTGGCCGAGGGGGCCGGTGGTGGTCTCCACGCCGGCGGTGTGGCCGACCTCGGGGTGGCCGGGTGTCAGGCTGTCCCACTGGCGCAGGGACTTGAGGTCGTCCAGGCTCAGGCCGTACCCGGCCAGGTAGAGCTGGATGTAGAGGGTGAGGCTGGAGTGGCCGATGGACAGGACGAACCGGTCCCGGCCCACCCACTCGGGAGCGGAGGGGTCGTGGCGCATGACCTTCTGGAACAGCAGGTACGCGGCGGGCGCCAGGCTCATCGCGGTGCCGGGGTGTCCGTTACCCGACTTCTCTACCGCGTCCATTGCCAGCGCCCTGACCGTGTCGACGGCGCGGAGGTCGAGGTCCGACCACTCCAGGGATTGCGGGGTGTGGGCGTTCACGGACTTTCGTTCTCCTTCTCGGGCACCTGTTGCGCCCGGTGTCCGGGCGGGGTGCGTCGGTTGCGTTGGTCGTCGGCGGCGCCGGGCACCCCGGGAAGGCCCGCCGGAGGGACGGGGCCGAGAGGAGTGCGGGGGGCTGGCTGCGCTTCGGTTGTCAAGGCGCGGACGTGTCGTCCGCGGTGCCCCGGCGACGGCCGCCGCGGCCGGGAGACCACGACAGGTTCGGCCGTGTTCGAGCCTATCGTCCGCAACCGGGGATGTCGTTGCCCGACACCTCTCATTACCAGCCAGTAACAGCCCTGGTCCGGTGGCGCGCGGGCCCTGCGCCACGGGCGGTCCGTGCTCGGAGGAGCCCGGAGCGTGGCAGGCTGGATGCACGGCAGGGCGTGTGCGAACCTTCTGTACACCCGGCGGACCCGTGCGCGAGCCTCGGCCCCGAGACCAGGGCCTTTCGTTGTGAGGGGGCTGGTCCTCGGCCCCCGCGAGGAAGTACTACAGTATGTCGTTGACGGGGTTTCCGCCGTTCCTGACGCTTTGTCGGTCCGCTCGACCCCGCGTGGCGAGCAGTGTCGAAATCCCGAGAGTTGTCGAGGTATCCGCGTGTCTGAAACCGAGCCGGTACCCCCCGTGGGGACGCGAGCGAGCCGTCCGGCCGTGAGGACGCGGCACTGATGGCGCTCACGAACCGCGTACCGGGCACCACCCCCGACGGACACGAGCCCGAGGCCTCCCGCAAGGCCACCCCGGGCGAGTACGTCAAGGCCTACGTGGCGCTCTCCAAGCCCCGCGTCATCGAACTCCTCCTCATCACCACCATCCCCGTGATGTTCGTCGCCGCCGGAGGCGTGCCACCGCTGTGGACCGCGGTCGCCACCCTGCTCTTCGGCACCATGTCCGCGGCCAGCGCGAACGCGATGAACTGCTACATCGACCGCGACATCGACCGTGAGATGCGTCGCACCCGGCAGCGCCCCGGCGCCATGGACCTGGCGACCCCCCGCGGAGCCCTCACCTACGGGCTGGTGCTCGCGATCGGCTCCACGGTCGGGTTCGCCCTCCTCGTGAACACGCTGGCGGCCGCACTGTCGGTCTTCGCGATCCTGTTCTACATCCTCGTCTACACGATGCTCCTCAAGCGGCGCACGGCCCAGAACGTCGTCTGGGGCGGCATCGCCGGATGCATGCCGGTGCTGATCGGCTGGTCGGCCGTCACCAACAGCCTGGACTGGGCCCCGTTCATCCTGTTCCTGGTCGTGTTCTTCTGGACGCCGCCGCACACATGGACCCTGGCCATGCGCTACCGGGAGGACTACGCGCAGGCCAAGGTGCCGATGCTGCCCGTGGTCGCCAGCGACCGCCGCGTCCTGCTGGAGTGCGTCCTCTACAGCTGGGCCACCGCGATCGTGTCGGTCGTCTTCTGGCCCGTCGCGGGCACCACCTGGTTCTACGGCGCGGTCGCCGTCGCCCTGGGCGCACTGCTGGTGTTCCAGGCGCACCGCCTGCTCAGCCGCTCCCGGGCGGGCGTCAGCGGCGCCCAGCTCAAGACGATGGGCTTCTTCCACCTCTCCAACGCCTACCTGGCGCTGCTGTTCGTGGCGGTCACCGTCGACCCGCTGATCGCGAACGCGCTGGGCTGAGCCTCCGCCCGACACACGTGGCGCCGTCCCCTCCGCGGGGGACGGCGCCACGTCTTCGTGCGGACCGCGTCCCGGCCCACCGCAGGCGGACCTCCGCGGTGGGGCGCCCGTCCCCGAGCGCCCGGCGGCCGGGCCGCGGCGGGACCGTCGGGGACGTCGGTCGGCGGGTCGCCCGCCTCCGCGGTCTCCCCTGCGGGGATCGGACGCCGCGGCCCGGATTCGGTGACACAGTGTCCTGACATCCCACCCTTCGTGGTGGAAGCTGAGTTTTCGGGGCGTTCCATCCCCTGGTGTCACAGGTCACCGCTATAACCTCAACCATGGCAACGACTTCCCCACCCACCGCCTCCGACCTGGTCTGGACCGACGGACCGGACGGCTACGCGCTCGCCCTCGACGGCACCACGCTCCTGTGCCGCAACGCCAAGGGCCGCACGCTCAAGAGCGTCCCCAAGAAGGTGCGCGAGTCCAGCGAGGCCGAACACCTGCGCGGCGTCCTGCTGTGGCTCGAACGCCACGAGCGCGAGTGCCTCGAACGGGTCGAGTCCTGGCTCCTGGGCTCCCTCCCCGTGCCCGCCTCGGTCATCGCCCGCGTCTGGGCCGATCCCACCTGGTGCGAGCTGCTCACCGACCTCTACGTCGTCCCCGCCGACGGCGGCGACGGCGGGTTCCTGCGCGGCGTGGACGAGCGGGGGAGGATCGGCGTCATCGACCTCGACGCCGAGAGCGCCTGGCTGGACGCCGACCGGGTCGTCCCCGTCCACCCCGTCCTCATCGAGGACCTGGACGACGTCCGCGAGTTCGCCCTCGAACTCGGTATCACCCAGCGCCTGCCGCAGCTCACCCGCGGCATCCACCGCAAACCCGCCGCGGTCGCGGCCGGCGCCACCGCCGTCGAGGACTACTCCGGCGGGGAGTTCGAGCAGCTGCGCCACGCCACCGGGCGCGCCCAGCGCCACGGCTTCACCGTGCGCGGGGGCTACGCCGTCTGCCGCGTCGTCGAGGCGGGCCGCTCCGTCCAGGCGCGCTACTGGATCGGCTCCGACGCACCCGACTACGGCACGGAGACCGGCCGACTCCTGTGGGTGGACGACGACGAGCGCCCCCTCGCCCTCCGCGACGTCGGCCCCATCGCCTGGTCCGAGGGCATCCGCATGGCCGAGCTGATCCACGCGGGCCGCAAGAACACCGAAGAGGAGACGACGCAGTCGTGACCACCACCCCCCGCACCGGCCTCCTCGACGCCGGCCTCGCCCCCCTGGACGCCACAGCGGACGGCCCCACCGACGCCGTCCGCGCCCGCGCCTACACCCACCCCCTGCTCGGCGGGCGCACCGTCGTGCGGCTGGTCCCCGACACCCTCGCCCCCGCCGAGGACGCGGCCCTGGACTTCCTCGGATTCGCCGTGGAGGACACCTCCGACCCCCTGGCGCTGACCCGCCCGCGCGGCCTCGGCTACCCCGAGTGGGCCCTGGTCAACGACCCCGGGCGCCGCTCCGAGGCCCTCGCCCTGGTCCGACCCATGGAACGTGCCGCCCGCATGGCCGCGAACCGCCCGGGACCGGCCTCGGACGAGTTCGCGCGCATCGCCGAGGACGTGCCCCTGGAGCACCTGCCGTCCTACTGGGAGCAGGCCGGGCGCGCCTTCGTCGCGGCGGGCAACGCCCGCACCGCCGCCGTCATGTTCGGACGCGCCCGCGAGGCCGAGCGCGTCTACAGCCTGCCCGTCGACGAGGAGACCCGCAGGGAGGCCTTCCTGGAGTTCGCCTTCGCCGGAGCCCTCTCGGTCAAGGCCCTGGCCGGACACGCCGCCGAACTCACCCGGCGCTACGAGCCCGCCCGCGCCTACGCCGAGTTCCGCGAGCTCAGCGTCCGACGGACCCTGGGCGGACTCCCGCCCTGGACCGCCCTGCCCAAGCAGGTGCGCGCCCTCGCCAAGGCCGCCGGGCTCGACCCGGCCGCGGAGGAGGCCGCCATCGTGCGCGAGCTCCTCGGCGTTCCCGCCACGTCCTCGGCGCCCGAGGGCTTCTGGAAGGCGGTGCGCCCGAGCCTGGTGGCCCTGGGCCGCTCCGACGACGACGTGATCCGCGACCTGCTCGGCCTCTTCGTCTCCGGGGACGGCGCGTTCAACGGGTGGTGGCTGGAGATGCTCGACGACGCGGGAGCCGTCGACCTGCTCGCCGACCCCGCCAGGCCCGTCCCGGGCGGCGCCGCCGCCTGGTTCTCCCGCATGGTCTCCCACTGCCGGGGCTGGCGGTACAGCATGCCCGGCCACCTCCTGGACCTGGTCCCGCGCCTGGCCGAGCGACTTCGGGCCGACGGCGACCCCGTCCGCATCGGGGGGCACGCCGACCGGTACTACGGCGAGGTCTCCCCGGCGCTGCTCGACACCTGCCTCGAACTCGGGGTGCCCCTCCACCCGCCGGGCCGGGCCTCCCTGGGCCTGGAGGCCTGGGTGGCCAACAGCGGGGGCCGCGCCCGGCGCGACCTCGCCCACGTGCGGGCCGATCCCGTGTGGGAACCCCAGCTGGCGGCAGCCGCCACGGGGTACGGCCAGTCCCACGGCCGGGTCCTGGACGACCTGCTGCCCTACGACTACCTGCACCCCTACGTGGACCGGCGGTTGGGCGCCCTGGTCGCGGCCATGCCCGGGACGGCGCTGGCCCAGCTCGGCCTCGACCTGGAGAACCTCAGGTCCGAGGTCAGGGGCGACGCCTTCCGGACCTTCCCCGAACGCCTCGCCCAGCTCGAGTCCGTCGACGTCGCCGAGGCGCTCGCCGTCACCCTGCGTGCCGGGATCGTCGGCGAGTACTCCTGGGACGCGCTGGAGAAGGCCGCCCGCGAGCTCGGCGCGACCGGTACGGGCCAGGGCGCCGGGATCACCGGAATCGCCAGCTGGCCGGTCCTCACCCTGGCCTCCAAGGCCAAGGCGATCGCGGTGGGTCCGCAGGGCCGGGTCGCCGAGCACGCGCCGCGCCTCCCCGCCGGCGCCAAGGACGTCCGGGCCGTGTACGCCGACGGGGCCTTCCTGATCGCCTACCGCGTCAACTACGACGAGTACGGCTACTGGTCCACCGACCCCGACACCGTCCTCCACTTCTCCGGCTACGACACCGCCGCGTACTCCTGGCGCATGAACGGCGGCAGCGCCGCGGGGGCACAGCTCACCGCGGACGGAGCCCGCATGGCCGGCCACCGCGCGATCCGGGCCGGGGACGACCCGGGCAGGGGCGACCGGCACGTGCTCAGCGACGGCCACACCTACTGGACCCTGGACCGCAACGCACTGCACGAGATCGACCCCGCCACCGGCGACCGGGGCCGCGCCAGCCTTCCCGCGTTCCTGGAGGAGCAGTCCACGGCACACGGGGAGCTGCTGGTCCCGCACGCCTGCACCCTCGGCCCCCTGAGCGAGCCCACGGAGGGCTCCCCCCTGGGCGGGACCGACGGGCTCGCCGGGTTCGCGGTCCTCGAACTCGCCCGGGTCGACGGGGGACCCACCCACAGGATCGCCGCCCCCGACGGGCGCTCGGTGGAGGTGCGCGTCCCCGAGAGGCGCAGCCGCCGCTGGTACGGCTTCGCCCACGGAACACCCAGGGCCCTGTTCACGGCGCCGGGCGGCAGCACCCACGGCCTCAGCAGCGCCGGGGGCGCCACCCTCCTCGCGGCCGACGGCTCCGGGCAGATCTGGAGCTGCCACACCGGCACGGCCTGCGACTGCACCGCCAAGTGGGGCGTCCCCTACCTGCCCGAACCCGTGTTCTGGCACTTCATGACGGTGCGCGACGCCCGCACCTCCGCGCTGCTGCGCGGAGTGGCGGCCGAGGATCTGGGACCGCTGCTGGAAGCCGCGGGGGCGGAGCACGGCACGACCCGGACCGCGGACATCGTCCTCACGCCGAAGGCCGCCACCGCGCTGCTGTCGGAGGGCGGGGCGACCCCCCACGCGAGCCTGGTGTGGGGCGTCACGGGGTTCGCGCACTCGGCCGCCAAGCTCCGCGGCACACTGGACGACTACCTGACCGCGATCCGCCGTACCGTGGAACGCGCGCCGCTGCAGTCCGAGTCGGAGCCGCTGGCCCGCGGGCTGCACCGCTTCCTCCGCGACCTGGGCGCGAGGGGCCGGGACGTCAGGGCCCACGTCGAGGCCACCGACCGGTTCCTGCGAGGGGAGACCGACGCCCGGGAGATCGAGAACCGCCCCCACGCCAGCGCGGACTGGAGCGCCCTCCTCGGCCGGGTCGGCGCCCTGGCCTGGCACGCGGCCCTGCCCACCACCGACGAGGACGAGCGGGCCGCCCTGCTGGACTTCCTGCGGCGGTGGTCGCGCACCCTCTTCGCCGACCGCGACGCGGCCGTGGAGACGGGGAGGATCATCGGCGGCGAGGAGTTCGCGCCCCTGGAGGGGAAGGAGTCCCGCCGCGTCGGCCTGGGAGTCCGGTCGAGGGTCCCGGACCAGGAGGCCCGCTACGGCAAGGGCAGCAGGGTGCACACCTTCGTGGAGTCCCGCACGGGCGGGGCCCTCCCGGTGGAGGCCCCCGAGGCCGAGTACGAGCGCCGCCGCGTCGACCTCGGCTGGGGCGACAGCGACCAGCTCACCGCGTTCGCCGACGCCGTCGCCGCGCACGGCCCGATCCCCTGGGACCCGGAGGCCGCCGCGATCGTCGCCGAGCACACCGGTCTGGTCGGGGAGGCCGCGGCCCTGCTGCTGTGCGCCCTCCACGGCTCCGGCGTCAACCCCGGCCCCGCCGGTGCGCGCACGCTCCTGGGGATCTCCTCGGCAGGGGCGAACCTCGCGGCAGAGGAACTGCGCGGCCTCACCGCCGAGGACGTGCTCGACCTGTACCGCGAGGTCCTGCCCCGGACACCGGAGGGCATCGCCGCGCTCTGGGAGCCGGGCGGCGCCGCCGGGGTCGCCGAACGCCTCGCCCGGGCGTGGAACGACCGCTTCGGGCGGCGACTGGCACTCCCGGAGGACACCCTCGCGGCGTTCTGCGCCGCGAAGCTGGAACGGGTCGACCTCCAGCGGCTGCGCCTGCTGGCCGACCACACGGGGGAGGAAGCCCTGACCCGGGACGCCGTCTCCCAGCTGACGTCGTACAAGCGGCGCCACCAGCACGTCACGGAGGTCGTCCACACGCCGGAGGCGACGGCTCGACTGTCCGCGATCCTCGTCGACCTCGCCCGCCTCATCCCGTGGGCGTACGCGGAACTCCCCGCGGGGGACCCGGTCCGCGACGGCGTCCCCGCCGCGCTGGCCGCCGTGCGGGAGCGGTTGAAGGCCCCCGGTCTCCTGCTCAGAGCGGGCGCCCTGTGGGCCGCCGACTTCGGACGGCACCTGGAGACCGTGGGGGGTGAACCCTACCGGGACGCCAGGGGCTCCACCC
>NZ_JAUZMY010000034.1:0-68990 GCF_036327455.1 Nocardiopsis codii | reverse complement strand
GTCATAAGGAACAGCCTGCCGACTCCTCCGCGCCCGCGCGACGCGTCCGCGGAGGAGTCGGCAGGCTGTTCCTTATGACATGCCCAAAAAACGTATTTGAGGGATAAACTGGACATATCAGCAGGTCATAGATGCCCAATGGTGTCGGCGCGAATCCGTGGAGGGTCGCCGAGAACCAAACCCCCCGGGCGGGCATCAGCATCAGGACAGGTGTTTCACTGTTCCGAGGTCGGTCACCCGCGGAGGCGGCGTCCCGGGCGTCGGGTCCGCAGTTCCCCGCACCGCGTGCGCGGTCGGGGGGCGTTCACGGCAGGCCGAGGAGGAGCGAAACCCTGCCTGGACAGGGATATGGTTTAAAGTCGAGTGTTCCCTGGAGCGCCGAGTCGCCCACCGGGCCGGGTATCCCGGCAACGGCGGACACCCTCACCGGGGGTGACAAGGAGTACGACACGGGGGATGAGAACTAGCGACCGACCGTGTGAGGCGCACCGCTGCCGCGACAGTGGACCACCTCGCCACGTGCCGGACGGTGCGCGGACCAGGAGTCCGAGCGGTGTCCGGAACGTGTCACCGATCAGCCGAATCAAGCGCCGCCCCGTGCGGTAGGAGGCCGAGCCGACCTATGTCGAGCGTTTACTGCACGCAGTGCGGTCACGCCGTTGCGGATGATGCCCGTTTCTGCTCCCACTGCGGAACCCCCGTCCGCAGGGCCGAACAGCAGGGCCCCCGACCCGGTTCGGGTGGGGACTCCGCCGGAGACGTGACGTCCACCATCTCCATCTCCGGGATACAGGCCCTGGAGGAGGAGGAGTCCGGCGACGAGCTGGGCGGTGACGACCCTGCCAACGCCGACGCCCTGCCTCCGGGCACGGCGCTGCTCGTGGTCAGGCGTGGCCCCAACGCCGGAAGTCGTTTCCTGTTGGACAGCGACGTGACCACCGCCGGACGGCACCCCAACAGTGACATCTTCCTTGACGACGTCACCGTGTCCCGACGCCACGTGGAGTTCTTCCGCCGCGGCGACGGGTTCGGCGTCCGTGACGTGGGCAGCCTCAACGGCACCTACGTCAACCGGGAGCCGGTCGACGAGGCCCAGCTCGGCGGCGGGGACGAGATCCAGATCGGCAAGTTCCGCATGGTTCTGCTGACCAAACCGCGCCGATGAGGGGTCGCTGACCACGGGTGACGGCGGCGGGTGGGCCGATGAGGTTTGCGGCCCCCCGCCGCCGGACAGCTTTGTAACGAAGGGTGCCGATTTCGCCCTCGGGTCCTGCATCCGAGTGCGGCTGGGACGAGCGCCCATCCGGTGTGACGACGCGTGGGACGGAGCCGCTGTGAAGCACATGGAGGTCGTCGGCGTCCGGGTCGAGATGCCCTCGAACCAGCCGATAGTCCTGCTCAAGGAATCCGAGGGGGACCGCTACCTGCCGATCTGGATCGGCGGTGTGGAGGCGACCGCGATCGCGCTGGCGCAACAGGGCGTCGCGCCGGCCAGGCCGCTCACCCACGACCTGTTCCGGGACGTCCTGGACGCCCTGGACACGGGCCTCACCACGGTGAACATCACCGGCCTGAGCGACGGCATCTTCTACGCCGAGCTGGTCTTCAGCAACGGGGTGGAAGTCAGTGCCAGGCCCTCCGACTCCATCGCCCTCGCGTTACGGACGGGCGCGCCCATCTACGCCCACGAGGACGTGATCGCCGAGGCCGGCATGCCGATCCCGGACGAGCAGGAGGATCAGGTCGAGGCGTTCCGGGAGTTCCTGGACAACATCTCGCCCGAGGACTTCGGCCGCAAGGCCGAATAGGCGGAACTTCCTCGGGAACCGTGGGCGACACGGGTCCCACCAGCGTGATGTCAGCGTGGACGCCAGAAGGGACACAGCTGCGACCTGCGGCTTTGTCCAACGCTCCGGTGATAGATTGGGCAACGGGAGTGGTCGAAGCGGTCAGGGCCGAAACCCGTGGGGGCGCAGAGGGCGCCACCGGGTCGGCTCCGCAACACCAGCGGTGCGCGCACTTGGCGACGCGCCGGGTGCTGTCGTTGACGCTGCCGTTCGGTCGTCCTACCGTCAGTGCAGTGGAACCCGCGGCGCACCCATTCCCTGAGTGGACATCCCCTGTCGAGGCCGCCGTGGGACGAGAAGCCGGAGGTCGGCGTGGCGGTAGCGAGCGGCAAGCGGAATCCCCATGACAGGCGGTCCGCTCTGCGGCTAGCGGGGCAGCAGGGCCTACTGTGCGAAGAGGACGTGGTGGCGCGGCCTATGGACGTCGGGTATCGGGGCCCCGCGGCGTGTACCGCCGCAGGGATCACCTACCGTCAGCTCGACTACTGGGCGAGAACCGGCCTGGTGGAACCGAGCGTGCGTACCGGAGCCCAGAACGCCCCCCTGTACAGCCTTCCCGACATCCTGTTGCTGAAGGTGGCCAAACGGCTGCTGGACACGGGCATCTCGTTGCAGCAGATCCGGACCGCGGTCGACCACCTGCGCGGACGCCCCGCCCCCGAGCTGGCCCGCATCACCCTCATGAGCGACGGCGTCAGCGTCTACGAGTGCACCTCGCCCGACGAGGTCGTGGACCTCATGCAGCGCGGACAGGGCATGTTCGGCCTGGCGCTGGCCCACGTGTGGCGCGAGCTGGAGGAGGCGCTGGGCGTGGTCCCCGACGAGGAGCGGACCGAGCTGCCCTCCGCGCCCCCGCCCGTGGACGAACTCGCCAGGCGGCGCAGGGAGCGCCGCACCGGCTGACCCCGGAGCGTCCGCACCTGCCCCCGAAGGTGCAAACAGATGACAGCCCGCGCAAGTGTCCGCAAGCCGCTTGCGGTCCATGTCCTACCTTGGGAGCATGAAACGTCGACTCGCGGAGGTCGCCGAGAAGGTCGGGGTGAGCGAGGCCACGGTCAGCCGGGTCCTCAACGACAAGCCCGGCGTCTCCTCCAGTACGCGTGAAGCGGTCCTCACGGCCCTCGACGTCCTCGGATACGAACGCCCCACCCAGCTCCGGGGGGTGCGGGCACGCCTGGTGGGCCTGGTCCTGCCCGAGCTGCAGAACCCGGTCTTCCCCGCCCTGGCCGAGGTCATGGCGACGGCGCTCGCCCAGGGCGGGTTCGCCCCGGTGCTGTGCACGCGCACGGCCGGAGGGGTCTCGGAGTCCGACTACGTCGAACTGCTGCTCGCCCAGCAGGTCTCGGGGATCATCTTCGCGGGAGGCCTCTACGCACAGGGGGACGCCGCGCACGCGCACTACGAGGACCTGTACGAGCGCAGTCTGCCCGCGGTCCTGGTCAACGCCGCCGTCGACTCCCTGGACTTCCCGCGGGTGTCCTGTGACGACGCCGTGGCGGTGGAGCAGGTGGTCGACCACCTGAGAGCCCTGGGCCACGAGCGGATCGGCATGGTTGCGGGTCCGCCCGACCACGTGCCCTCCCGGCGCAAGATCGCGGCCCTGCGCGCGTGCGCGGTCGAGGGGGCGCCCGAGCCGAGGGTCGAGCACGTCCTGTACTCGATGGAGAACGGGAGGGCCGCGGCCGACCGGCTCCTGGAGGAGGGTGTCACCGGCATCCTGTGCGCGAGTGACGTCATGGCGCTGGGCGCGGTGCGCGCCGCCCGGCGCAGAGGGCTGTCGGTTCCGCACGAGGTGTCCGTCGTCGGTTACGACGACTCGCCGCTGATGGCGTGCACGGACCCGCCGCTGACCACGGTCCGCCAGCCGATCGAGGCCATGGGCCGGTCGGCGGTGGAGCTGTTGACGAGGTGGATCGAGGGCGGGTCGGCCTCCCGCGCCGAGCTGGTGTTCGAGCCCGAGCTGGTGGTGCGCTCCTCGACCGGGCCGGTCCGCGAGCGGGCCGAGCCCGCCCCGACCCAGGTTCGGCGCCCCGGGGGGCCGGGAGCGGAGCGGGGCGTGGGACAGGGGTGTGGCGGAGGTGTCCGCCGCACCCCTTCGTCATGCCTTCGTCAGGCGGATCCACCCCGCTCCGATGAGTGATCCAGGTCTTGTTGTCCCTGCATCGTGGGCTTGTGTCGCTTGTTTGTGGTCCGGTGTCGGGTTCTTGCGTGGTCGAGCCCGGCAGACCTATGGTTCCGGCACCAGCGCATGGCTTCGTCGGGGGAAGGAGTCGGAGAACCTGGGGAGGGGCGGTGGTCCTGCCGGAGCACACCGGGGTCCCGGTGGCCGACGGCCCCCTCGACGCGGGGCGCCTTCCGTCGGACACCGCCGTGTGGCTGCGCGGTCGGGAGCCCGCGTGACGGCGGGTACGCGGGCTCCCTCCCGGCCGGGCCGGGTCCGGCCCCGGCGCCGCACGGGGCCGGCCGCACCGGGTCAGGACGTGGCCGAGGAGTGCCCGCCCAGGTGCCGGGCCAGGAAGCGCTCGAGCGTGCGGTACAACTCGATGTTGCTGTCCGCGTTGGTGAACCAGTGGCCCTCGGACTCGTTCATCAGGTACTCGACCTCGGCTCCGCGGGAGCGAAGCGCCTCGACGATGCGGTCGGAGTGGCGGCGGGCGACGCGCACGTCGTTGGCGCCGTGGATCAGCAGCAGGGGCGCGGTGATGTCGTCGACCCGGCTGATGGGCGAGCGGGCGAGCATGTCGGCCTCCTGGCGGGGGTCGTCCGGGTCGCCGATGTAGCGCAGGTAGCTGTTCTCGACGAGGCGGCGGGCGGCCGGGACGACCGACCGGACGAGGTCGACGAGGTCGGACATTCCCGTGTAGCTGACCGCGGCGGCGAACCGGTCCGGGGTGAACGCGGCCCCGACGAGTGCGGCGTAGCCGCCGTAGGAGCAGCCGTAGACCGCGACCCGGTCCGGGTCGGTGAAGCCCTGCTCGACCGCCCAGTCGAGGGCGTCGATCAGGTCGTCGTGCATGCGTCCGGCGAACTGGCCTATCGCGGCCCGGGTGTGGGCCTTGCCGTAGCCGGTGGAGCCGCGGAAGTTCACCTGCAGCACCGCGTAGCCGCGGTTGGCCAACAGCTGCACCTCCGGGTCGTAGCACCAGCTGTCGCGGTACCACGGCCCGCCGTGCACCAGCAGCACGGTCGGCAGGTCGCGGGGCTCGACCCCGACAGGGAGGGTGAGGTGGCAGGGCAGGGCCAGGCCGTCGCGGGCGGTGACGGTGATCGGGGCGACCGGTGCCAGCTGGGCCGGGTCGAGGTGGGGGAACGGTCGGAACAGGCGGCGCGCCCGTCCCGTGGCGTGGTCGTAGAACCAGGTGACGCCGGGATCGCGGTCGTGGGTGAAGTCCACCACCCAGCGCTGCGCCGTGGCGTCGCAGGACACGTGGGCCAGGTCGCCGTCGGACAGCTCGGCCAGCCGCGGCAGTACCGTGGCGAAGTGCGGGTCGAGCGCGTGGATCTCCTGACGGGCGCCGAGGTAGCGGGCGCCGAGCAGTTCCCCGGTGCTCGGGTGCAGGATCAGCGAGGACGGGAAGCGCGGGTCGGCCTCGGGGCGGGGGGTGTCCAGGTCGAAGACGGGGTGGCTGTCCACCCCGATCTGCTCGCCGGTCGCCAGGTCGACCCGGACCAGGCGGGTGCGGTCCGACCCGCGCGACGAACCGATCCAGAGTCCGCCTCCGTCCGGGGTGGGCGCGGCGGGAAGGACCGCGAGGAGGATGTCCGTGCCGGGGAACCGCGCGATGGGGCGGCGCTCACCCGCGGCCCACTCCGACAGCACGTGGTCACCGCCCTCCTCCATGGTGAAGACCAGCAACCGGTCGGGGGTGCGCGTCCAGGACTGGACGTCGCCGGGATTCTCCGCGACCAGGGTCAGCCGACCGGTCGCCAGGTCGAGCTCGAAGAGGTCGATCAGGTCGGGACGGCGCATGTTGAGCTGCACGAAAGCCGTTCCCGGCCGGTCCGGCGGCAGCTGCGCGCCGAGCAGCCGCACACCCTTGAAGGGCGTCAGGTCGACCGCGGACTCGTCGGGCCGGGCCGGGTCGGCGCGGTACAGGTGCCAGTTCTCGTCGCCGTCGGTGTCCTGCTGGAACAGCAGGTAGCGGCCGTCGGCGGTCCAGAAGAAGGTGTCGATGCTGCGCCGGGTGTCGGAGGTGATGCGCCGCCCGCCCGGGGCGTCGGCGCCGTGTACGCCGTCGGGGGTGGCCCAGTCCGAGTCCAGGTCGCGGAGGAACACGTTGAGCCGCCCGTGCCACGGGGCGAGGTAGGCGACCTTCGTGCCGTCCGGGGACAGCAGGGCCCGGCTACGGGCGGGTGGGCCGAAGAACTCTTCGACGGTGATCAGCTTCGACGGAGCGGTCATGACGGGTCCTCGAGGTCGACGGTGCGAGCACCCCCGAGTCCACTCCCCGACGTCGCGTCACACTCAAGACGGGGCGGCATGACCTGTGTCACAGGACATCGCGGAGTGCGGACCGGTGGAGCCCCGCGCAGGCCGATCAGGCCCCGTCGCGTCGGGCCAACCGCTGCTGGACCCGGCGCAGGACGCGGTGCTGCACGGGTCTGAGCGTCTGCTCGCCCAGCTCGTCCACCAGGGCTGAGGCCCGCGCGTCGAACGGGGACAGATCGGCCAGCCGCGCGACCACCGGCTCGAAGTGGGCGACCAGCTCGTCGATCAGCGATGCGACCTCGTCGTCCGGGGTGTCGGGCTCGAGGGCGTAGAAGCGCGCCGTCAGCGGTGCGGACGCGGCCATGCCGTCGTCCGCCTCGCCGAACAGGGCGGCGAATCCCGCCGGGCCGTCCTCGGCGAGCAGGTGTCCGACCAGGATCAGCTGTTCGTGCTCGTAGCGGGCCATGTCCGCCGGCACGTCCGCCTCGGGGGCGGAACGCCATGCCGACAGCTCCGGGGGCAGGTCGGGCGGAGCACCGCTGCGGCGCAGCGCGGCGATGCCGGCCCGGCGGGCGGTGAGCCTTTCGATGTCGGCGGCGGCCTGGCGGTCGAGCTCTTCGAGCAGTTCCTCCGCGGACACCGGATCGTCCAGCACCGCGGGGACGACGGACAGCGGTACGCCGAGTCCGGTCATCCTCGTGATGCGCAGGAGCCGGACGAGGTGGCCGACGTCGTAGTGCCGGTAGCCCCCGGCCGAGCGCGGCGGCTCGGGCAGCAGCCCGATCTGGTGGTAGTGGCGCAACGTGCGGACGGTGACGCCGGCCAGCTCGGCGAGCTCGCTGCTGAGCATCGGGCAGCTCCTTCGGTTCCGGGGCGCGCAGAGTACGCGAGACGAGGATGAACCACACCGGGTCCGGGCCCGCAACAGATCGACCAGCGGCAGCGCCGCCGCGACGGCGCTGCCGAGCGGGCTCAGCGGAGGCGACGCGGGGGAGGAGACGACGGCCGGGCACTGTTCGAGCGGCATGCGACCAGGAAAGACCCGGACGTCACGTCACAGTCAAGCGTGGCCGCGGCCGGCGCCCCCTCGGGGGGTCCCGCTGCGCCGCGGCCCGCCGTGGCTCCGGGAGAAGCGGGCCGAATCCCGTGGCACCCCTCCTCGGCCCCGCGCACCGCCGCCCGAACACCTCGCGGAGGGCGGTTGAGTGTCCGTACTCATGCCAGCCGCGGGCCCGGCCCGCACGATGGACCCATGACCTTTCGCCAGAAGCACACCCCCCTCGCCCCCGTTCTCGCCACGACGCTGGGCGCAGTGGTCCTCATGGTCGCAACCGCCGCGTGCGCGTCCCCTCAGGCGGTGGAACCCAGCTCCTCCGAGCAGGAGGCGCTCCCCGAGCTGAACCCGGACGGCAGCGCCCCCTCCGAGGCGATGTCCCTGGAGGAGGCCGCACCGTTCCTGGAGGCCCAGGGCTACCTCCCCGCCGAGGGCGACCTCAGCGGTTACGAGATCGGCTACCTCCCCGACGCCGTGGAGGGCACCCCCTACGACCACGACGTCAACGCGTGGTACTCCCAGGAGGGGTTCGTCCTGCCCGACGTCGAGGAGGTCGAGCGGTCCTGGCTGCCCGACACCGTGGACGTGGACCACCTCGTCGACGACGACGGCCGGGTCCTCCCCGAGCGGGAGGTGTTCACCCCCTCCGACGTGTACGTCACGGTCTACCGGCACGCGAGCTTCACCGACGTGGACTCCTACCTGGAGCCGGAGAGCGAGGGCGGCACCACCCTGGAGGAGGCGTTGCCCGGAGGCGGCGTCAGGGAGCTCCCGGACGGCACCGGCCACTACAACGGCGCCGGGGCGCTCTTCGTCCCCGAACCCGGAGTGGTGGTCCAGGTCTCCTACATGGACGACACCGTCATGGACGCACTTCTGGAGAGCCCCGACGGCGTCGTGGAGGGCCACCCCGAGGAGGTCCTGCTGATCGTCGAGGGCATCGAACCCGTGTAGACCCCTGACAGGGCTTCCCGGAACTCCTGGGGGCACGGCGAAGGGCGTCGGGATCGGTGCGTGCGGGCCGACCCCGACGCCCTTCCGGCAGCACTGCCTTCCGACGGCACTCCACATCCGTCCGCGCGACCACGTGCTCCCTCCGACGGACCGGCGCGATCCGCGCCCCCGCGCGGGCGGCACCGGCGCGGGAGGGGCGGTCGGCCCGGCGTTCCCGGCCGTGTGGCGCCGCGCACGGGTTCGGCGAAACGCGCGGGCGGACTCGGCCACATCAGCGCGCATCGAGTACGGTCATACTCACAACAGGGATGAAAGGCGACATTCGCCCTGTCCCCACATGTACATAGCGTCAACAGGCTGTCAATACCGCGCGGGAGAGACCCCGGCAGGGGCGCCGACGGGGCAATACTCCCCAGTAACCTCTCAGGCACCACGGACCGCGCGGAGAAGGCCGCTCTGAAGCCTGGGCACGTCCGTGCCCGGTGACAGAGGGGGAGACCGTGAGGAACACCGCCGAGCCCACTCGGCCCTGTCACCAGGAGGTCTCCGTGCCCGACCAGCCCGTGAACACCCCCGGCGCACCCGCCAGGGTGTTCGCCGACCGCCACATCGGCCCCACTCCGGCCGAGACCCAGGAGATGCTCAAGACGGTCGGCTACGGCTCCACCGCCGAGCTCATGGCGGCGGCCGTGCCGGAGTCCATCCTCACCGGACCGGGCCGCAGCGCCCCGCTGGCCCTGCCCGAGGCGATCGGCGAGGCCGAGGCGCTGGCCGAACTCCGCGACCTCGCCGCGCGCAACGACGTGCGCACCTCCCTGCTCGGCCAGGGGTACTACGGCACCTTCACCCCGCCGGTCATCCTCCGCAACATCATGGAGAACCCGGCCTGGTACACGGCCTACACGCCCTACCAGCCCGAGATCTCCCAGGGCCGCCTGGAGGCCCTGCTCAACTTCCAGACCATGGTCTGCGACCTGACCGGCCTGCCGGTCTCCGGCGCGTCCCTCCTGGACGAGTCGACCGCCGCGGCCGAGGCCATGACCCTCGCCCGCCGGGCCTCCAAGAGCAAGGCCGACGTCTTCGTCGTCGACGCCGACGTCTTCCCGCAGACCCTCCAGGTCCTCCGCACCCGCGCCGAGCCCCTCGGCATCGAGGTCGTCGTCGCCGACCTGTCGCAGGGCCTGCCCGAGGGCGACGCCTTCGGCGTCCTCGTGCAGTACCCCGCCGCCAGCGGCGCGGTGAGCGACCCGGCCGCGGTCGTCTCCGCCGCCCACGAGCGCGGGGCCCTCGCCGTGGTGGCCGCCGACATCCTCGCCCTGACCCTGCTGCGCAGCCCGGGCGAGCTCGGCGCCGACATCGCCGTCGGATCCACCCAGCGCTTCGGCGTCCCGCTCGGGTTCGGGGGACCGCACGCCGGCTACATGGCCGTCGGGGAGAAGCTGCGCCGCCAGCTGCCCGGCCGCCTGGTGGGCGTCTCGGTGGACAACGCGGGCAAGCCCGCCTACCGGCTCGCCCTGCAGACCCGCGAACAGCACATCCGGCGCGAGAAGGCCACGAGCAACATCTGTACCGCGCAGGTGCTGCTCGCCATCATGGCCGGGATGTACGCCGTCTACCACGGCCCCGACGGACTGCGTGCGATCGCCCGCCAGGTGCACACCCGCACCGCGGCCCTGGCCGACGCCCTCGTCGAGCGCGGGTTCGAGATCGTCCACTCCGCCTACTTCGACACCCTGCGCGTGCGCGTGCCCAGTGCCGCCGGCGTCGTGGAGACCGCGCTGGAGGCCGGGTACAACCTCCTGACCGTCGACCAGCACACGGTCGGCGTGAGCGTGGACGAGACCACCTCCGAGGCGGACCTGGAGGCGGTGCTGGAGGCCTTCGGCGAGGCCGAGCGCGGCTCCTCCAAGGCGCGACTGGTCGTGGACCGGGCCGCCGGACGCCTTCCCGCAGGGCTGTCCCGGGAGACCGACTACCTCTCCCACCCGGTGTTCAACACCCACCGGAGCGAGACCTCCCTGCTGCGCTACATGCGCCGCCTGTCCGATCGGGACCTGGCCCTGGACCGCACGATGATCCCGCTGGGCTCCTGCACCATGAAGCTCAACTCGACCACGGAGATGGAGCCCGTCACCTGGCCGGAGTTCGCGGGCCTGCACCCCTTCGCGCCGCTCGACCAGGCGGCCGGGAGCATGACCGTGATCCGCGACCTGGAGGCCTGGCTGGCCGAGGTCACCGGCTACGACGCCGTGTCCCTCCAGCCCAACGCCGGGTCACAGGGCGAGTTCGCCGGACTGCTCGCCATCCGGGGCTACCACCGCTCACGCGGCGACGCCCACCGCGACGTCTGCCTCATCCCCAGCTCCGCGCACGGCACCAACGCGGCCAGCGCCGTGATGGCGGGCATGCGCGTGGCCGTGGTCGCCTGCGACGACAACGGCAACGTCGACCTGGACGACCTGAGGGCCAAGACCGCCCGGCACGCGGACGACCTGGCCGCCATCATGGTCACCTACCCGTCCACGCACGGCGTGTACGAGGACACCATCACCGAGGTGTGCCGCCTGGTCCACGAGGCCGGCGGCCAGGTGTACGTCGACGGCGCCAACCTGAACGCGCTCCTCGGCTGGGCCAAGCCCGGCGAGTTCGGCGCCGACGTCAGCCACCTGAACCTCCACAAGACGTTCTGTATCCCGCACGGCGGCGGCGGGCCCGGTGTGGGCCCTGTCGCGGTCCGCTCGCACCTGGCCGGCTTCCTGCCCAACCACCCGACCCAGTCCGAGGCGGGCCCGCACACGGGCGTCGGCCCGGTGTCGGGCGCCCCGTTCGGGTCGGCGGGCATCCTGCCCATCTCCTGGGCGTACGTCCGGATGATGGGCGAGGGGGGCCTGCGCTCCGCCACCGAGGTCGCGGTCCTGTCCGCGAACTACCTGGCCAAGCGGCTGGAGCCGTACTTCCCGGTCCTCTACACGGGCGAGGGGGGCCTGGTGGCGCACGAGTGCGTCATCGACATCCGCCCGCTCCAGAAGGCGAGCGGGATCAGCAACGAGGACGTGGCCAAGCGGCTGATGGACTACGGGTTCCACGCTCCGACGATGTCCTTCCCGGTCAACGGCACCCTGATGGTGGAGCCGACCGAGAGCGAGAACCTCGCCGAGCTGGAGCGGTTCGTGGAGGCGATGATCGCGATCCGCGCCGAGATCGACCGGGTGGCCGCGGGGGAGTGGGACGCCGGGGACAACCCCCTGCGCAACGCCCCGCACACCGCGGAGGCGGTGACCGCCGACGAGTGGGAGCACGGCTACACCCGCGCCGAGGCGGCGTACCCGCTGCCGTCGCTGCGCATGGACAAGTACTGGCCGCCGGTCGGCCGGATCGACCAGGCCTACGGTGACCGCAACCTGGTCTGCTCGTGCCCGCCGCCGGAGGCCTTCGCGATGTAGGCCCCGCGCGGTCGAGGGGCGCCGGTCCGCGGACCGGCGCCCCTCCGCGTGTCCGGGGACACGGGTGACACATTCCCTCATATGAATCTACATCGTAAAGGCAGCCGTCCTCGACAGCGGACAGGTGCCGAGTTCTCAGCGCGCGGCGAGCACCCGGCCGGCCTCGCGGGCGCCGGCCAGGGCCCGGGTGTGCTCCTGCTCGGCGAGGTCCTTGAGGGCCTCCATGCCCGGTGTGGTCGCGGCCAGGGTGAGTTCGCGCTTGATGAGCGTCAGGTCGGCCTGCCAGATGTCGGCGATCACACGCTCCAGGTAGGGGGTGGAGTGGTCCCAGCCCTCGCGGGGGGATCCGGGGCCGTACCCGCCGCCGAGGGTGGTGGCGAGCACGGTGGGGGTGCCCTTCAGCAGGGGGGTGGTGGGGCCGGCGCCCGCGATCACCAGATCGACCCAGGCCTTGAAGTGCTGGGAGACGCCGTAGTTGTACAGCGGCACGGCCAGGATCACGGTGTCGGCCTCCTGGAGCTCGGCGGCCAGTTCGGCCGCCAGGGCCAGGGACTGCTGCTGGGCCGGGGAGCGGTCGTCCTCGGCCGTGCCGGCGCCGGTGGTGGCCAGGGCCCAGGCGTCGGCGGGCAGCGGGTCGGTGCCCAGGTGGCGGCGGGTGACGGCGCCCTGCGGGTGGGCGGCCGTCCATTCGGCCTCGGCGAGGTCGGCGATCTCGGCGCTGCTGGAGACGGTCGGCAGGATGCTGGCGTCCAGTCGGAACAGGTTCATCGGGCTCTCTTCCCCCAAGGGTGTTCGTGTCCGCGGGATGCGGAGTGCTCACGCCGCCGGACGGCTCGTCCGGCGGCGTGACCATGCTCCACTATAAACGGACTTTACCCCGCTTAGTGTTCCCGGGGTAGATTGGCCGTGTGACTACGCCCCTGGTGCCCTTCGGGAAGTCGCGCGGCGAACGCGCGGACGCCGCACGCAACCGCGAACGCCTGCTGGAGGCGGCCCGCGCGGTGATCGCCGAACAGGGAACCTCGCAGGTGACCATGGACGGCCTCGCCGAACGGGCCGGACTGGGCAAGGGCACGGTCTTCCGCCGCTTCGGCAGCCGCGCCGGCATCTTCCGGGCCCTGCTCGACGACGACGAGCGCCGCTTCCAGGAACGGGTCCTGTCCGGGCCGCCGCCGCTGGGGCCGGGCGCCGACCCCGTGCGGCGCCTGGTCGCCTACGGGTGCGAGCGCGTCCCCTTCCTCCTGGAGCACCACGCGATCGCGCGGGCCGCCGTGGACCGCTCGCATCCGACTCCGGCGGGCGCGGCGAGCATGACCCAGCCCCACCTCCGCATGCTCCTGGGCCTGGCCGGCCTGCCCCCGGCCCACCTGGACGGCCTCACCGTGCAGCTCACCGCAGCCCTGGAAGGGCCCCTGATGCTGTACCTGTCGGCGGAGGAGGTCCCCGAACTGCCGGAGCCGGGAGCCCCCCACCCCCTGGTCGACGGTTGGCGGTTCCTGGTCGAACGCCTCGTCGGGGGCTGACATCCGTGTGCTCGCCGCCCGGGACGCCGCCTCCCGGCGGGAGCCGCGTTAGAGTTGCGGCGACACGGACCCGGGTCCCACCGCGGGACCCGCCGCCCCCATGGAAAGCGGAAGCAATGACCACGACGTCCGGACATCCCGCACGCTCTGGCCCCGCCGATCCGCCCCCGGCGACCGACCCCGAGGACACCGGGGAGCCAGACGCGACCTCCGCCCGGGACGCCGCCGACCTGTGCGACCAGGCTCAGGACCTCGCCGAGAACGGCCACCTCAAACGCGCCGCCAAGCTCTACCGGCGGGCCGCCGACTCGGGCCCGCGCCCGCCGCTGCTGGCCCGTGCCCTGCTCGGCCTGGCCGTCGTCGAGGACCAGCGGGGCGACCTTCCCGCCGCCCGTGAGGCGGCGCGCCGGGCGGTGGCCACCGGCGACCCCAGGTACGCCCCGCGGGCCGCCTACCACCTCGGGCTCTCCCTCGAACAGGACGGGGAGTACGCGGAGGCCGAGAGCGTGTGGCTCCGGCTCCTCGACCTGGGAGACCCCGGCTTCGTCGCCGTCGCCCGCTACGGACTGGCTCGGTCCGCGGAGGACCGCGGGGACGCCGCCGGTGCGGAGGAGCACTGGGAGGCGGCGCTCGGCCTCCCGCCGGGCCCCGCCCCGATCAGTCGACTGCACGCGACCACCGTCGTCGACGCCGCCCGCGACCTGGCCGGGCGCCTGCTCGGCCGAGGGCTGCCGGGCGCCGCCGCGGCGGCCGTCGAACGCGGCCTGGCGGTCGCGGACGACCCGGGTCTGCGTCTGCTGCGCGCGGCGTCCCACCTCGAACACGCCATCGCCGACGTCGGCGCGATCGTCGACCCCGGGGAGGGGGCGCAGGACGCGCCCCGGCCGGACGCGGGTACCTCGGCCTCGGCCGTGGAACTCCTGGCCGGGTTGCTCTCCCTGCGGGGGGAGCCCGACGCGGCCGAGCGGGTCTGGCGGCTGGGCCTGGGGGACGGGGACCCGGAGACCGCGGGCGAGGTGCGCAGGCGGCTGCGCCGGGGTTTCGCCGCCCCGTCGGGCGAGGACGCGGGGGACGGGCGGGGGCCGTGGTGGACCCCGTACCTGGAGGAGGCCGCGGCGACGGCCACCGCGCCCGCGTTGGCGGGGGAGCTGTTCGCCGTCATCACCCAGATGCACGCGCTACTGGCGGTTCCGGTGGTGGAGGGGGAGGCGCGCGCCGACGCGCTGCGCGCCGTCATGGAGCAGGCGCTGCGCACCCCGAGCGGTCTGGTGTGGGGCGCCGACGTGCACGCCGACTTCCGTGGCCGGTTGCGGGAGGCGATGGGGGGAGAGGACGTGCTGCCCGAGGGCTGGCCCGACCGGTGACACGGAACCGCCCGGGGCTCTGCGCCTTCCGGGCGGGTGTGCGTGTCGGGAACCGTCGCGCGCGGCGGCTGCGGCCGGTGGCGGGCGGCGGCGCCCTCCTTCGCGGGCGGCTGCGTCGCCCGGGTCCGGTGCGTTCGCGGGTCGGGCCCCGGGTCGTGGTCGTCGGCGGGTGGGGTCAGGCGGCGGCCGCGCGGGGTCGGTGCGGGGCGACAACCGCCCCGTCGGGGAGCAGTTCGCCGGTGTCCTCGAAAAGGACGACTCCGTTGCAGAGCAGGCTCCATCCTTGTTCGGGGTGGCTGGAGACGACTCGCGCGGCTTCGCGGTCGGTGTCCTCGAAGGACGGGCAGGCGGGTTCGTGGCTGCACATGGGACAGGCCTTTCGTTCCAGATGAGCTCCTCGTCGAGCTGACGCCAACAGTAGTGGCTCACATCACATGCTTGCTCTGGTTTAGGCCGAGTGTGCTGGCCGGGGTGTCGTCGTCCGCTCTCACACGGTGAGATACCCGCAGGCCGGCAATGGTTCTCGCGTGTCCGGCTGCGGACAGAAGGAACTCAGTACCCGCCACGCGTTCGGCGTGCCGCGGGGCGGCTGCGCATCCCGGCCCCCGCCAGCCCGCCGCGCTGGAAGGCTCTCACCAGCTCTCCGCCGAGGTTGACACCGGCTCCCAGCGCCAGGCCCACCATGACCGCCTCCACCACGCTGAGCAGGCCTGACATGGGCGAGCCCTGGGTGATCTCGATCAGTCCCCGGTACAGGATGCTGCCGGGCAGCAGCGGCGCGATCGAGGGGACCAGGTACGGCAGGACCGGACGTCTGGTGCGCCGGGCCAGCCAGTGGCCGACCACGCCCACCGCCACCGCGCCCGCGACCGTGCCCACGACCGGCGGCACCTCCAGGAGGGAGCGCAGCCCGGCGTAGATCGCCCAGATCATGACGCCCAGGGCCCCGATCGTCGGGAGCATGCGCGGCGGCACCGCCAGCGAGATCGCGAACGCCATCGCGATCCCCGCCGCGCCGATCAGGACGGGGACCTCCAGGGAGGTGCCCGCCGAGGGCAGGCTCTCGAGGTCGATCGGCACGCCCAGGCGGATCGCCGTGTAGGCGACGGCGCCCACCCCGGAGACGATCGCTCCCAGGATGAAGAAGGTCTCCAGGAGCCGGGCCGCGGCGGACACGTAGCTGCCGCTGATGCCGTCCTGGAGGCTGGACACCAGGGGACGCCCGGGAAGCAGGGCCATGATGTTGCCGGTGATGATGGCCGCGGCCTGCAGCCCCAGGTCCATCGTGGTGCTCACCCAGAGCAGGCCCACGCCGATCGTCGCCGCCACCACCGCCGCGGCGGCCATCTGGTAGAACTCGGCGACGCCGCGCCGGGCCAGGAACACCGCTGTCCGGTCGCCCAGCACGGTGGCGATGAACGCCGCCGCGCCCACGATCAGGCCGCCGCCCATCATCACACTGGCGCTGGAGGCGATCAGTCCGAACCCGACCACGATCACCCAGTTCGGGTACGGCATCCGGGCCCGCCGGATCTGGGACAGGCGCGCGGCGGCGTCCTCCAGCTCCAGGAGTCCCAGCGCCGCCTGCTGGACCAGGGTGTGCAGCTCGTTGACCCGGAAGTAGTCCAGGGAGCGCCGGCGCACGACCCGTTCGCCGGTGACGGGCGGTTGGTCGCCGCCCGGGTGGGTGGACAGCGTGATGGTGGTGAAGGTGACCGACACCTCCGACCTGGGCAGCTCGAAGGCGACCGAGAGGCTGAGCATCGACTCGCTCACGGCCTCCGTGCCCTCGCCGCTGGCCAGCATGAGTTCGCCGACGCGCAGGACGAGGTCGATGGCCCTCGCGTCGGGGAGGTTGACGGCCTCGTTCTCGTCCAGGCCGTCCGGGGTCAGCTCCCGCTCGTGTTCCGCCCGCCAGTCACGCATCCTGCTGAGCAGGCGGTCCTCACTCGGCGGAACGGGCCGCTCCCGCTTGCTTGGCATCCCTGTTCTCCGTTCCCTCCTCGCCTGGACCCATGGTGGTCGGCGCGTTGATGACAACCCCAGAGGGGACGCAGCCCAGACGTGTCGGGTTCGCCTGGTTCAGGGGCGGGCACCGGTGAGTTCGATCACCGGAACATCCTGTCAAGGCGTGGGGGTCTCCGACAGCGACGCGCCGGGGGCCGCCGGGCCGATGGCCCGGTCGACCGGCGCGCGCGGGCGCGGTGCTCCTCAGCGGTCCGTGCCGGGCTGTCCGGGTATGACGAGCCCGTGTTCGTAGGCGTACACCACCGCCTGGACGCGGTCGCGCAGCTCGAGCTTGGTGAGGATGCTTCCCACGTGCGACTTGACGGTCGTCTCGCCCAGGACGAGGTGGGCGGCGATCTCGGCGTTGGACCAGCCGCGCGCCACGAGTCGCAGGACCTCGTGTTCGCGGGCGGTCAGGTGGGTGGCGACGGCGCCGCCGTCGTCGGCCGCGGATGGGAACAGCGGTGCGAAGCGGTCCAGGAGGCGGCGGAGCACCGGCGGGGCGACGACCGCGGCGCCGCTCGCGACCACCTCGACGGCGGTCACGAGTTCGGCGGGAGGGGAGTCCTTGAGGAGGAACCCGGTCGCGCCCGCGCGCAGGACCTCCACCACGTACTCGTCCAGGTCGAAGGTGGTCAGGGCCAGGACCCGCACGTCGTGTCCCAGGGGTTGGGCCCAGGAGGTGATCAGCCTGGTGGCCTCGACGCCGTCCATGCCCGCCATGCGGATGTCCATGAGGACGACGTCGGGCAGCAGTGTCCGGGCGGCCCGCACCGCCTCGCGGCCGTCGGAGGCCTCCCCGACGACCGACAGGTGCGGGGCGGACTCCAGGATCATGCGGAATCCGGCACGGACGAGGGGCTGGTCGTCGACCAGCAGTACTGAGACGGGCACACGGGTGATTGTGCCTCATCGTGGGAGGAGCCGGACCGGGTGGCCTCCGGCCCCGGGTGGAACTCCGGCGTGCCGGGCCGGCAGGGGCCTCTCAGACGGTGGGCAGGGGCGGCGGGGTGCCGCCGAACTCCGGGCACAGCGCCTGGTGTTCGCACCAGCCGCACAGCTTGCTCTTGCGGGGCTCCCACACCCCGGTGCGCCCGGCCTCCTCGATCTGCGCCCAGATGCCGTCGATCTCGGTCTCCGCGGAGCGGAGCTCGTCCTCGGTCGGGTCGTACCAGCGCACGGCGCCGTCGCCGCCGAGGTAGACGAGTTGGAGGCGGGTGGGGACGACGCCGAGGTCGCGCCAGATCATCACGGCGTAGAAGAAGATCTGGAAGCGGGCCTTGTCCTCGAACCGGGGGTGGGGGGACTTGCCGGTCTTGTAGTCCACGATCCGGATCTGGCCGGCCGGGGTGACGTCGATGCGGTCGACGTAGCCGCGCAGTTTGAGCCCGGTGGGCAGGGACACGTCCAGGCGGATCTCGCGGTCGCGGGGTTCCAGGGTGGTGGGGTTCTCCAGGTCGAAGTAGCGGCGCACCAGGGCGCGGGCGGACTCCAGCCAGGTGTCGCGTTCGCCCTCGTCGGCGAAGAGCTCCTCGAGCTCGGGTTTCCTGTCGCGCATCTTCGTCCACTGCGGGTCCACGAGGGCGACGGCGTTGAGCGGGGTGCGCGACTCGGGGGGGAGTTCGTAGAGGCGTTCCAGGCAGGCGTGGACCAGGGTGCCGCGCAGCGCCGCCGCGCTCGGCGCCTCGGGGAGCCGGTCGATGGTGCGGAACCGGAACAGCAGGGGGCACTGGAGGAAGTCGGAGGCCCGTGAGGGCGAGAGGGCGGTCGGAAGCGGCGCGGTGGTCATGGGACGAGCCTATGAGAAGGTCACGACAGGCTCGGCGCGGTCGGCCCGTACCCTTGGTACGTGACCACCGGTAGTGATCCCTCCGCGCCCAGAACCCGCGACCGCGCCAAGAACAAGGGGCTGCTCCTGGGCCGCCCCTTCGGCATTCCCGTGTACGTGACGCCGTCGTGGTTGATCGTGGCGGCGCTGATCACCCTCGTCTACGGGGGGATCGTCGAGGGGCGCCTGGCGCTGGGGGCCTCCTCCTACCTCCTGGCGTTCGTCTTCGCGGTCCTGTTGTACGCGTCCGTCCTCGTGCACGAGCTCGCCCACTCGGTGGTGGCGCGCATGTACGGGCTGCCGGTGCGGCGCATCGTGCTGTACGTGCTGGGGGGCGTCTCCGAGATCGAGCGCGAGGCGCCCACCCCGGGCCGTGAGTTCTGGATCGCGTTCTCGGGGCCGCTGTTCTCGCTGATCCTGGCCGCGGGGGCGTTCGGCCTGTACCAGTTCGCCGACCCCTTCAGCGTGGTCGGTGAGCTGCTGTTCCAGTTGTGGATCGCCAACCTGCTGGTGGGTGTGTTCAACCTGCTGCCGGGGCTGCCCCTGGACGGCGGGCGCCTGTTGCGCGCGGGCGTGTGGAAGGCGACCGGGAGGCCGCTCGCCGGGAGCGTGGCGGCCGCGTGGGGCGGCCGGGTGCTGGCGCTGGTCGTGGTGGCGCTGCCGTTCCTGCTGGCGTGGTCGTCCGGGGGCGGGTTGAGTCCGTGGGCGGTCGTGTGGGGGCTGGTCCTGGGCGGGTTCATGTGGATGGGCGCCACCGAGTCGCTGCGGGCAGCCAGGGTGCGCGACCGCGTGCCCGGGCTGAGCGCGCGCGAGCTGGCCCGGCCGGCGCTGGCGGTGCTGTCCGACACCCCGCTCGCCGAGGCCGAGCGGCGGGCGCGGGAGGCGGGGGCGGAGGAGATCGTGGTGGTCGACTCCGACGGGACGGCGACGTCGATCGTGCACCCCGCTTCGGCCGCGGCGATCGTCGAGGGGCGGCGGTGGCGGGTGCCGGTGTCGAGCGTCGCGCGGGCGGTGACGGGTGGTTCGCTGGTGCCGGTGGACCTGCGGGGAGAGGAGCTGCTCGCCGTGTTGACGGACCATCCGCTGCCGGAGTACCTGGTGGTGGACGGTGCCGGGGTGTACGGGGTGCTGCGCGCGGCCGATGTCAACGCGGCGATGTCGGGCCGGGTCTGACCCGGTGCGGCGCCCGGCCGGGAGGCCGGTTCGGTGCGCCCTCCGCGGGGGCTCAGCGGTGGGCGCCCTCGGGCCACAGGACGGACACGGGGCGCAGGAGCGAGCGGGCGTGGGCCACCACGTCGGCGGTTCCTCCGGGGCCCCGTGCGGGGCAGCCGTCCCAGACGGCGACCAGTCGGTCGCAGCGCTGCACGAGCAGGCGCCCGGCCGCCAGGTGTGAGCGGGGGGTGGACGCGGTGTGCGGCAGCCGGTGGACCAGCACGGCCTGTCTCAGGAGCCGGTCGTAGACGGGGTGGTGGTCCTCGGGGAGGGCGTCCCGGTACCCGGCGGCGGGGATGACGGCCTCCAGGGGCGCCCCTGCGGCCAGGACGGCTTCGGCGAAGATCGTGTCGGCGCCGTCGGCGAGGCAGGACAGGCCGACCATCCCGCGTCCGTACGGTGCGAGGTGGGCGCGGAGCAGTGCGGTGACCGTGCCGTGCACCCCGGGGGGCAGGTCGCGGTGGCCGGTGACGCCGATGCGGATCACGGGGACTCCCTGGTGGTCTCTTTGCCGCTTCCCCATCCGGAGGCGGCGATGGTGGTCAGGAGTGAGGCGAGCTCACGGTCCAGGGCCTCGACGCACCCGGCTCGCGGTCCCCTGTAGCGCCGCCTGAACATCCGCACGCGGCCGATCACCCGCTCGGAGGCGAAGCGGACCCCCGTGGTGAGCGCCTCCCGCGCCAGCCGGAACGCCTCGTCCACGTCGCCCGCCTCCGCGTGGGCCGACGCCAGCTCCACCTGGAGGACCGCCGACTGCTTGGCGTTGGCGGCCTGCGGGGCGAACGCCTCCGCGAACGCCTCGCGGGCGTCGTGGGGGCTCCGCAGGCGTACTCCGACCAGGGCGCGGTAGCCGGCGACCTTGGCCTGGTCGAAGGCGAACACCCACGGCCAGGGCGGGTCGGTGTTGGACGTGCGGGCGACCTCCTTCTCGGCCCTGCCGATGGCGCGGCCGGCGGCGGAGCGGTCGCCGATGCCCGCGTGCGCGAGCGCCCCCACGCAGGCGAGCCAGGCGTGGGCCGTCGGGTGCGCGGAGGGGCCGAGGACGTGCTCGGCCTCCCGGACCAGGCCCAGGCCGAGTTCGGGGTCGTCCGCGGTGTCGATCTCGAAGGCGGCGAGGGATCCCAGCATGTAGACGTCGAGCAGGCGCATCCCCGCCTGGCGGGCCCGGACGACCGCCGAGCGGTAGTGCATCCGCGCCGATCCCATGTCGCCCTGGTCGGCGTGGAGCCAGGCCGCGAACCCGGAGGCCTCGCTGGCCGCCGCGCTGAGTTCGGGGTGGAACGGTGTCCCGCGCGAGTTCGTAAGCATCTGCTCGGCCAGATGCACGTGCGTCACAGCGCTGGGCAGCAGGTGGCGTGCGGGGGAGGTCGCGTCCATGCGGCGCTGGCCGCCGGTGATGGAGCGCAGTGCGGGCGCTGTGGTCTCGTTGACGGAGTGGTGGGCCCCCGATCGGGAGGGGGCCGGGGCCAGGGAGGGCGGAGGGGCGGTGGTGAGGACGGCTCCGGCGGAGACCGCTCTCCCGGGCCCGCGGTGTCTGGTCGTGTCCACCTCCTGCCTGACGGGGCCCCCGGGTGGCGGGGCGCCTCCGAAGCGGAGCAGGTGCAGCGGGACGTCCAGGCGCTGGGCGAGGACCTGGACCTGGTTGACGGTCAGGGCCTGTTGTCCGTTGACCACGCGCGAGACCCAGCTCTGGGAGTAGTCGATCGCCCGGGCGAGTTCGCCCTGGGACCATCCGTGTGCGGTGCGCACGCCTTCGAGGATCGTGGCCATGTCGCAGGTCGCGAGTGCGTTCGCCATGCGGGGCCGCGACCACAGGTCCGGTGGCAGGGCACCGTCGGGTAGGGGCATGAGCTCAGATTAGGGATTCCGGGCGGCCTTGGTGGCTATGTGGGAAAAAGAAGGGCCGATGCGGGATCCGCATACTGGCGCCCGTTCCCCGCCCCGATGGGGCAGAGTGCACAGGAGTCGTTGGTCCCGGTAGGCATCTGCGAGGGAAGGGAGGCGCTCCGTGACCGTGGAGACCCCGCCGGCGGGAACCCCGAGTCTGCGGTGGGAACCCCCCGTGGTCGAGGTCGTGGGCCGCGTGGACCTGGTCGGTCTCGCCCTGCGGGGCCTGGCCGCCGAACTGCGCTCGCACGGAGTCGAGGCCCGCGAGGACGGGGTGTCCGGAACGGTCGACGCCGGCCCCAGAGCCCGGCCGCAGCGCGCTCTGCTCAGACCGCACCGCGGCGACCTCTGGTGGTGGATGCGCTGGCCGCCCCAGGACGGTGTCCACCCGGCCCTGGCAGGGGTCCCTCTCTCCCCTGCCACACACACCTCCGACGCCGCCAGACGGATCGTGGGCGCCCTGTCCGCGCCCGTCGGCGACTCCTGAGCACGCGCGGCTCCCTCGCCGCGCTCGTACGGGCGTGAGCGGTACCCACGCCCGGGAGGCGGGCGGGGCCTGGGCTTCCCCGAAACCCAGTCTCCCTCTGCGCGGGGCTCTGTCCTGTCCCGCCCGCCCTTCCGCCCAGCCCCCCTCGCGCGGGCCGTTCGCCGCCCGGTGCCCCTCACCCGGGCGCCCGGCGGGCGGCCCGCGTGTTCCACCGGTGCGCGCCCCGGCCGGAGTGCGCGCGTCGCCCAGGAGCACGGCGCGGCAGCCCGCCGCGCGGAGCGCCCCCCGGGGCGGTCCCGCAGTACCGGTTGAACCCCCGGACGAGATGGGCCCTGGTCGGCGGACCCCGCCTCCGCGGCGGCCCCTGCCGGGGGAGCGCCGGGCGGGGTCAGACCGATCCGGCCTCGGCGGCGGCCAGAGCGGCGCCGACGATCCCGGCGGTGTTGCGCAGGGTCGCGGGCACGATGGGGGTGCGGATGTCCAGGTGGGGGAGGAACTTGTCCGACTTGCGGCTCACCCCGCCGCCGACCACGATCAGGTCCGGCCAGAGCAGGTCCTCGACCACCCGGTAGTAGCGGTGCAGGCGCTTGGTCGCCCACTCGTGGTACGACAGCTCCTCGCGCTCCTTGGCGCCGGAGGAGGCCCGCGACTCGGCGTCGTGCCCGTCGATCTCCAGGTGCCCGAACTCGGTGTTGGGCACGAGCCTTCCGTTGACCACCAGGGCTGAGCCGATCCCTGTGCCCAGGGTGGTCATCAGCACCACGCCCGGAACCCCCTTGGCCGCGCCGTAGCGGGTCTCGGCGACCGCGGCCGCGTCGGCGTCGTTGAGGACGCGCACCGGGCGGCCGGTCGCCTCCGTGAACAGGGTTCGCGCGTCGGTGCCCACCCAGCTCTTGTGCAGGTTGGCGGCGGTGCGCACCACCCCTGCCTGCACGACCCCGGGGAAGGTGATGCCCAGCGGCGCCTTGCTCGCCTCGGGGAAGTGGGAGGCGATCTGGCCCACGATCTCCGCCACCGCGGCCGGGTCGGCGTGGCGGGGCGTGAGGACCTTCAGGCGCTCCCGGAGGAACTCCCCGGCGGCCAGGTCGACCGGGGCCCCCTTGATGCCGCTGCCTCCGATGTCGATCCCCAGCCCCGTACTCAGCTGTGACATGGGTCGTGGCCTCCAGTGGTTCCTCGTGTGGTGGAGGGGCGTCGTCACGGCCCCGCGATGTCGATACTGCCCCGGGGGCCGGGCGTTCGCACGTTCGACCGCGACTGCGGCCGCCCGTTTCCGGGCTTGTGCCCGGACCGCTTCGGACCGTCCGGGGCCGGGCCCGGACGCCTCCGGCAGTTCGCCGCGGTATCGGGGGGCCGATACCCTGGGCGACTGCCCTGACTCAACCAATTGCGACGTGGGAAGACGAGAGCGACGTTGACCGGTATCCATGGCCGCCGCGGCCCCTTCACCGACGGCGACACCGTGCAGTTGACCGACCCCAAGGGTCGCATGCACACGATCACCCTGCGCGAAGGCAGCGCCTTCCACTCCCACAAGGGCAAGGTCGAACACGACGCCCTGATCGGACAGCCCGAGGGCAGCGTGGTCCGCTCCAACACCGGCACGGCCTACGTGGCGCTGCGCCCGCTGCTGATCGACTACACGCTGTCGATGAAGCGCGGAGCGACCATCGTCTACCCCAAGGACGCCGCCCAGGTCCTGGTGGAGGCGGACATCTTCCCGGGAGCCCGGGTGGTGGAGGCGGGCGCCGGATCCGGCGCCATGTCCAACTGGCTCCTGCGCGCCGTCGGTGAGAGCGGCATGGTGCACTCCTACGAGCGCCGTGCCGACTTCGCCGAGATCGCCCGCAAGAACGTGGAGAAGTTCTACGGCGGGCCGCACCCCGCGTGGAAGCTCACCGTCGGAGACCTGGTGGAGGAACTCGACGAGACCGACGTGGACCGCGTCTTCCTCGACATGCTCGCGCCCTGGGAATGCCTGGACGCGGTCGCCGGGGCGCTGATCCCGGGCGGACTGCTGTGCTGCTACGTCGCCACCACGACGCAGCTGTCGCGGGTGGTCGAGGGGCTGCGCGAGGACGACCGCTTCTACGAGCCGCGCTCGTGGGAGACCATGCTGCGCACCTGGCACGTGGAGGGGCTGGCCGTGCGGCCGGACCACCGCATGATCGGGCACACCGGGTTCCTGGTGGTGGCCCGCCGCCTGGCCGACGGTGCGGAGGCCCCCGAGCGCCGCCGCCGGCCGGCCAAGGGCGCCTACGGCAAGGACTTCACCGCCGCCCGTGAGCAGGACGCGCGCGGTGCGGCTCAGGCCGCCCCGGAGACGGCCCCCGCGGTCGGCGAGGACGCCGTCGGCGAGGCCGGTACGCCTCAGGCCGCCCCCTCCTCCCCCTCCGAGGAGTAGCGGCACCGCTCCACGCCCCGCCGCTCACGCGTCGCGCGAAGGCCCGCCCGGAACCCCTCCGGGCGGGCCTCGTTCGTGTCCGCGCGGCCGTTCCGCAGGAGGTCTTCCTTGCCACGGCCCCGACGCGGAGGTTACTTTCTCATTACGTCGGGTCATCCGCTATCACTGTGACCAGGGGTAATGCAAGAGTTGAAAATGAGGCCTACGACACTCCCCGAAGCAGACAGGTTAGGAAATGGGCAGGGGTAGGTAGGCTCCGAGTAGTCATACTTCTCCTAGGGAGGTGGCGGACGTGGCCGAGCGCGACGACGAGCGTCAGAGCGACCGGGACCGTGAAGTCGCTGAACTCACGGCTCAGGTCTCCTACATGGAAAAGGAACTCAGCGTGGTTCGGCGTAAGCTCGCCGACTCGCCCCGACATGTACGGCTGCTGGAGGAGCGGTTGCGGGAGGCCCAGGCCAACCTCGCCGCCGCCAACGGCCAGAACGAACGGATCGTCTCCACTCTCAAGGAGGCGCGCGAGCAGATCGTGGCGCTGAAGGAGGAGGTCGACCGGCTCGCGCAGCCGCCGTCCGGCTTCGGCGTCTATCTCGGCTCACGCGAGGACGAGACCGTCGAGATCTTCACCAACGGCCGCAAGATGCGTGTCAACGTCAGTCCCTCCGTGGACCTGGACAGTTTGCGCCCGGGCCAGGAGGTCATGCTCAACGAGGCCTTCAACGTCGTCGAGGTGGAGTCCTTCGAGACCGTCGGCGAGGTCGTCATGCTCAAGGAGATCCTTGAGGACGGCGAGCGCGCCCTGGTGATCTCCCACCACGACGAGGAGCGGATCGTCCGACTGGCCGAACCGCTGCGAGACGAGCCGATCAGGCCCGGCGACTCCCTGCTGCTGGAGCCGCGTTCGGGTTACGTGTACGAGCGCATCCCCAAGTCGGAGGTCGAGGAGCTCATCCTCGAAGAGGTCCCCGACATCGCCTACACCGACATCGGCGGACTGACCGGGCAGATCGAGATGATCCGCGACGCGGTCGAACTGCCCTACCTCTACAAGGAACTGTTCTACGAGCACAAGCTGCGCCCGCCCAAGGGCGTGCTGCTCTACGGGCCTCCCGGCTGCGGAAAGACGCTCATCGCCAAGGCGGTCGCCAACTCGCTGGCCAAGCAGGTCGCCGAGCGGACCGGCCGCGACGTCGGCAAGAGCTTCTTCCTCAACATCAAGGGCCCGGAGCTGCTCAACAAGTACGTGGGTGAGACCGAGCGGCACATCCGCCTGGTCTTCCAACGGGCCCGTGAGAAGGCCTCCGAGGGCACCCCCGTCATCGTGTTCTTCGACGAGATGGACTCGATCTTCCGGACCCGCGGCTCGGGTGTGTCCTCCGACGTGGAGAACACGATCGTCCCGCAGCTCCTCAGCGAGATCGACGGCGTGGAGGGCCTGGAGAACGTCATCGTCATCGGCGCCTCCAACCGCGAGGACATGATCGACCCGGCGATCCTGCGGCCCGGCCGGCTGGACGTCAAGATCAAGATCGAGCGGCCCGACGCCGAGGCGGCCCGGGACATCTTCGGCAAGTACATCACCGAGGACCTGCCGCTGCACGACGAGGACCTCGTCGAGCACGGCGGATCGACCAAGGCCACGGTGGACGCCATGATCCAGCGGGTCGTGGAGCGGATGTACACCGAGGGCGAGGAGAACCGCTTCCTGGAGGTCACCTATGCCAACGGTGACAAGGAGGTCCTGTACTTCAAGGACTTCAACTCCGGCGCGATGATCGAGAACATCGTCTCCAGGGCCAAGAAGATGGCCATCAAGGACTTCATCGACCAGCAGTCCAGGGGCATCCGGGTGGCGCACCTGATGCAGGCCTGCGTCGACGAGTTCAGTGAGAACGAGGACCTGCCCAACACCACCAACCCCGACGACTGGGCGCGGATCTCCGGCAAGAAGGGCGAGCGCATCGTCTACATCCGGACCCTCGTGACCGGCAAGAAGGGCGCGGACGCGGGCCGCTCCATCGACACCGTCGCCAACACGGGCCAGTACCTGTAACAACGCGCCTGCCACGCGCTCGGAGGGGCCGACCGGATCACCGGTCGGCCCCCTTCCGTGTCGGCTGTTCCCGGGCCCCGGGTCAGCAGGGTGTCAACACGTCTCTTCGGAACCCGGAGCGGCCTGGTAATCTCCCCAGCCGTCCTCGGGAGTCTCCCCGACAGTGATCGTCGAAGACCGCACCGCAGTGCTCGTGTCCTCGGGGCGGCCCGTCCAGCACGCCGAGTCCCACAGGCCTGTCGTGACCGAGCCAGGGGGCTGGTGTGCCCCCTGTCGCACAGCGACCGCCGCCGTTCGGCGCAGCCGCCGGTGCGCCTGCTCCCCACTGGGGGGTCGTGGTCCGAGGTCATGCGGCGACGATCGTCGACCGGTTGAGCGTGACCTCCGTCGGACGCAGGGTGTCGGCGTCGACGTTGCCCCGGACGCGGAGCGTGAAGGTGGTCAGACCGCCCGGGGCGAGGGGACCGCCTGTGCCGGAGATGGCGACGCGCACTCCTGCGTCTTCGGCCTCGCAGGACTGCAGGCGTGCACGATCGCCGTCCAGCTCCAAGTCGGTGCTGGTCTGGGCGGGCAGCAGGAACGACAGGTTCCAGTCCGAGAGCTGGTCGGCCGTTGCCGGGTTGCTGACGCTCATGTCGACGACAGCGGTGCCGTCTGCGGCGCTGTACGGGGCTACGTACAGGGTGGGCCGGTGGGCCAGGTGGCCCGGGTGCAGAACAGGCAGGACGACCCAGCGGGCGGCGGCGGCATCGCCGTCGGAGCCGGTGACGGCGACGCGGTTCCCGGTGGCCGCGGTCAGAAGCTCCTGGGGTGATCGGGCATCGGCCAGGGACCAGGTGCCGTCCTCGCCGGGGGCCAGGGCCCAGAGGGTCGCCTCCCCGTCGGCATCCCGCAGAGCACCTTCCGCGGTGATGCCCAGCGGTCGGCCGGTGAGGTTGCTGGTCACACGCCAGGTGCCGTCCGCGGTGCGGCTGAACGACCATTCCTGTCCCACGGTGCCCGGTCCCGTGCGCGCCTTGGCGGGTTCGGTGGAGCTGTAGCGGTCCAGACCCAGGAACTCGCCCGTGGAGACGTTGAGAAGCCGGTGGACACTGCCGTGTGCAGGTGTGATTTGCGCCTGCTTCGGTGTCCACGCGTCCTGGTTGGGACGGAACCCGAAGACCATGCCCGTCACATAGTTTCCCCTGTAGAAGGAGAGGAGGTGAACCCGGGACATCCGCCATCCGTGAATCCCGAATTCATGAACCTTCTGATTCGTCTCGGAGGCGTTTTTGGCGAGGTCCTCGTCGAAGCAGCGGTTCTTGAGGTTGTCCTTGAAGTTCAAGCCGGCCACGATCTGGAAGTAGTCATCCGTCCTGGCGCGGACGGTGACCTTTTCTATCCATACCGGGTTGACGTTCGCGGTCGGTGCGACATCGCTGTCCAGCTTCTCTTGGCCCTCCGATTTGGTGGTGCCATTGTCATACTTGTACCAGAGGCCGTAGAGGCCGTAGGAGTTGTACCAGATCTGAACAGCATTCAAATGATGGTCCCTCGGAGGCATGACATTGGGCCAATTCGTCCATTTGACAAAGGAACCCAAGCCCTCGGACCTGTTCTCTCCGAAGGGTCCGAGGTACAGTTCCGCCCTGCGGGGGATGCTGGTGACCTTCTTTCCTGGGTCGGTTGCCACCTTCCATATGAGAAGGTAGTCATAGGCTGCCAGGTACATGATTCGCTGGTAGTCGAAATTCTCCTTCCAGTGGTCCATGGTCCGCTTGCAGCCGTCATCGAAGGTGTCCGACACGAATTTGTAGTGCTTCCCGTACACCCACGCATGGAGTTGCTCGTATCCGAAGTAGTCGACGAGCTTTTTCTTCAGTGTGTCGAAGTCGCTCTCCTGCAACCCGATCTTCGATCCGTTGGCGAGTCCGTCCCGCAAGAGTGCCAGGTGCATGTTGGCCACCTGCGCGTACAGCGGGAGAACTTCGTACTTGTACTGCTCGTCGGTGAAGTCCTTGACCTCGCCCTCGATCTTGTTGATGGCGATCCAGTAGTGCGTGCGGGCGGTTTCAGGGTTCCCTTCGCCGTTGACCACCTTCACCGCTTCCGTGTGGTAGTTCACCAGAACCGTGCGAATTCCGTCCAGGTGTTTCTCCATCATGCGCCTGTAGAATTCGCCGATCTCCTGGCGGGCGATCTCCCGGACGCGCTTCTCCATCGCCTCCCAGAAGGCGTTGTTGCCGCTGGGCCACAATTTGTTCAACAGTATTCCGGTGCCGGCGCCCAGGACGCCGCCAACGACAGGCACCATGCCGACGACGGCACTGAGCAAGCTCTTTATCGCCTCCTGGGCTTCGTCCGGGTCGATGTCGTCGCCCACCGGTTCCACGACAGGCGACACGTCCCACGTCTTGTTCTCGGTTTCCTGACGATGCTGGCTCACCCGTATCTCCTCGCTTCTCGGTCGAGTGCCATCCGGGTTGTCGGCGAGGCCGCTCCCTCTTTCCGTGTCCCCGCTGACGGATCCCTTCGCGGCAGCTCATCTGGGCGTACACACCCAGCTTTCCCCGAGCCTTCTCCCGAGGAAAGCCACCGCGCCGCCCTTCGGGTGGGTGCCCTTCCTGGCTCTCACCTCCACGACCAGGGATCGCAGTGCTGGGCGGTGGGGAGCGGCCGGCGGTCTGTTCCGCATGCCCGGCGTTCGTCCTGTCGGTACCGCATCACCACGAGGTCCGCGACGCGGGATCGCCCGTGCGGATGGTGCGTGACCCCTGCGACCGGCCGGGGGCGGTGCCGGGCACGGGGCGGCTGGCGCCTCAGGCGCGCGGCCCACCGCCGTGGGCCCCGCCCCGTGCGCCTTCCGTCAGGGTGAGGCGGGCGGTGTCGTGCAGCTCGAACATCTGGTGCTCGATGTGGGTGTCGGGTGCGGCGCGGCCCGCCGCCACCAGTTCCGGGCGCCACCCGTGGGCGGTCGCGATGGCCTCCATCTCGGCTCGGTAGCCCATGTCGCCGAACCCCAGGAAGAGCCGTCCGCCGGGGGCCAGGACCGAGCGCGCGCCGGCCAGGTAGGCGAGACAGCACTGGTAGCCGATGTCGAAGACCGACCGGCTCAGGTCGCTGGGGTACTCGTCGTCCTCGGGCAGGGCGACGTAGGGGATGGCCCAGAAGACGAGGTCGTACCCGCCGACGGGGACGGCGTCGAACACGTCGCCGACCAGGGCCCGCACCTGAGGGGCTCCGTGGCGCCGGGCGTTGAGGGTCGTGTTCTCGACGGCGGCGGGGCCGATGTCGACGGCGGTCACCTCGGCGCACCCGGAGAGGGCGGCCTGGACCGAGGTCACCCCCGCGCCGCAGCCGATCTCCAGGAAGCTCCCCGCGCGGGGGAAGGGGAGGCAGCGGGTGTAGAACTCGGTGCTGGAGGTCAGGGCGGGCGAGAAGACCCCGGGCAGCAGGTCCCAGGTGCGGCCGAGCGCGTCGAAGCTCCGCCGGTCCTCGGCCCGCGCCTCCTCCGTCAGTTCGACGCTCTGGTCGACGATGTCGGCCGGGGACGCGGCGAAAGCCCCCTCCCCGGCGGCCGGCGCGGTCGCGTCGCCGCCGAGGGCGTCCCGGGTCGGCACGGCCCGGTGGCCGTCCTCGTGTTCGTCGCGCTCGTGCATGGTCCTGCCTCGTCTCCTGGTCGGTGCCGTCGGCGGTGGTGTGGCGGGAGCGTTCTCGTCGGTTCGGGACATGTTCTGAGCAGGTCCTGTTCGGACGGCTCCCGGCCGGGTCGGATACGCGGACTGGCCGTGCCGGGTGGCAGCCGGGGCGGACCCCGCTCCGCCTCCGCTCCCGGAGCAGTGCCTAGGCGAGCACGCCCTCGACGACACTCACCCCGCTTCCCGGCACGATGCGGTTCAGGCGGAGGCCGGAACGCTCGAACAGTGCGGCGAACTCGGTCCGGGTCCGCTGCTTCCCGCCGCAGTGCGCGAGCATGCTGAGGTTCATGAACTTGGCCGTCCGCGAGGGTTCGGGGCCTTCGGGTACCACCATTTCCGCGAGCAGGACGCGCCCCCGGGGCTCCATGGACCGCCTGCAGTTCGTGATGATCCGTTCCGCGTCGTCGTCGCCCCAGTTGTGGATCACCTGGGCCAGCAGGTACGTGTCGCCTCCGGAAGGGACGGAGGAGAAGAAGTCCCCGCCCTCGACCCGGCAGCGTTCGGCGATCCCCGGTCGCGCGAGCAGGGGTTCGGTCCGGGCGACCACCTCGGGCTGGTCGTGGAGGACGCCGCGCAGGTGGGGATGGGCCGACAGCAGCAGGGCGAGGAGCTGTCCCCGGCCGCCTCCGACGTCCACCAGGAGGTCGCGGTCGCGGAAGTCGTACTCCTTCACCAGGCTGCGTGTGAGCTGCGCGGACAGGTCGGTCATGCCCAGGTTGTAGCTCGACGCGCTCCCGGGGTTCGCGCGCATGTGCTCCCAGACCGGTGCCCCGTGGACGGCCTCCCACACCGGCCCGCCCGTGCGCACGGCCTCGGCCAGGTGGGCCATCGTGGACCCCTCGTCCGGTCCGGCCATCCAGCGGGCGTAGTTCCTCATGGAGTCGGGGGCGTCCCCGCGCAGGGCCGTCCCGAGCCCGGTGAGGGAGAAGTTCCGTCCCGGCAGCTCCTCCACGATCCCCAGGTCGGCGCAGGCGCGCAGCAGCCGGTGGAGGGCCTCGGCGTCGGCGCCCACCCGTTCGGCGATCTCTTCCACGGACATCGGGGCCTCGGACATCGCGTCGGCGACGCCGAGTTCGGCGGCGGCGTTGACCGCGGACGCGATCCACCCGGACGTCACCAGTTCGAGAATTCTCGCGGCGGAATCGCTGACCGGCGAGGAGGTGGAAGGGATCGACACGGGACCGCCCTTTCGTATGCTTGTTTCCGCTTCAACGACCGATGGGAAGGGAGATCCTGTGCCGGGGAAGTCGGCCGACACGCCCCATTGCCCTCTGCATGCCAACTCATGCTCTTGGCAGGGGTCGCCGTGGGACTCCGACTCACCCGCGGGACGGTTCCCGCGGGTCCAGGAGGGCCGGCCACGCGTGGTCGGCCGAGCCGGCACACGGCTGCCCACCACGCGCGGGCGTCGTGCCCGGCGCATGGGCGCGAATCCGGTCGACCGTGCAGTTCAGGGGAGTGGGGGAGACGGCCCGACACGCGGTCGGTCCGATTGTCCGCCCGCCTTGCTACAAACGAGGAGTTATCGCCCCCTCCCGTGAGGTGACCCCTGATGGTTCCCGCCCTGCCCCTGCCCTCGGCCACCGAGGGAACGCCCGTGCCCGGACTCCTGGTCGTGCGCACCCACTACGGCGACGACGCCGCGTGGAACGACGTGCGCTCCCGCCTGGGGGACCTGCCCGGTGCGTACCCTCCCGGGCCGGACCCGGTGAGCGAGGCGGAGGCCGCGATCCTGGAGAAGAACCCCAAACACCTGGTCGTGGTGGACGACCCCGCCTGGGAGGGCGCCGGCCCCGACCAGGTCCGCTCCGCCCTCGGCGGCGCCGGAACGTGGTCCCCCAACCTGATTCTGATCGCCGACGCGCAGACCATGGCCGACGCGCGCCTGCGTCCCCTGCTGGCCCTTCCCGTCTCCGAGGACGGGGGGCGGGACGAGCGGCCCTCCTTCCGGCTGGGACCGCGTGGCGCGGCCATGACCCACCTGCTGCTGCAGGTGCTCGTGGAGACGCTCGCCAGGTACGAGACCTTCTCCTGCCTGGGGCCCGACCCCGTCGCCGGGGCCGCGCTGGAGCTCTCGGCCCGCCCGCCCCGGTACGAGGCCCCGAGCCCGGGCCTGGACCTGCTGCCCCGCACCGAGGACGCGCTGATCGTGCGCACCGACTACACCGATGACGACGCCTGGGAGTCCCTGGTGGCGGCGGTGCGGGCCCCGGTGCCGGACGGATCCTTCCATGAGAAGGAAGAGGACGCCGAGTTCTTCCACGCCTACGTGGACGTGCTCGACGACCCCCGGTACGCGGGGGCCAGCACGGAGCAGCTTCTGTCCCTGGTTCCCCGGGACTACGAGCACGCCTTCCTGATGGTCGCCGACGCCGAGGCCCTGGGCGACCCCCGGCTCCCGCTGCTGGTGGTGGACCTCGCAGACGACCCCGGTCTGTCCTTCCGTGCGGCGCCCGGGGCGATCCAGGCGATCGAGAACAACCTGTCCGTCTCCAACATGGACTTCTCGGACTTCTACACGGATGAGGGTTGCATCCAGTACTGGGAGGGGGCGGAGGGGATCACCGAAGAGCAGAGGAAGCTGTGACGCGTCCGGCAGTCGGCTGCGGGCTCGGACCCGGACGTCCGTGCGCGCCGGTTCGCCGGGCGGCCGCCCGAGGCCCCCTCCGAGTCCTGGTGGAGGAGCGGTCGGAGACCCCCACCGCGGAGCACCGGTAGCGGAGCTGGGGCGGCGGGGCGTCCCGCGCCCGTCGGGGGACGGACTCAGCCGTCCGCGAGGGGGTCGTAGGTCCGGCCGGTCATCGGGTCGGTGGCCAGGCCCGTCTCGGGGTCGTAGTCCACGTCCATGCCCAGGTCGGGGTCGTGGTAGAGCCCGCTCTGCGGATTGCGGGGCAGGCCCACCCCGGGGTCGACCTCCCAGCCCGTCACCGGGTCCACGGTCACCGCGGGGGCGGGTTCGGCGGAGGGCTCCGCGGACGGCGCGGAGGCGGGGTCGGGCTCCTCCTCCGGCGTCTCCTCCACCGCGACGACCTCGTTCCTCGCGGTCTGGGACCCGGCGCCGCCCTCGGGGTCGAGCACTCCCCAGCTCACCAGGGCCAGGATGAGGATGCCCAGGCCCACCCTGTAGTACACGAACGGCATGAAGCTGTGCGTGGAGATGAAGCGCATCAGCCAGGCGATCACCACGAACCCGACCACCCCGGCGACGAGCGTTCCCACGATCGTGGCGCCCCATCCGGCGTACTCGCCGTCGCCGATGTCGGTCAGCTTGTACAGGCCGGAGCCGAACACGGCGGGCAGCGCGAGCAGGAACGAGTACTCGGCGGCGTCCCTGCGCGTGAAACCGAGCAGCATCCCGCCGGTGACGGTGCCGCCGGAGCGGGACACGCCGGGGATCAGCGAGAGCGCCTGGAAGAGGCCGAAGGTCAGGCCGCGGGTCGCGTTGAGGTCCTCGATCTCGCGGTACTTGCGCGTGTACCGGTCGACGATGCCGAGGATCACGCCGAAGACGATGAGGGTCAGGGCGATCAGGCGCAGGTCGCGGAAGACGCTGTCGATCTGCTCCTCCAGGAGCAGGCCCAGGACCACGATGGGGAGCGTGCCGAGGATGACGTACCAGCCCAGGCGTGCGTGGATGTCGCCGCGGAGGCCACGGTCGAACAGCGACCTGGACCAGGTGGAGAGGATGGCCCAGATCCGCTGTCGGAAGTAGATCAGGACCGCCAGTTCGGTGCCGAGCTGGCTGACGGCGGTGAAGGCGGCTCCGGGGTCGGGCCAGCCGAAGAACGCCGACATCACGCGCAGGTGCCCGCTGGAGGAGACGGGGAGGAACTCGGTCAGGCCCTGCACCAGGCCGAGGATGAGCGCTTCGAAGAGGGACACGGCGGGCACTGCTCCAGGCTGCTTCGGGCGCCCGCCGGGCGGGGCGGGCGCGGTACGGCACGGGGGTCGGGATCACGGTGAGGCGAGGGTTTCGTGGTCCTGCGGAGGGCGGTGGGCGCCCACGGCACCCCGGGCTCCGGTCAGGGCGCTGCCGGAGCTGCGACCCGGTGCGGGGCGTGGCACGTGGGTCCCGCGGCGATCGGTGCGGCCGCGGCGTGGCGCCGTGGCCTCCGGAGCCCGGCCGCGGTAGGGGCGCGGCGCGTGACGCGGTCACGGTCACACCACTTGGAGCATTGGGTCCATCACCGTGAGTCACATTCTAGCGTTCTGTGCTGCGGGGGCGCGACACGAGGGGAGAGCCCCTCGCAGTGCTCTGGCCGGAAGCGGCCAGGAACTCGCCGCACTCGGGGACCTGCCCCCGGAACAGGCGCGCAGCCGGGGCACGGCCGCCCCACCGCCCGCTCCGCGCCGTCCGGGAACGGGCCCGTGTGCCGCCCCTGGGGGTGCGGACCGCGCGCACCCGGCCTCGGGGGTGCCGACGCACGGGTGCCGATATCGCAGGTGAGAACGTGTCTCGCGTGTCCGGTGCTCCCCGGAGGTGCGGTCCGCGCCCGAACCGGACCCCCTGAGGGCCTCCCCGGCGCCGCCCCTAGCGTGAGGGCAGGAGACGGACACCACCAGGGAAGAGGGAGCCATGGACGTCGTCATCATCGGTGCCGGGGTCGGGGGTCTCGCGGCGGCCGTCGGGCTGGTGCGCCGGGGCCACAGGGTGCGGGTGTTCGAGCGGGGGGAGCGGCTCCGCACCGGCGGGGCCGCACTGTCGTTGTGGTCGAACGGAACCGCGGCCCTGGGCGGTCTGGGCATCGACCCGGTCGGTCTGGGCCGTCCCACCGACACCGTCGTCGGCTCCACGCCCACGGGTGCCGAGCTCTACCGGTTGGACCTGCGGGCCGTCTCCGAGGACCTCGGCTGGCCGAACCTGTGCCTGCCCCGCAGGGAGCTGCTGGAGCGCCTGATGTCGGAGCTTCCCGACGGTGTCGTCTCCTTCGGTCCGGCGTGCACCGGGGCGCGGACGGAGCCGGGGCGTGCGACGGCGCTGTTCGAGGACGGATCCACGGCGGGCGCGGACGTGGTGGTCGGCGCGGACGGCCTGCGCTCGGCGGTGCGTGCCGGGCTGTGGCCCGGGGACGCGCCCAGGCCGTGCGGTTACGCCAGCTGGCAGGGGCTGGCCCCGCTGCCGATCGAGCTGGCAGGGAGCAGGACGTCACGCTGGCTGAGCGGAGCGGAGGGAACCTGCGGCATCATTCCGGCGGGTGGCGGGCAGGTGCAGTGGTGGTTCGACCTCCCCTGGACCCCGGACGACCCGGAGCCGTCGCACCCCGCCGAGGTCCTCAGGGAGCGTTTCGGCTCCTGGAGCGACTCCGACGTGCGCACCGTGCTCTCCCACGTGCGGGACGCCGACGTCAGCCTCTTCCCCCACATGCGGACACGGGTCCCCAGGGTCTGGGGCGCGGGGCGCGTCACCCTGCTGGGGGACGCCGTGCACTCCTTCCCTCCCTCCACCGCCCAGGGCGCGAACCAGGCCCTGGAGGGCGCCCTGGTGCTGTGCGCCGCGCTGGACGCGGCCCGGGGGGACGACGCCGCCGCGGCGCTGCGCCGCTACGAGCGGGTGCGGCGCCCGTGTGCCGCACGGGCGTCGTGGGTGTCGGGCCGGCAGCCGACCCAGTTCGTCAAGGGTTCGACCAGGCCGTTGCCCCTGTCCGGGGCCGCTCTCGGGAGCTTCCTGAAGGGTTATCTGAAGCTGGTCAGCAACGCCCTGCGGGACGCTCCCCGAGGTCCGGTGGCCCGGGCCTGACCCTCCGTCCGCGGAGAAGGAGGAAAGGCGGGGGCGGGGCCGGAGGTCAGTGTCCGGTTCCGCCCGGTTCTCTCCCGTTGGAGAAAAAAGAACGGACGGGGAAACGCCGCCGATTTGCCCCCTCGGTGGTCGGTAAAGACGTTGCGACCTGCGATGACAACGGTGCCATGGTCCGTGGCGAAACGCCCGGGAAGACGGCGCTTGGGCCACGATTGGCGCGGAAGCGTTCAAGAGTGGGCCCTGGTGGATAACCTCTCACCATGAGTGTGCGGCGGATTATGGGTATCGAGACCGAGTACGGGATTTCCGTGCCAGGCAACCCCGGGGCCAACGCGATGGTCACCTCCACCCAGGTGGTCAACGCCTATCTGGCGGCCTCGGCGGCTCGGGCGCGACGCGCCCGCTGGGACTTCGAGGAGGAGAACCCGCTGCGCGACGCGCGCGGCTTCGACCTCGCGCGTGAGGTCGCGGACCCCACGCAGCTCACCGACGAGGACCTGGGGCTGGCCAACGTCATCCTCACCAACGGCGCCCGCCTGTACGTGGACCACGCCCACCCCGAGTACTCCGCTCCGGAGGTCACCAACCCCCTCGACGCGGTGCTGTGGGACAAGGCGGGGGAGCGCGTCATGGCGGACGCCGCCGCGCGGGCGGGGACCACCCCCGGCATCGAACCCATCCAGCTGTACAAGAACAACACCGACAACAAGGGTGCCTCCTACGGGTGCCACGAGAACTACCTGATGAACCGGTCGACGCCGTTCGGCGACATCGTCCGGCACCTCATCCCCTTCTTCGTCTCCCGGCAGGTGGTGTGCGGCTCGGGCAAGGTCGGCATCGGTTCCGACGGTCAGGGCAGCGGGTTCCAGATCTCCCAGCGCGCCGACTTCTTCGAGGTCGAGGTCGGTCTGGAGACCACCCTGAAGCGCCCCATCATCAACACCAGGGACGAGCCGCACGCCGACCCCGACCGGTACCGGCGGTTGCACGTCATCATCGGCGACGCCAACATGAGCGAGATCTCCACCTACCTCAAGCTGGGGACGACCGCGCTGGTGCTGTCGATGATCGAGGACGGGTTCCTGAGCGTGGACCTGTCCCTGGAGAAACCGGTGTCGGACCTGCGCGCGGTCTCGCACGATCCCGGGCTCACCCACAGGGTGAAGCTGCGCGACGGGCGCAGGATGACCGCGCTGGAGTTGCAGACGGAGTACCTGGACCAGGCGCGCAAGTACGTGGAGGACCGCTTCGGCACCGACGTCGACCCGGACACCGCCGACATCCTGGACCGTTGGGAGTCGGTCCTGAGCAGGCTCGGCTCGGACCCGATGAGCCTGGCGACGGAGCTGGACTGGGTCGCCAAGCTGAAGGTGCTGGAGGGGTACCGGTCACGGGACGGCCTGGAGTGGGGGCACCCCCGCCTCCAGCTGGTGGACCTGCAGTACTCGGACGTGCGCGCGGACAAGGGCATCTACAACCGGTTGGTGGCCCGCGGGCGCATGCAGCGACTGGTGGAGGAGACCGCGGTGAGCCGCGCGGTCACCGAGCCGCCGGAGGACACCCGTGCGTACTTCCGGGGCCGCTGCCTGTCCAAGTACGCGGACGAGGTCGCCGCTGCCTCGTGGGACTCGGTGATATTCGATCTTCCCGGCTACGACTCGCTCCAGCGGGTTCCCACCCTGGAGCCCCGCCGCGGGACCAGGGAGCACGTGGGCGCACTGTTGGACGCCTCGGACACCGCGGCGGACCTGGTGGCGGTGCTCACCCGCCGCAAGTGAGACCCCGTCGGCGGGCGGGACCCCGCGGTCCCGCCCCCGTCTGGACGGAGGGCGGGACCGGGCGATCGGTGAGGCGGCCGCTCGCGTCCTGGCGGGTCGCGAACGGTGGGCCCCGCACCGGCGGGGGCGGAGCGGCGCCCCCTCGCCCATGGACCGAGTCGGCGCATGCGGGCCCCGCGCACGCGGGGATGGACCGCCCATGACACACGGGAGGAGGCCGCCCTTCCCGTGATCCCCGCGCACGCGGGGATGCGGCCCCCGGTCAGGTGTGCCAGGTGCCGTCGAAACAGGGCATGGGCTCCAGGCTCAGCGCGGTCCACAGCTCCAGCCGGGCACGGGGATCGTCCAGGGACCGGCCCATGACCCGCTCGGCGATGCGCAGCCGGGAGCGCAGGGTGTTGCGGTGCACGCCCAGGTCCCGGGCGGTCGCCTCCACCTGGGCGCTGTTGTCCAGGTAGTGGCGCAGTGTGTGCGCCAGCTCCGTCGCGTTGCGCGCGTCGTGGTCGCGCAACGGTCCCAGGACCGCCTGGTCGAAGACCCGCGCCCCGGCTGTCGGGACCGATGACCTCAACAGGGCCCACGCGTCGGTCTCGTCCACGTGCCGGTACCCGTCGACGGCGGCGTGGCGTGCCCGGTCCACGGCCGAGGGGAGGTCGTCCGGGCCCCGCGCCCCGCAGGCGCCCGCGGCGGAGGGGCCGCCCGCCCCCGCGGTCAGGACCGAGAACAGCCGCTCCCCGGTGTGCGGTCGGCTGCTCGCGGGCAGTACCGCCAGCAGTACGTCGTCCAGTGCGGCCAGTCCGACCCGGCGGGCCACGTCGGTGTCGCCCAGCACGTCGACCAGGGCATCCGCCGCATGGTCCAGGAGCGCGCCCGGGTCGGGGGAGCGCAGGCACAGCACCTCCCACGGCGGCGCCGGCAGGGTCAGCGGTATCTGGGGGCGTCGTGTCACAGCGGCGCGGAGCAGCGGTGCGCGTTCGCGGTACAGAGCCCTCCGTGCGTCGCGCGAGTGCAGGAGGTCCACCGCCAACAGCGACGCCGCGTGGTTGGCGAGCATGCGCACGTGGGGTGTCACCGGGGACGGGCAGTGGAGCGCCAACCAGCCCAGTGTCTGTCCGGCCGGGCCCAGCGTCTGGAGCAGGACCGTCGCGTCGCCGTCGGCCAGCAGCGTCATCCCGCGCGGTCGCCCCGCCAGCGCGGAGCGCACCGTCGAGTGCCACGGCGGTTCAGCGTCCGGTACCGCGGCGCTGGTCATCCCGTTCCGGTCCAGCAGCAGGGACGCCCCCGCCGTCGCCGAGGACAGCTCGCCCATCACCCCGGCGGGCCCCGACCGCAGGGAGGCGCGCGCCATCGCGTCCTGAGCGGTCAGCAGCCGGTGCTGTTCACGCGTCCGCTCGGCCGCGTAGTGGTCGGCGACCGTCTCCACCACCGCGATGAACGGGGTCTCCCCCTCCACCCGCAGGACGGGAAGCCCGAGGGCGTCGCCCTCCTCCAGCACCTCGGGCGGGATCTCGCGCAGCCAGACGTCGATCGCGAACGCCAGGCCCGCGCATCCGGCGCCGTGCAGCCGGCGGACGTAGGCCCGGCGCGACTCCTCGTCGGAGCCCAGTCCCAGCCCGACCGTCAGCACCAGTTCGCCGCCGCGGAGCCACCGCACGGGGTCGTGCAGCTCGGTCACGTGCGCCCACCGGATGGACCGGTCCAGGCCGGCATGGCCGGCGGCGGCCCGCACCTCCAGACGGGGATCCGCGGTGATGTCGCCGACCGTGATCGTCACGGGATCCCACCTCCGGGAAGGGGTTGTGTGCACCTCGCACATTTGTAACAGCGCGTGGAGTGCGAACCGTCCCGACCCGGACGGCCGCCGGGTGTCTACGGTCACAACATCATCCGAACCGGCTGTGGCCAGCGGCGACACCCCTCCCAAGGGTGCGGCCGGGACGCACCGAACGCGCAACGGAGTACACATGTCAGACCGGACCGCCCCCACGTCCTCGCACCCGGCGCGTGCGGCGCTAGCGGCCTTCGTGGGCACCACCATCGAGTGGTTCGACTTCTACGTCTACGCCACGGCCGCGAGCCTGGTGTTCGGCACCCTGTTCTTCCCGCCCGGCACCGACCCCATGGTCGGGCTGATGGCCTCCTTCGCCACCTTCTCGGTCGGCTTCTTCGCACGCCCGCTCGGCGGGATCGTCTTCGGTCACTTCGGCGACCGGCTCGGCCGCAAGTCCGCGCTGGTCATCACCCTGCTGATGATGGGTGTGGCCACGTTCTGCGTGGGTCTGCTGCCCACCTTCGAGCAGGCCGGGTTCATCGCCCCGCTGCTCCTGGTGCTGCTGCGCTTCGTGCAGGGCATCGCCGTGGGCGGGGAGTGGGGCGGCGCCGTCCTGATGGCGGTCGAGCACGCCCCGGAGAACCGCAAGACGTTCTACGGCTCCTTCGCCCAGCTCGGCAACCCCGCCGGCGCCCTGCTGGCCACCGGCTCGTTCGGGCTCATCGCCGCCTGGGACGCCGACCTGCTGTACACGTGGGGCTGGCGTCTGCCCTTCCTCGCCTCGATCCTGCTGGTGCTGGTGGGCCTGTTCATCCGTCTGAAGGTCGAGGAGTCCCCGGTCTTCGAGGCCGTCCAGGAGAACGACGGGCGTCCCGCGGAGCTGCCGCTGCGCGAGGCCGTGCGCACCTCGTGGCGGCCCCTGCTGCTGGGCATCGGCGTCCTGCCCGTGGCCGTCGGCGGCTACTACGTCGTCACCACGTTCCTCCAGGCCTACGGCGTCGAGGTCGGTGTCAGCGAACAGGTCATCCTCAACGGCCTGTCCCTGGCCGCGTTCGTCGAACTCGTCGCCACCCTCGGGGTGTCCTGGCTGGGTGACCGCTTCGGCACCGTCCGGGTCGTCACCATCGGCCTGGTGGGGGTCATCGTCCTGGCCCTGCCGCAGTTCCTCGTCATGGACACCGGCAGCACCCTCCTGATCTTCGTGATGCTGTGCGTCATGCGCCTGGCCATGGCCGCCGTCTACGGCCCCATCGCCCGCGTCCTCGCGCAGATGTTCCCGCCCCGCGCCCGCTACACCAGCATCTCCATCGCCTACCAGGTCGCGGGCGCCATCTTCGGCGGACTCTCGCCGATCGTGTGCACGGCCCTGTTCGCCGTGACCGGCAGCATCCTGCCCGTCGCCGGGCTGCTCATGGCCATGGCCGTGGTGAGCATCCTCTGCCTGCTCAAGGCGCCCCGCCACGAGGACGACGACCTCGTCCGGGCCGCCTGACCCGGCCGACCACAGAACCGCCGCCGCGTCGCCAGCCGCGGCGCGGCGGCATCCACGCACCGCCGCCGGGCCCTCCCGCCCGGTGGCACCCCACCAGGGAGGAACCGCACCCGTGTCCGGTCTGCTCATCCACAACGCCAACGTCCTGACCATGGACGACACCAACCCGAGGGCCAGCGCCGTGGCCGTGCGCGAGGGCAGGGTCCGCCTCGCCGGGAGCGTCGAGGCCGCCCGAGCCGCCGCAGGACCGGGGGCGACCGAGGTGGACGCGGGCGGGAGGACCGTCCTGCCCGGGTTCATCGACCCGCACAACCACCTGTTGTCCACCGCCGAGTCCCTGGCCGCCGTCGACGCCGGGTACCCGCGGGTGGGCAGCGCGGCGGACCTCGTCGCGGTCATCGGGGCCGAGGCCGAGCGGACCCCGGCCGGGCAGTGGATCCGCGCCTTCCACATGGACGACGCCAAGTACCCCGGGGGCCGTCCCACCCGCCGCGACCTGGACAACGCCACCAGCGAGCACCCGGTCATCGTCTACCACGTGTCGGGTCACCAGGCGGTGGTGAACTCCGCCGCGCTGGCCTGGAGCGGAATCGGTGAGGACGTCCCCGACCCGTCGGGCGGCTCCTTCGTGCGCGACGAGGGCGGGCGCCTGACCGGGATGGTCCTGGACTCGGCCATGGAGCTGCTGCTGCCCCTGGCCGTCGACATCGGCTGCCACGGTCCCAACTTCCACACCGATCTTCCGGCCGAACAGCTGCTGGGCTGGCTCTCCGCCGCCGCCGGCCCCTACCTGTCGGCGGGGGTCACCACCGTGTGCGACCCGCAGGTGTCGGCGCGCGAACTGCGCGTCTACCGGGCCGCGCGCGCCGCCGGGACCCTGCCGCTGCGCACGTTCGGCATGCCGCTCTCCCACCAGTTGGACTCGCTCACCCACGCGGGCCTGGCCAGCCCCTTCGGTGACGACTGGCTGCGCCTGACCGGCATGAAGTTCTACTCCGACGGGACCCTGCTGGGCGGCACCGCCAAGTTCAGCGTCCCCTACGGCGAGCACGGCGAGTTCGCGGGCAGCCTCTACCACCACCCGGACCAGCTGGTCGACCTGGTCACGCGGGCGGCGCGCGAGGGCTGGCAGGTGGCCATCCACACCCAGGGCGACGCGGCCATGGAGAACACGCTGGCCGCCATCGCCTCGGCCGCGCGCGTGTCCGGCCCCGACCCGCGCCCGCGCGTGGAGCACTGCGGCTACCCGACCCCGGAGCAGGCCAAGCGCTTCACCGACTACGGGGTCATCCCCGTCAACCAGCCCAACTTCCTGCACGACAGCGGCGGTGACTTCGTGCGCCGTCTCGGGGAGAGGGCGCACCGGCTCCAGCCGATGCGCGAGGAGATCGACCTCGGGCTGCGCCCGGTGCTGTCCAGCGACTCGTTCGTGTCCAGCCTGCGCCCGATGGACACCGTGGCCAACGCGGTGTGCCGCACGACCCGCGAGGGGGACCCGATCGGTGTCGAGCAGGCCGTCACCCTGCACGAGGCGCTGCGCGCCCACACCCTGGACGCCGCGCACGCGGTCGGTGTGGAGGACCGCCTGGGGGCTCTGCGCCCCGGCTACCTGGCCGACCTGGTGGTGCTGGACCGGGACGTCGAGTCGTTTCCGGAGCAGCGTCTGCGCGAGGTGAACGCCTGGATGACGGTGCTGGACGGGCGCATCGCCCACCGGGCCGTCTGACGGTCCCCGCCCCGGCGGGCCGTCGCGGTGCGGCAGGGGGCGGTCCGCGGCGGTGGTGGTGTCGAGGAAGGCCACCGCCGCGGATCCCGGACACGTGGGCGTCCCCGCCCGCTGACGCGGACGGGGACGGTCGGGGTGGTGGGAGGGGTCAGCTGGTGCGGATGCTGACGCCCCACGAGTTCACCATCGGCAGGACCTCCTGGTAGAAGGTGGTGCCGCCGACGGAGCAGTTGCCGGAGCCACCGGAGGTGACGCCCTGGGCCTGCGAACCGGAGATGAACGAGCCGCCGGAGTCGCCGGGCTCGGCGCACACGTTGGTGCGGGTGAGCGCGACGACGGTGCCCTGCGGGTAGCTCACGGTCTGGTTGCGGGCCTGGATGGTGCCGCAGTACCAACCGGTGGTGGAGCCGGAGCGGCAGATGGCCGAGCCGACCGCGGCCTGGCTGGTGCCGGTGACGGACTGGTAGCCGCCGGTGTTGTAGCGGGAGACCAGGTTGGTCAGGGTGAAGTTGGAGGTGCCCCGCACGAACGCGGCGTCGTTGCCCGGGAAGACCGAGTTCTGGAAGGTGCCGCGGCCGTTGCCGATGCTCACCGCGGTGCCGACGGTGCCGCAGTGGCCGGCGGTGACGAAGCCGCCCTGGCCGGCGCTGTTGGTCGCGGCGAAGCCGACCGAGCAGCGTCCGCCCATGGTGTAGGCGAGGCCGCCGATGATGTCGGCGTAGGTCTGGGGGGTCTCGGTGGTCTGCTCGACCTGGATGACGGAGGAGTCCACGCCCGCCTCGGCGATCAGGGCGTCGACGTCGGCGCCGGCACCCTCCAGGACCTCGATCACGACCGTGTCGCCCTCGACGTCCGGGTACCAGCTGACGACGCCCTCGGGGACGCCGACCGCGTTGAGGTCGTCGACGACCTCGGCCAGGCCCTCGGTGCCGTAGGAGACCACGCTCGCCTCGGCGCCGGCGGCCTCGACCGCTTCGACCGCCGCGGCGTCGGTCACCAGGACGGTGAGGGTGAGGGTGTCGATGTCGAAGGTGGATCCGCCGTAGGCGGCACCGGCGGCCTCGGTGGCCTCGGCGTCGATCTCCAGTGCGGCCTCCTGGGCTTCCAGGAGGGTCTCGGCCTCGGAGGGGGTGAGGTCGAGGTCGCGTCCGAGAGCCTCGAACATCGTGGCGGCGTCGTCGTCCGCGACGGGAGCCTGGGGCAGGGGGGCGGTCGCCGCGAGGGCTCCCGGTGCCATGGACAGGGCGAGGCCGAAGGCCAGGGCGCCCGTGCCGATGGCGGAGATGACGGGGGAGGGTCGCATGGGTGTCTACTCTCCAAGGGGGAATGAGGGGGATTCGGAGCATCCGCGCCGGTGGGAACGGATACTCCATTTCCGGAGGCCGGAGTTGTTCCGGTTTCCGGAATTCACCGAGACATCCGGTAAACGATCCCCAACATAAATGGACACTTTGGTGAGGGAAAGACCCGCTCTGTGTGGATCTATTCAGACGCATGAAGGATGGTCCGATGACCCTCTGTTCTGTGATGGCTACGCGTAGCCGTGGACTGTGCGACCTTGCGGTTTCCGCAGTCGGGCGCTCACGGATCGAAGCGGCGGGTCGTGTGCAAGGGGTGCGGTGTGGCCGGATGCGGACACTGGTACCCGGTGCCGATCGTGATCGCCCGGCTACATGGATGTAACTCCAGAGGTCACAGAGGTGTCCGGTGGGTCGTGTCGCCGATTCGCGGCGGCGCCCGGTCGCCGGGCGCGTGGCCGGATGCGGACGCGCGGGCGGCCGGCACCCCGGAGGGGGTACCGGCCGCCCGCGCGCGCCGTGGTGCGGGGGACACCCCTCAGGAGGTCACCAGCGTCAGGCCCCACATGCCGAGAAGCGGGTTGACGTTCTGGAAGAAGGTGGTGCCGCCGGAGGAGCAGTTGCCCGAGCCGCCGGAGGTGAGGCCCTGGGCCTGCGAACCGGACAGGAAGGGCGAGCCGGAGTCCCCGGGGCCCGAGCAGGCGCTGGTCCGGGTCAGGCCGTGCACCGTGCCCTCCGGGTAGCTCACCGAGTTGTTGCGGGACTGGATGGTGCCGCACCGCCAGCCGTTGTAGGGGCTGGACACGCACACGGCCGATCCGACCGGAGCCGCCAGCGAGCCGGTGACCTCGACGAAGCCCCCGCCCTGGTCGGAGACCAGGTTGGTGAGGGTCCATCCGGGGCCCACCCGGACGAACGCGCCGTCCGAGCCGGGGAACTGCGAGTGCTGGAAGGTCCCCGTGGCGCCGGCCGGGATGCTCTCCACCGGGGCGCCGACGGCGCCGCAGTGCCCCGAGGTCAGGAAGCCCGGCTGTCCGGGGGCCGAGGCGGCGAAGCCGATGGTGCACACGCCCCCGCCGGTCCGGTACCGGTGTCCGCCGATGACCTGGGCGTAGGGGACGGCAGGCGCGGCGCCCTCCCGCACCCGCACCGAGGCGGGATCCACGCCGGCGTCCCCGACCAGGGAGGCGGCCTCGGACGACGCCCCGTCCACGGTCTCGACGACGACGGTTCCGTCCGACGGGTCCGGGTACCAGCCGACCACCCCCGTGCGGGGCGCGGCGCCGTCGAGGGCGGCGACGACGTCGGCCAGCTCTGCGGCGGAGCGCGGGACGACCGCGGCCCCGGCCCCGGTCCTGCGGACGGCGTCGGCCGCGGAGGGGGTGGCGACCAGGACGGTCAGCCGGAGCGTGCTCCGGTCGAACACGGAGCCCGCGTAGGCGGAGCCGGCGGCCTCGGAGGCCGCCGCGTCGACACGGGCGGCGTCCTCCTGGGCTCTCAGGAGGTCCCGGGCCTCGGACGGGTCCAGCCCCAGCTCCGCGGCGAGTGCCTCGGCCTGTCCGGTGGAACCGGGGCCAGGCGGGTCGGAGGCGGGGAGACCGGGGGCCGACGAGTCGGGGACGGGCGAGGCGGCGGGGAGCGCGGAGGCGGCGGCCCACCCGGGCGCCGGTGCCAATCCGGCGGTGAGGACGGCGATCAGGGCGAGTGCCAGGAACGCGCCCACGACGGGGGTGCGGAGGGCCCGCGGCACGCGGTCGGGGGAGGGAGAGGGGGAGGGGAGCATGGTCGTCCGTTCTCCTGGAGGAGGGGGGACTTCCAGGAGAACCCGGAACCCGCGTCGGCGCCAGAGGTCCTTCCCTCCTGTGGACGCCCCGGACGACAGGCGTCCCCGCCCGCGGATGCGGACGGGGACGCCGTGCGGTGAGCCGGACGGCTCAGCGGGTGGCCGACTGTCAGCCGGTCACCAGGCTGAGGCCCCACGAGCTCAGCAGCGGTCCGACCTCCTGGTAGTACGTCGTACCGCCGGAGGAGCAGTTGCCGGAGCCACCGGAGGTGACGCCCTGGGCCTGCGAACCGGAGATGAACGAGCCGCCGGAGTCGCCGGGCTCGGCGCACACGTCGGTCCGGGTCAGGTCCTGGACCGTGCCCTCCGGGTAGCTCACCGTCTGGCCGCGGGCCTCGATGGTGCCGCAGTGCCAGCCGGTGGTCGAGCCGGAGCGGCAGATGGCCGAACCGACCGGCGCCTGGGTGGAGCCGGAGACGTTCGAGGAGCTGCCCTCGACGCGGTTGGTCGCGTTCCAGTTGGACGTGGCAGCGACGAAGGCTCCGTCGTTGCCGGGGAAGACGGACTCCTCGAACACGCCGGAGCCGCTGCCGTCGGAGCTCTCGGCGGAGGTGCCGACGGTGCCGCAGTGGCCCGCCGTCACGAATCCGTCGGCGCCGGAGGCGTCGGTGACGGCGAACCCGACCGAGCATCGGCCGCCGCCCATGTAGTACGCCTCGCCGCCGACGATGTCGGCGAACAGCTGAGGCGTCTCGCCGGTCTCCTGCACCTCGACGGCGGAGGCGTCCACGCCGGCGGACTCGATGAGCCCGTCGGCGCTGGCGCCCTCGGCGACCTGGATGACGACGGTGTCGCTCTCCACGTCCGGGTACCAGCCGAGCACGCCCTCGGGCGCATCGGCCGCGTTGAGGTCGTCGACGACCTCGGCCAGGCCCTCGGTGCCGTACGAGACCAGGGCGGTCTCGGCTCCGGTGGCCTCGACCGCGTCGACGGCCCCGGTGTCGGTCACCAGGATGGTGAGCGTCCGGGACTCGGCGTCGAACAGGGAGCCGCCGTAGGCGTCTCCCGCGGCCTGGACGGCCTCGGCGTCGATCTCGAAGGCGGTCTCCTGTGCGTCGAGAAGCTCTTCGGCCCCGAGCGGGGTGAGGCCGAGGTCCCTCTCGAGCGCTTCCAGCATCGTCGTGGCCTCGCCGTCGGGCGCGGGCTCGGCCGGGACGGCCGCGGCGCTCGCGCCGGGCGCCACGGAGAACGCCAGGCCGAACGCGAGTACGCCGGTGCCGAACGCGGAGATCACGGGGGAGGGTCGCATAGATCCCTACTCTCCTTGGGGAATTGACGGGGGTTCGGGGCCCGACGCCCGCCGGCGAGGACGTCGGACCCCGTGGCCGGAGTCCGAGATGAGGCAGGACCCCGAGCCTGCTCGCCGAGTGACCTGTAGCCAAGACACTCGGTAAACGTTCATCCACGTTAAGTGCACATCTTGGTCAGCGAAAGACCAGGAACCTCGTAATTCACTCAAGCGATGAGGGGTTCATGTGGTGACCCGATGAATTGCGGAGCATGACGGATTGTGACGACATGCCTGACCTTGTAGTTTCCTACTGTGATCATTTCTGGATCATGGATCCTCGTGCGGCGCAAGAGGAAGCGAGTGGCCGGATGCGGCCACTGGAACCGGGTGTCATCTGTGACGATGCGGCCACTCAGGTGTAACGACAAAGGTCAGCGCGGTGACTCGCGGGTAACTTTGTTTGGAATGTGAACGACTGTTCTTCTTCCGAACGCATGTGCGGGGCTCTCGGGACCGCGCCGACGCGAGGGGGTGCGGCCGGCCGTCCCGGAGCCGGTTCCGAAGACACGCCCGGAGCGAAACCGGCGCCCGCACGGGCCTCCCCGCGCGCACATCGGACGATCCGAGGTAACTAGCGGGTATCGGGCCCCGGGAAGGGGGTTGAGCCGCGCGGTGTTGGGCCAAGATAAGGGCGAGAGCCCCGAACGGGAGCCCGAACGGGAGGGAAGACGCCATGGCGACGAAGGACACGGGCGGTCAGAAGCACGCCTCTCGCCGCGACGAGGAGGTCGAGGAGACCGAGGCGGCGGCGGACGTCCAGGAACGCAAGGACCAGCTCGACGAGGACGTCGACGACATCCTCGACGAGATCGACGACGTGCTGGAGAGCAACGCCGAGGACTTCGTCAGGCAGTTCGTCCAGAAGGGCGGCCAGTAGCCGTCCCGCGGCGGTTCGCTGACAGCGCACCCAGGTGCCTCCGGCCCCGCCCCGCTCACGACTAGGGTCAGTCTCATCGGCCGGAACACCACCCGGCCGCCGAAAACAAGGACAACAGGCGCCCCACCCGCCCCCACGCCGGGGTGGGGCGCGAGTGGAGGGAGTCGCGTGTTCGAAGGGTTCGAGGGCGGACGGTTGCCGGCCGCTTTCATGAGTGCGGGAACCTCGTCCTTCACCGAGTTTCTCAGTTCGGTCAGGCCCGAGATGCTGCCCGGGCACAAGCTCCCGGCGGGAGGCGGGACGGAACACCTCACTCCCGACGCGACGACCATCGTCGCCCTGACCTTCCCCGGGGGCGTCCTCCTGGCGGGCGACCGCCGCGCCACCCAGGGCAACGTCATCGCCAACCGCGACATGGAGAAGGTCTTCCGGACCGACGAGTACTCCGCGGTGGCCATCGCCGGCTCCGCCGGGATCGGCATCGAACTCGCCCGCCTCTACCAGGTCGAACTGGAGCACTACGAGAAGATGGAGGGCCGGTCGCTCTCCCTCGAGGGTAAGGCGAACAAGCTCGCCCAGATGGTCCGCGGCAACCTCGGCATGGCCATGCAGGGGTTCGTCGTCGTCCCGATCCTCGTCGGATTCGACGAGAACACCGAGGTGGGGCGGGTGTTCAGCTACGACGCCGTCGGCGGGCGCTACGAGGAGCACCGCTACCACTCCATCGGCTCCGGATCGGTCTTCGCCAAGGGCTCCATCAAGAAGCTGTACCGCGACGACCTGGACGAGACCGCCGCCGTCAAGGTGGCCCTCCAGTCCCTCTACGACGCCGCCGACGACGACTCCGCCACGGGCGGACCCGACCTGCACCGCAAGATCTTCCCCCTCGTCGACGTCATCACCGGGGACGGCCACCGCCGTCTGCCCGCCGAGGTCGTGGCCCGTCTGGCGACGGAGGTGGTCGAGGGGCGCGCGGAGCACCCCGACGGCCCCACCGCCGACCTGGGCTGAGCCGGCCACCGTCCCCACTCCAGACATCTCCCGACTAGGTAAGGAAACGATCCGCGGTGTCGATGCCGTTCTACGTCGCCCCCGAACAGCAGATGAAGGACAAGGCGGACTACGCGCGCAAGGGCATCGCGCGCGGCCGCAGCGCCGTCGTCCTGCAGTACGAGGGCGGGATCCTCATGGTGGCGGACAACATGTCCCGCACCCTGCACAAGATCAGCGAACTCTACGACCGCATCGGCTTCGCCGCGGTCGGCCGCTACCCGGAGTTCGAGAACCTGCGCCTGATGGGTGTGCGGTTCGCGGACGTGCGCGGGTACCAGTACGACCGCCGCGACGTCAGCGGGCGCCAGCTCGCCAACATCTACGCCCAGACCCTGGGCACGGTCTTCAGCGAGAGCCTCAAGCCCTGGGAGGTGGAGATCGTCGTCGCCGAGGTCGGGGACACCGCCGCCGACGACGAGATCTACCGGATCACCTTCGACGGCTCCATCGTCGACGAACAGGGGTTCGTGGCCGTGGGCGGATCCTCCGAGCACGTCTCCACCCAGCTCAAGGACCGCTTCGCCGCCGACGCCCCGCTCAGCGCCGCCCTCAACGCGGCCACCCGCGCCCTCGCCCGCGAGAACGGCGAGGAACGCGAACTGGAGGCCTCCAACCTGGAGGTCGCCATCCTGGAGCGTTCCAGGCAGCACCGCAAGTTCCGCCGCATCCACGGCCGCCGCCTGACCACCCTCATCGAAGAGGGCAAGTCCGGGGGCACCGCCGCCTCCGGAGGCGGCGACACCACCGAGGACGAGGCCGACGAGTGACCTGAAGGACGATGACGGTGCGGCGCGCCCGAGGCGCCGCACCGGCCGGGCGGGTGTGGACGACGAGGGCCCGTCGTCCACGCCCCGGTGACGGGAAGTTGGTGAGGCCGCGTGGAACGACGGATCTTCGGGCTGGAGAACGAGTACGGGGTCACGTGCACCTTCAGGGGACAGCGCAGGCTGTCACCCGACGAGGTTGCCCGGTACCTCTTCCGCAGGGTGGTCTCGTGGGGGCGCAGCAGCAACGTGTTCCTGCGCAACGGTGCCCGTCTGTACCTGGACGTCGGCAGCCACCCCGAGTACGCCACCCCCGAGTGCGACAGCCTCGTGGACCTGGTGGCCCACGACAAGGCCGGCGAGCGCATCCTGGAGGGGCTGCAGGTCGACGCCGAGCAGCGCCTGCACGAGGAGGGCATCGCCGGGGACATCTACCTGTTCAAGAACAACACCGACTCGGCCGGTAACTCCTACGGGTGCCACGAGAACTACCTCGTCGGCAGGCACGGAGAGTTCGGCCGACTGGCCGACGTGCTCATCCCCTTCCTGGTCACCCGCCAGATCATCTGCGGCGCCGGAAAGGTCCTCCAGACCCCCCGGGGCGCCCTGTTCTGTGTCAGCCAGCGCGCCGAGCACATCTGGGAGGGCGTCTCCTCCGCCACCACGCGCTCCCGCCCCATCATCAACACCCGCGACGAGCCGCACGCCGACGCCGAGCGCTTCCGGCGCCTGCACGTCATCGTCGGCGACTCGAACATGAGCGAGACCACCACCCTCCTCAAGCTGGGCTCCACCGACCTGGTCCTGCGGATGATCGAGGCCGGCGTCGTCATGCGCGACTACACGCTGGAGAACCCCATCCGGGCGATCCGCGAGGTCAGCCACGACATGACCGGCCGGCGCAAGGTGCGCCTGGCCAACGGACGCGAGGCCAGCGCACTGGAGATCCAGCGCGAGTACCTGGAGAAGGTGCAGAACTACGTCGACCGGCACGGCACCGACGCCACCGGCAAGCGCATCCTCGACCTGTGGCAGCGCACCCTGGAGGCGGTCGAGACCCAGAACCTGGACACCGTCGCCCGGGAGATCGACTGGGTCGCCAAGTACCAGCTCCTCGAACGCTACCGGGACAAGCACGACCTGTCCCTGTCGTCGCCCCGCGTGGCCCAGCTGGACCTGACCTACCACGACATCCACCGCGACCGCGGACTGTTCTACCTGATGCAGAAGCGCGGCCAGATGGAGCGCGTGGTCGGCGACCTGAAGATCTTCGAGGCCAAGTCGGTGCCCCCGCAGACCACGCGGGCCCGGCTGCGCGGGGAGTTCATCCGCCGCGCCCAGGAGCAGCGCCGCGACTTCACGGTCGACTGGGTGCACCTCAAGCTCAACGACCAGGCGCAGAGGACCGTGCTCTGCAAGGACCCCTTCAAGTCGGTCGACGAGCGCGTGGAGAAGCTCATCGCCGGCATGTGATGCTCGAAGCAGGTGAATCCGGGCCCCGCCCGGCGGACGAGAGCCCGCTGTGGCGGGGTTCTGGTGTTCGGGTCGTTCCCGGGGGTGGTTACGGCCCTACTTTTCGGTAGTGTGACCCTGTCCTAAGCCGGAAATCAGAGGTTGTGACTCATGCACCGACGTGCCGCCGCCCTCGCGGTGCCGCTGGCCGCCATCACCCTGGCGGTCTCAAGCTGCGGAAGCATCCCAGAGGAATGGCGAACTCCAGCCTTCCTGCGCATGAACGGGGATCAGCTCGACCCGCGGCTGCCCACCGTCACCGGCGAGGTCGGTGAGGAACCGGAGGTCACCTTCCCCGACTCCGACCCGCCGGACGAGGAGATCTCGGGCATCGTCAGCGAGGGGTCGGGTGAGGACGAGCTGGTACGCGCGGACGACCTGGTCGTCGCCAACGTCGTCCAGTACCAGTGGACCGGCCCCGGCGAAGGCGAGCTGGCCGAGGGCATGTCCAGCTACGAGACCGGCGCCCCGGACCTGATCCGTATGGAGCAGATGCCGGAGCAGATCAGCGAGGTGCTGGTCAACCAGCCCGTCGGCAGCCGGGCCGTCTACGTGATGCCGCCCCTCACCGAGGACGAGCAGGCCCAGGCCGAGGCCTCCGGGCAGACCGCCCCGGCCGGTGCCAGCGTCCTGGTCATCGACCTGGTCAACAGCTTCAACAAGGGCTCGGTCGTGCCCGGGGAGCAGACCACCGACGGCGGCGACGGACTGCCCGTGGTGACCCAGGAGGGCCACAGCGAGCCGACCATCGAGGTCCCGGAGGGCGACGCCCCCGAGGACCTGGAGGTCGTTCCGCTCATCGAGGGCACCGGCGACGAGGTGGAGGAGGGCGAACAGGTCGTCGTCCAGTACACCGGCGTGCGCTGGGAGCCCGACGAGAACGGCGAGCACCCGTCCTTCGACTCCACGTGGAGCCGCGGCGGCGACCCGTTCGACACCACCATCGGCGCGGGAGCCGTCATCGCGGGCTGGGACGAGGGCATCGTCGGCCAGCCGGTCGGCAGCCGGCTGCTGCTGTCCGTGCCCGCCGACCTCGCCTACGGGGAGACCGAGGAGGAGACCATGGGCGCTCCCGCCGGCCCCCTCGTCTTCGTCGTCGACGTGCTCGGGGCCTACAAGAACCCGCCCCCCGCCGAAGAGGGCGCGGAAGGCGGACAGGGCGCCGAGGAGGGCGCCGAGGAGGAGGCCGACCCCGCCGAGGGCGGCGAGTAACCCCTTCGCGCGTACGCGTACGACCGCCCCCGCGGGCCACACCGCGGGGGCGGTCGCGTGTCCGGGACCGGACGGTCGCACCCGGGACGCGGCCGTTCCCGCCGCACGGGAGCGCGGGGGCCCGGACACACCACGGTGCGCGGTACCGGGCGCGGCCACGGACGGGCCGTGGACGCCCGGACAGGACACGCCTGGTGGACACGGTCCCGGCTCGGCCCGGGACCGGTGCGTAGAGTCGGAGCAACCGTGGACGGGCAAGGGGGAGCAATGTCAGACAGGCGGCGCTACTGCTACGTGTCAGGACTGCGTCTCGGGGTTCCGGCCCTGGAGGAACTCTGCGCCCAGGGGCGCCCACCGAGCCTGGTGGTGTCCTACCCGGCCGAACTGGCCCACCGCTCCGGCTACCTCGACTACGAGGCCGTCACCCGCCGCCACGACCTGCCGCACGTGCGGGCCGCGGACGTCAACTCCGACGAGGTGCGGGAGGCCCTCAGCGCGCACCAGGTCGACCTGATGGTCGTGGCCGGGTGGTCGCAACTGGTCCACGAACAGGTCCTGACCTCCCTGCCGCTGGGCGCGGTCGGCCTCCACCCGTCGCCGCTCCCGGTCGGGCGCGGACGCGCGCCCATCCCGTGGACCATCCTGCGCAACATGCGCTCCAGCGCCGTCACGCTCTTCCACCTCGACCGCGAGCCCGTCACCGGCGACATCGTCGACCAGCACTGGTTCGACCTCCCCGACGACGTCACCGCCACCGGCCTCTACGAACGCATCGGCCACCTCCAGTCGGAGCTGCTGGTGCGGCACCTGGACGACCTGCTGGAGGGCACCGCCCCGCGGCGCCCCCAGGCCGGCCACGCGTCGGTGTGGCCCCACCGGCGGCCGAGCGACGGACACCTCGACTTCACCGCCGCCGGGAGCGACGTGGACCGCATGGTGCGCGCGCTCGCCGACCCCTACCCGGGGGCGTTCGCGATGTTCGGCGGGGCCAGGATCACCCTGTGCGGGGGAGCGCTGGACGAGCGGGCGCGGGGCGGTGAACCCGGCCGGGTCGTCGCGGCGGGGGAGGGGCGCAGGTGGGGGATCACCTGCGGGGACGGCACGGTGTTCGTGCCCGAGTCGCTGCGGGTCGACGAGGGTGTGCGGGCGGAGCCGACCTCGCTGGCGATGTTCCGCCCGGGAGCCTACTTCGACGCGCCCTCCGAGCACATGCTCGCCTCCACCCGGAGGGCCCCGGTGCCCGGCCAGTCGCCGAGCCCGGACGCGCTCCAGAACGCCTGAGGCCCCGCCCTCCGCGGAGGACGGGCCCCGTCAGGGGGCCGGGGCAGCACTGAGCCGGCGGGTCCGCGGGACCCCCCGTATCAAGCAAACCCCGTGGACGGGCGCGGCGGAAGGGGCTGTGGACAGCCCCGGCGGAAGGCGCTGTGGACGGCCGCGGGTCGGCGCGGGGCCGGACCGCCGGGAGCGGGAGCCCCTGTACGGGTCCTGGCCGGACCGCGGGAGGGCCCTGCGACCCGGGACCCCGGACACGCGTCCGAGGGCGCCCGGCCCCCGCACGGGGGCGGGCGGGGCGCCTACAACAGAGCCGCCGCGTGGCGGCCCGCCGCCGCGGCGCTCAGGAACGCCGCGCGGTCCTCGTCCAGCCCGCGGCCCATCGTCGAGACCTTCACCGGCAGGGCCAGGATCGCCTCCTCCAGGCCGCCGACGCCGACCTCGACCAGGGTGTGCCGTGGACCCAGCGTCCGCGCCTGGGCGCGCACGCGCTCACCGAAGGCCCCCGGCAGCACCGGCACCACCACGTCCGCGCGGGCCAGCGCCACCCGCCCGTACGCGGTCAGGCTGTGGTGCGACACCCCCCGGTGCCGCTCGCGCGGGTCGGCCTCGCTGACGCGCAGCGAGGCCACCGGGCGGCCGCCCAGCACGGCCGCCGCGTTGACCGCCTCACCGCCGGAGACCCCCGAGAATCCCCAGGGAGTGCCGGTGCCCAGGTTGCCCGGCCCCTGGCACACCACCGCGACGTCCGCCCCCATCACGTGCCGGGCGGCCAGCAGCCCCGAGTGCGGGGTGACCGCCTCCAGGTCGCCTCCGAAGGCCTGCCCGGTGGTCACGCACCCCGCGATCAGGCCCTCCTCGCGGAGGACGCCCACCAGCTGGGAGAACGCGGCGGGCAGGGCCCCGCCGTCCAGCATGACGTTGACGATCCGCGCGTCCGGGCGCTCCGCGCGCACCCCCGCCACGACCGCGGGCAGTGCCGAGTGCAGGTCGGCCACCACCACGGGCATGCCGTCCACGCCGTCGGCCGACCGCAGGACCCCGTGGTGGGGGGACCCCTGCTCGTCGGCGCCCAGCACGGTGGCCTGCAGCGGTGTGTAGCGGGCCTTGACCAGGTGTCCGGGCCTCTCCCGGTCGGCGGGCAGCCGGTCCGGGACCGCCACGACCAGCGCGTACCCTCCCGTCCCGAGCCCCATGTCCAGGGCGCCGGTGTTGAGCAGCACGGTGTCCCCGACCCGGGGCGTCCCGACCAGGTCGGTGTAGGCGAGCGCGCGGCACGTCGTCGCGGCGCCCTCCCCGCCCGCGGGCGCGTGGCCCCGGTCCGCTCCGGCGCCCCCGGTCCCGCCCGGGTCGACGCCCTCACCGGGGGCGGTGTCCACCGCCACCAGGGACAGGGCGACGCCCGGCCAGGAGGGGAGGAGCTGACGGACTTCACCACGGCGCCACCGGATCATGCCAGGCACGGTACCGTCGTTGCTGAACCGGAGAGGGACGACGCGCCAACGCGCGCCCCTGCCGGTCAATCCACCATGCGCGGGCGAGAAGGGTGCGGACGATGTCTCGCAGGAAGACGGAACGACAGCTGAACCTGGTCATCTGTCTGTTGTCCACGCGCCGCCACCTGACCGCCCAGGAGATCAGGCAGACGGTGCACGGTTACGCCGAGGCGGACACCGAGTCGGCGTTCAAGCGCATGTTCGAGCGCGACAAGCGCGAGCTGCGCGACAGCGGCATCCCCATCCAGGTGGGTACCGGTGACGCGATCAGCGGCGAGGAGGGCTACCGCATCTCCCGCTCCGACTACGAGCTGCCGGAGATCGAACTCCTCCCCGACGAGGCCCTCGTCCTGGGGCTGGCCGCCCGCGCCTGGAGGCATGCCTCCCTGGGCGAGGCGGCGGCCAACGCCCTGTTCAAGCTCCGTTCCGCCGGGGTCCCCGTGGACAGCGAGGCGGCACCGGGGCTCACCCCGGCGATGCGCACCGACGAGCCCTCCTTCGGCCCCGTCTGGCAGGCGGTGCGGGACCGGCGCCCCATCTCCTTCGACTACCGCAAGCCGGGTCAGGCCGAGGCCGAGACCCGCGAGATCGAACCCTGGGGCATCGTCAACCTGCGCGGCCACTGGTACGTGGTCGGCCACGACCGGTTGCGCGACGCCCGCCGGGTGTTCCGCCTGGGCCGTGTCCGCGGCGAGGTGACCGTCCTGCGGGGAGGCCCCGACGTGGTCATCCCCGAGGGCGTCGACCTGCGCTCGGTGGTCGCGGGGCAGACGGCCGAGCCCGAGCGCACCGCCATCCTGCGGGTGCGCGCCGACTCGGCGCACGCCCTGCGCCGCCGCGCCCTGCGCGTGGTCCCCGGTGAGCGGGACGGTTCGGGGAACGGCTGGGACACCCTCAGCTACCCCTACTCCGACACCCCGGCCCTCGTCCGGCGCGTCGCCTCGTTCGGATCGACTGCGGAGGTCGTCGAGCCCGCAGGGGCCCGTGAGGCGATGGCCGCCCACCTGGCGGCCACGGCCGAGACCGCAGCGTCGGGGACGGCGGAGCCCGTCGGGCGCGGCGCCGAGGAGACCGACGCCCCCGCTCGCGGGCCCCGCTCCGCCGACCAGCTGCGCCGGCTGCTCATGCTGGTGCCCTATGCCCTGGGCCGCGACGTGCGCGTGCCGGAGGTCGCCGGGCACTTCGGGCTCAGCGAGAAGCAGGTCGTGGCCGACCTCAGCCTGCTGTGGATGTGCGGGCTGCCCGGCTACACCCCCGGCGACCTCATCGACGTCGACCTCGACGCGGCGAGGGAGACCGGCGAGATCATCATCGCCAACGCCGACACGCTCGCCCAGCCGCTCCGGCTGACCGCCGACGAGGCGGCGAGCCTGGTCGTGGGGCTGTCCCTGCTGGAGACGCTCCCCGAGACAGAGGGGCTGGAGGTCGGCGCGCTCAAGCGGGTGGGGGAGAAGCTGCGCACCGCGGCCGGGGTGGCCCTGGGATCACTGGCCGACTCCGTCCAGGTGCGCGTGGAGGGGGACGAGCAGGTCGCCCGGACCCAGCGCCGCTGCGCCGACGCGCTGGAGTCCGGCCAGCGCCTGCACCTGCGCTACCTGTCGGGGTACCTGGACCAGGTCACCGAACGCGACGTGGACCCCATGGGCCTGGTCGTGCAGGACGGCTACCACTTCCTGGAGGGGTACTGCCACCTGCGCGAGGACGTGCGACTGTTCCGCCTGGACAGGGTCCTGGAACTGACCGTCCTGCCCTACGCCGCACAGGTGCCCGAGGGGGTGGGCCGCCGCGACCTGTCCGCGGGGGTGCTCCAACGCTCCGACCGCGACGCCCAGGTCACGCTCGACCTGGAGCCCACGGCCGGCTGGGTGACCGAGGACTACGTGTGCGAGTCGGTGACCGAGCTCCCCGGGGGCGGGGTCCGCGCCACCCTGCGCACCCCTGCTCCCGCCTGGGTGGTGCGCCTCGCGCTGATGCTGGGGCCGCAGGGGCGCGTGGTGGCGCCCGAAGCGCTCGCGGAGGAGGCGCGCGCCGAGGCAATGCGGGCGCTGGAGTACTACCGCACGGAACGAACCTGTGGGAAATTGGTCGATACCACTTCGTCGCCCGAGTGAGGCCGAGCTGTTCACCGGGGTCAGGGGTGGCTGTCACTCAGCAAGGGATAAGGTGAACGCGTGATCGTCCTCGCCGTCCTGTTCGGTGTGTTCGCAGCCGGACTCGCCGTCGTCGCGGCCCTCGCACTACGGGTGCGCCGCGCGGCGGGTGTGCTGTCCGAGCAGGTGACACGGGCGTCGGGCGAGTACCGGGCGAGCAGTGCTGACCTGCGTGAGCGCGTCGGTCGAAGCCGTGCGGGGGCATGATGGACCCGCATTCGGATACGCGTACCATCGAAGGCGCTTGTTCGCGCCCCACAGAGAGGTAGAACCATGGGACCGTTCAACGGACCTACCCTCGCCATTCTGGCGATCCTGGCCCTGTTGCTGTTCGGAGCCAAGAAGCTTCCGGACCTGGCCAGATCCCTGGGGCGCAGCGCCCGCATCCTCAAGGCCGAGAGCAAGGGCCTGATCGACGAGGACGAGAACTCCGAGGCCAACGGGGCGCAGACCCAGCAGGCCTCCCAGCAGCAGAACCCCCCTGCCGGGCAGCAGCAGCCGCAGCACCCCCAGCAGCAGAACTACCCGCAGCTGCCCCCCGGCCAGCGCATCGTCGACGAGTCCGGTGAGACCACCCACCGCACGTACGGCAACTGATCCAGACACCACACCGGAGCGGCGGGCTCCGCGGTGCACAGCACCGCGTGACGCCGCGGCTCGGTGTCAGCGGCCCGTCCCACGACGGAGCCGCGGGACGTCCGGCGCCGAGAGGCGGACCGCTCCCGTGGCCGGGCACCCCACAGGCCCGGACGCGGGCGCCACACGGGCGCGGCGCCCACCAGCGGTGCCGCGCCGCACGGTTGTCAGGGGAATCCGCGCCGACGGCGCGGACCCGGAGGAGAAGAGAGTGACCACACGATGAGCGCACGAGGCCGGGCGGTCAATCCGGAGGCCCGGATGCCGCTCATGGAGCACCTACGCGAGCTGCGCAGCCGACTGACCAAGGCGGCCATCGCGCTGGCCGCGGGCGCGGTCGTGGGCTACCTCCTCTACGACTACGTGTGGGCGTTCCTGGTGGAGCCCTACTGCTCCCTGCCGGTGTCCCAGGTGAACGGGCCCGACGACTGCTCCCTCATCGTCACCGGCCCCTTCGACGCCTTCTTCGTGGCCTTCAAGGTCTGGCTGTTCGTCGGGGCGCTCGTCTCCGCGCCGTTCTGGCTGTACCAGCTGTGGGCGTTCGTCGCCCCCGCCCTGCACGGACGCGAGAAGAAGTACGCGTACATCTTCGCGCCGCTGGCCGCCCTCCTCTTCGCCGCGGGCGCCGCCCTGGCCTACGCCATCACCTCCATGGCGCTGACCATGCTGTTCGGGTTCCTCCCCGACGACGCGGACCCCTTCCTGACCATCGGCGAGTACCTGAACTACATGCTCATCATGATGGGCATGTTCGGTGTCGGCTTCGTACTGCCCCTGCTGGTGATCCTGCTCAACATCTCCGGGGTCCTCCCGCACGCCGCCATCGCCAAGTGGCGCCGCGTCATCATCTTCAGCGCGTTCCTGATCGCGGCGGTCATCACCCCGGCCGAACCGATCTCCATGCTCGCGCTCGCCGTGCCCCTCGTCCTGCTGTTCGAGATCGCCGAGCTCTTCGCCTTCCTCAACGACAGGCGCAAGAAGCGCCAGGACCCCTACGCCGACCTGGACGACGACGAGATCTCCGAACTCGACGAGACCCCGTCCTCCCTGGACGGGCCCGATGTCGGGGAAGAATCCGGAAAACGCTCCTGAGCGGCCCCGTCACGCGTTAGGGTCGGGCGGTGGGGCGGGCTTCCGCCCCCGTCGACCCGGTGCACCACGGGCCGACCCAGGCCGTGGAGAAGGGAAGTTCGATGAGTGAGCGGACCGAGGCCCGACGGGAGCTCCCTCCCGAGGCCATGGGCAACGAGAAGTGGCACGACACCACCGACGCCGTCTGGATGCGCTCCTCACTCTCCAAGGAGGAGTCCGAGGCGGTCGTGGAGGTCGCGACCTTCGACGACGGCTTCCGCGCCGTACGCGACGGCAAGTCCCCCGAGAAGGGCACGCTGTACTTCACGCCCGCCGAGTGGGACGCCTTCGTCCTGGGCGCCCGTGACGGCGAGTTCGACATCCCGGAGGAGTACCTCACCGAGGAGGAGCGCCGCATCCAGAACGGCGAGGTCGACGTCGAGGTCGCGTGGGTGCCCTCCCCGCTGAACACCCCGAAGGCGATGGAGGAGTACCATCGCCGCCAGCGCGAGGAAGCCGAACAGCGGGAAAAGCGGACCCAGGCCTCCGAGGTCTCCTGAACCCACCCCCGCGCGCACCCGGGCGCGAGGGTGCGCGGGCGACCTCCACAGCTCCGAACTCCCTCCCTGTCCCTTCCGGGGTAGCAAGGACTGGTATGCCCCCACACATCGCTCTTCTCGTCAATCCCAACTCCGGCCGGCGCCGCGCCGCGGTCACCGGGGTGCGGCTCAAGCAGGCGCTCCGGGAGGCCGGAGCCCGGGTGCACGTCTACACCGGCAGCTCGGCCTCCGACAGCCGCAGGATGGCCCGGCTGGCCGCCTCCGACCGCCCAGACGCCCTCGTCGCCGTCGGCGGTGACGGACTGGTCCACCAGGCCCTCCAAGGGGTCGTGGGGACCGGAGTCCCCCTGGCCGTGGTCCCCACCGGGACCGGCAACGACATCTCCCGCGCCTTCGGCAGCCCGCGCGGGTCCACCCGTGACGTGGCCGCCGCGATCCTGCGCGGGCGCACCCGCCCCGTCGACGCCGTGCGCCTGACCCTGGCCGACGGGACCCAGCGCTACTACCTCAGCGTTCTGGCCTGCGGGTTCGACGCCCGTGTCAACGAGCGGGTCAACAACTTCCGGTACAGCGTCGGCCGCGCCGGGTACGTGGTCGGCCTCCTGGCCGAGCTGCGCTCCTTCAAACCCGTCGACTTCGAGATCGAGGTGGACGGACGGCTCATCGCCGAACCCGGCATGCTCGTCGCGGTCGGCAACACCAGCGCCTACGGCGGCGGCATGCGCGTGTGCCCCGACGCCGAACCCGACGACGGCCTCCTCGACGTGGTCTTCGTCCGGGAGGGGCCGCTCGGCCGCTTCCTCCGGGTGTTCCCCCGCGTCTTCAACGGCAGCCACACCGGGCTCGACGAGGTGGTGGTCGAACGAGGCCGCTCCGTCACCATCCGCGCCGAGTCCGGCGCTGCCTACGCCGACGGCGAGCGGGTCGGTGATCCGCCACTGGTCTGCGAGGTCGTACCGAAATCGGTCGAGATGTTGGAGCTGACCTCATAGGCTGGAGGCCATATGAGTAGTCACTCCGAGCGGTACGCCGCCTTCCGGCGGCGCCAGGCCGCCTCCAGCCCCGCCATCGAGACCTTCCAGGGCCTCTACGGGTTCGAGTTCGACCCGTTCCAGGTCAAGGCCTGCCGGGTCCTGGAGAACGGCCACGGGGTCCTGGTGGCCGCGCCGACCGGGTCCGGCAAGACCGTGGTCGGCGAGTTCGCCGTGCACCTGGCCCTCAGCGAGGGCACCAAGTGCTTCTACACCACGCCCATCAAGGCGCTGTCCAACCAGAAGTACAACGACCTGGTCAAACGCTACGGCGCCGACCAGGTCGGCCTGCTGACCGGAGACAACAGCGTCAACGGTGAGGCGCCCGTGGTCGTCATGACCACCGAGGTACTGCGCAACATGCTCTACGAGGGTTCCTCCACCCTCGGCGGGCTCGCCTACGTGGTGATGGACGAGGTCCACTACCTCGCCGACCGCTTCCGCGGCGCCGTGTGGGAGGAGGTGATCATCCACCTGCCCGAGTCGGTGCGCATGGTCGCCCTCTCCGCCACCGTCAGCAACGCCGAGGAGTTCGGCGAGTGGCTGCAGCAGGTGCGCGGCGACACCACCGTCATCGTCGACGAGAAGCGGCCGGTGCCGCTGTGGCAGCACGTCATGGTCGGCAACCGCGTCCACGACCTGTTCGTGGACATGGAGGAGGACACCGGCCAGGAGGAGGAGTCCGACTCCGACGAGGGCCGCAGGAAGAGCAAGCGCAAACGCGAGCGCCGCCGCCCCCAGCAGCACCGGGAGATCGAGGTCGGCGGCCAGAAGCTGCGGATCAACCCGACCCTGATCCGGTTCGCCGAGGAGGACTCCCGGGTCACGCAGCTGGCCAACCGGCGCCGCCACCCGCAGTCGCGGGCCCGCGGCAACGTCCGCCCGCGGTCGCGGTTCACGCCCCCGACCAGGCCCTCCATCATCGAGGAACTCGACGACGACGGCCTGCTGCCCGCCATCACCTTCATCTTCAGCCGGGCCGGCTGCGACGACGCCGTCCGCCAGTGCGTGGCGTCGGGGCTGGTGCTCACCAGCCCGGAGGAGGCCGCCGAGATCCGCGAGTACGCGGAGACCCGGTGCGCCGACATCCCCCCGGCCGACCTGGCCGTGCTCGGCTTCGACCAGTGGCTGCGCGCCCTGGAGGCGGGCATCTCCTCCCACCACGCGGGGATGCTCCCGACGTTCAAGGAGATCGTCGAGCACCTGTTCTCCCGGGGGCTCATCCGCGCCGTCTTCGCCACCGAGACCCTCGCCCTGGGCATCAACATGCCGGCGCGGACCGTGGTCATCGAGAAGCTCGACAAGTGGAACGGCGAAGCGCACGTCCAGCTCACCCCGGGCGAGTACACACAGCTCACCGGTCGCGCCGGACGCCGGGGCATCGACGTCGAGGGCCATGCCGTCGTCGTGTGGCAGGCCGGGACCGACCCCGAGGCCGTCGCCAGCCTCGCGGGCACCCGCACCTACCCGCTCAACTCCAGCTTCCAGCCGTCCTACAACATGGCGGTCAACCTGGTCGGCCAGGTCGGCCGCCGGCGCAGCCGCACCATGCTGGAGGAGTCCTTCGCCCAGTTCCAGGCCGACCGCGCGGTGGTCGGACTGGTCAAACAGCTGCGCAAGCACGAGGAGGCGCTCGACGGCTACGCCAAGGCCGCGGAGTGCCACCTGGGCGACTTCATGGAGTACGCCTCGTTGCGCCGCGCCCTGAGCGACCGGGAGTCCATGCTCTCCAGGAACCGTTCGGCCCAGCGCCGGGACGACGCCCTGGAGAGCCTGGAGAGCCTGGAGAAGCTGCGCCCGGGCGACATCATCCGGATCCCGTCGGGCCGCTTCTCGGGGCACGCGGTCGTGCTGGACCCGGGGCTGCGCCACGACCTGCCCGCGCCGCTGGTGCTCACCGTGGACAAGCAGGTCAAGCGGATCAACGCCAGTGACTTCACCGTCCCCGTGCACCCGTCCGGGCGTCTGCGCATCCCCAAGTCGTTCTCCGCCAAGTCGCCCAGGTCCCGCCAGGACCTGGCCTCCACGCTGCGCAACAAGCTCAAGGAGCGCGGCACGGACCCGGTCTACGAGCGGGGCGGACGCGACGCCGGCGAGGACGCCGAGGTGCTGCGGCTGCGCACGGAACTGCGCGAGCACCCCTGCCACGGGTGCGCGGACCGGGAGGACCACGCCCGCTGGGCGGAGCGTTACTTCCGGCTGAGCCGTGAGACCGAGTCGCTGCGCCGCCGGGTCGAGGGCCGCTCGCACGTCATCTCCCGCACCTTCGACCGGGTGTGCGGAGTCCTGGAGGACCTGGAGTACCTGTCCGGGGACAGCGTCTCCGACGACGGGGGCCGTCTGGCCAAGATCTACTCGGAGCTGGACCTGCTGGTCGCCGAGTGCCTGCGCCGGGGGGTCTGGAAGGGCCTCAACCCGGTCGAGCTGTCCGCGGTCGTGGCCTCCCTGGTCTACGAGGCGCGCCGCAACGACGACGCCTACCCGCGCGTCCCCTCCGGGACGATCGAGGAGACCCTCGCCGAGATGCTGCGGCTGTGGGGCGAGCTCAACGAGGTCGAGTCCCGGCACCGGGTGACGTTCCTGCGCCAGCCGGACCTGGGATTCGTGTGGACGGCGCACCGGTGGGCGCGCGGTGACCGGCTGGACGACATCCTGCGCCAGGCGGACATGCCCGCGGGCGACTTCGTACGCACCGCCAAGATGCTGGTGGACATGCTCAGCCAGGTCGCCGGGGCGACCGGGGACCCGGAGGTGCGCTCCACCGCGCGCAAGGCCGCCGACCTGGTGCGCCGCGGTGTGGTCGCCTACTCCTCGTTCAACTAGCGGCGTTCCCCGCGGCGGAAGGCCGGGTGCCGCCGCCGCGGGGGAACACCGGGCCGGTCGGGGGCGTTCGTCGCATTGTGGGGCCCCGGTGGTCTGAGTCGGCACCGGCCGGGGCCATCATGGAAGACGCACGGGACCCCGACACAGGGGCCTGTAGTTCGCAAGACACCTGAAACGAGGCTCGAACAGTGCTGCGCACCCTCATCAACGGCAAGATCCACCGCGCCACGGTCACCCAGGCCGACCTGCACTACGTCGGGTCCGTCACGATCGACGCCGACCTGATGGACGCCGCCGACATCGTCGACGGCGAGCAGGTCCACATCGTCGACATCGACAACGGCGCCCGGCTGGTCACCTACGCCCTCGTCGGAGAACGCGGCAGCGGCGTCATCGGCATCAACGGCGCCGCCGCACGCCTGGTCAGCCCCGGCGACCTCGTGATCATCATCGGCTACGCCCAGGTCGACGAGGCCGAGCGCGCCGAGCACGTCCAGCACATCGTGCACGTGGACCGCGACAACAGGATCGTCGCCCTGGGCAACGACCCGGCGGAGCCGGTCCCCGGCGACGCCACGCTCGTCCCCGGGCGCTGACCGGCCCCGACCCGCACGCGGCGGACGCCCGTGCCGGCGCTCACGGCGTCGGCACGGGCGTCCCGTGTGTCCGCGGTCTTCCGGTACGCGCCGACGACTCCTGCAAACTGGCCGATTCCGGCCTGATCGGTCCCCCCGCTTCCGGGTATGCCAACAGTCGGCATGGACGACTCAGAAGACGAGGAACAGCGCCGGATCGCCGAGCACATCGAATGGCAGAAGCAGGGAGCGTGGGTCGTCGTCTGGGGTGGCTACACCCGCTGCTTCTGGGCGTACGCGTGCTGGCCGGTGGTCCCCGAGAGCGGCGTCGTCATCAGTGCGCGCGACCCGCACACCCTCTACGCGGAGATGCGCTACGTCGAACGCGAGCACGACTTCCTGCGCTGGCGCTACGGCCGCGGTTAGCGCGGTGCCCCTCGCGCCCGGCCGGGTGCGTCTCAAACGTGGAGCCGGGCGGAGTTCCCGGGCCCGGTTCCGGCGCCCTCCGGGACCGTCACCGTCCATGAGGCGTTGCCGGCGTCCGCGCCGGGCGTCGTGCGCCTGCCGCGCCGAGCGCCGGGTGCCCTGACGAGCTCCGCTCCACGTCGCGCGACCGGTCCTGCCCCGGACCGCGGGGGCGGCGCGTCCCCGTTGGCCGCCGGGGGACGGGCGGGCGGGGCGTGCCACCCGCTTCGCGTGCTGTGGTGAATGGGCGGTTACGATTCATCCGTATGTAGGACGAATCGGAGAGAAGGCCTCGTGTCGACAGAAACCACCCATGTCGGAGAGGCGCTCTCGGAGGAGACCCGGGCCCGTATCCAGCGCCGCACGGTCCTCGTCCTCATGCTCGCGCAGGTGGTCGGCGGCGTCGGCATGGGCGCGATGCTCGCCGTCGGCGCGCTCATCGCGCTCGACCTGAGCGGCTCGGACACCTGGTCCGGGATGGCCACGACCATGATCACCCTGGGCGCCGCCGTGTTCGCCCTGCCCTTGGCGTCCCTGGCCGCCCGCCACGGCCGCCGCCCGGGCCTCGCCCTGGGCTGGGTCCTCGGCGCGGTCGGCGGCACCACCGTCATCGCCGCCACCGTCCTGGAGACGTTCGCCCTGTTCCTGGTCGGGATGGTGTTCGTCGGAGCCGGGACCGCGACCAACCTCCAGTCCAGGCACGCGGCCGCGGACCTGGCGTCAGAGGCCACGCGCGGCCGCGACCTGTCCGTCGTGGTGTGGGCGACCGCCGTGGGCTCCGTGGCGGGCCCCAACCTCATCGGCCCCAGCGGGCGGTTCGCCGCCGGCCTCGGGCTGCCCGAGCTGCTCGGCCCGGTGGTGTTCACCACGGCCGGGTTCGTCCTCGGGGCGATCCTTATCTTCGCCCTGCTGCGCCCCGACCCGCTGCGCACCGCCACCGCCGAGCTGGCCCGCAGCGGAGCACCCGCCGGAGTGCGGCTGTCCGTGACCGGCGCCCTGCGCATGGTCGGGCGCAGCCCCGGCGCCCTCCTCGCGATCGTCGGCATCGTCGCCAGCCACACGGTGATGGTCGCGATCATGACGATGACGCCGGTGCACATGTCCCACCACGGTGCCGCGCTGACCGTCATCGGATTGACCATCTCCCTGCACATCGCGGGCATGTACGGCCTGTCCCCGGTCGTGGGCTGGCTCACCGACCGGTTCGGCCGGATCCCGGTGCTCCTCACCGGCCAGGTGATCCTGCTGGTCGCGACGGCCGTGTCCGGTACCGCCGGGCATGACGAGGTGCTCGTGACGACCGGGCTGGTCCTGCTGGGCCTGGGCTGGTCGTTCGGGCTGGTGGCCGGGACGGCGCTGCTGGCCGAGTCGCTGTCGGCCGACGTCCGCCCCCGTGTCCAGGGGGTCAGCGATCTGACCATGAACCTGGGCGGCGCCGCGGCGGGCGCGCTGTCCGGGGTGGTGCTGTCGCAGGCGGGGTTCGGCGGACTGAACCTGTTCGCGGCGCTGTTCACCGTCCCGGTGTTCGTGCTCGCGGTGCGCGCCCTGTCGGTCCGGTCCCGGAGCACCTCGACCACCTCGTGAGCAGGCCTGCGCAAAACACATCCGGACCTTTACCAGAAACGCCCCGGAAGCTGTCCTGCGGACCTGTGACCCGCGGTTACCGTGCAGTTTTGGGGCGTCCACCGGCCTCGGTGGGCGGATTCCGCTGACAGGGGGGTGTTCTCAGTGACCGGTCGAGAGCCCGAGGACGGGCCGGGGGAACAGTCGGAACCACGTCCGGATCCGGTGAACCACCACCCGCCGGAGGAATGGCGGCCCGGGGACCCGGGGGATCCGATCGAGGGCGGTCAGCAGCCCCCCGGAGAACCGCCGCACGAGTTCCCCCACCACGATCCGCACATGCAGCAGCCCCCTCCGGGCGGAGCGGTGACCCCGGGAGGCGAGGGACCGGGGGGACGTCCGGCACAGGGCCGGGCGGGGGACGCGTACCCCCCGCCGGAGCGGTTCGCCGGGGCGCATCCGTACCGGGCGCAGGACCCGTACTCGGGCGGTGACGCCTCCCGGTACCCGCCGCCCGGCGACCACGCGCAGGGGGGTGGTGTCCCGCCGGGGGAGCCGCCGGCCGGAGGCGGGACCGGACCGGGCGCCGGTGAGGTCTCCGAGGGTCCCAACGGGCCAGGGCAGGCGGGCTACGAGCACGCCGGGTACCCTCCTGGCCAGGGCGAGGCCGACGTCTCCGACGCGGGTGCGGGCGGCTATCCGGCCGGTGGCCCCCTGCCGGGGGACTGGAGTTCCGGTCAGGGGCCCGGCTACGGGGAGGGGGGCGGCTACCCGGCCGGACGGAAACCCGGGTTCGCCCATGACCCCGGGCACGCCCCTTCCGGTGAACACGACCAGGGACAGGCGTCGGAGCAGGGGTACGGCCAGGGGCCGGGTTATGGCCAGGGCTACGGTCCGGGGCCGGGGTACGGACAGGACCAGGCGCCGGGCTACGGGCAGGGCCCCGGTTACGGCCCGGGTCCCGGTTACGGGCAAGGTCCCGGCTACGGCCAGGGCTGGCCGCCGCAGGGCGGCTACACCTACCCGCCCCAGGGCGGTTACGGACCGCCGGAGGTCAGGACCACCCCCTGGGGCAAGATCATCGGGATCGGGTGCGGCGTCCTCCTGCTCCTTCTGCTCCTCGGCGGCGGGTGCACGGCGATCGCCCTGATCACGGCGGGCGTCGGCGACCAGGAGACGGAGGGGACCGGGCCCCAGGCGCCCGGCGACGGCGGGCTCACCGAGACCCTGGGCGCGGAGGTCACCGCGAGCGACACCGACTTCGAGCCCAGCCCGCTCTACGCCGAGGGCGTCTTCACGAGTGTCGCCGTGTCGGTCACCAACGCCGGTGAGGACCAGCTGGACGTCAACCCGCTCTACTTCAGCATCGTGGACGTGGAGGGCTCCGTCCACAGCACCAGCGAGGCGATCGGCATGGACGCCAACGAACTCGGAGCCCAGACCCTCGCCCCGGGGCAGACCACGTCCGGGGCGGTCACGGTGGAGGGGAGCGTCGACGCGGACCGCGTCGTCTTCGAGCCCTTCTACAGCGGCCCCGTCGAGGCGCCGGTCACCTGAGCCCGCCGGCGGGGCCGGCGCCGGCCCCGCGGAGGGAACGTGTCCGTCAGGGGGCCAGCGCGGGGTCGCGCAGCCACTCGGACAGGGCCTCCTGGCGCTCTCCGTCGCACTTGAGCGGGCAGGTGGTGCAGTAGCCGTGCTCGGGGTCGCCCTTGTAGTCGAAGCAGCAGGTGCCCCGTACGGCCCAGGTGCCGCGCGGGTTCTCGGGGGCGAAGGGGAACAGCCGGGGGCGTCTGCGCGTCACCGCGCCGGCCTCGACCACCGCGTCGGCGAGCCGCGTGGCCAGCTCCCAGGCCTCCTCCGCGTCCCGCCCCAGGTAGCGGGCCGGGTTGAGCATGTAGAAGTGCAGGGTGTCGAGCACCCAGCCCCACAGGGTGCGCCTTCCCGCGCGCGAGTGCGCGTGAAGGGCCTCGATGAGGGGCGAGAAGGTGGAGAACAGGTTCTCGGCGGCCAGTCGCAGCAGGTCGTCCTCGTCGCGGGCGACCACCGTTCCGGGGTGGTCCGCCGCCGGATCGTCCGGCAGGACGGCCAGCCGCGTGTCGACCGAGGCGGGGGTGCGGAACCGCGCCCGGGCGGTGTCCCAGGGCAGGTAGAGGCCGTCCGGTGCCAGGAGCGGCGCCCTCCCGGTCAGGTACAGGGACGCGGAGACCAGGAAGATGGGTTCGCGGAGGGTGACCCGCAGGAAGTTGGTGGCGGCCGGCAGCCGGTGGCCGGGGCCGTGCTCGGTCCGGAGCTTGTCGAACAGGATCGGCAGCCAGCCCTCCGACTCCAGGACGTCGGACCGGTACCACTGCACGCCGTCGGCCCTGTCGCGGGGGAGGTCGGCGGAGGAGACGAGCTCGGGCAGGGGCGCGAACTTGAGTCCCGAGCAGGCGTCACGGAGCGCGTCGAGCGGGTCTGGAGTCACCGTGGAACCTGCCCTTCGTCGTCGGCGCCGCCGTGTCCGGGGTGCGTCGTCGCAGCTCATCCCAGGTGGGATGAGGGCATACGCACCTCTTAAGTGAGGCTACCCTAACGACTGGCTGTGCCGCAATGAGTGCCGGGCTGTCCCGCATCCTTCCCGACAGGGCGGACCGGAGGTCCCGTTTCGTTCAAACCCCGGTCCGGATCCGTTTGCCCTGCGGGGTGCGGGGTGCGGGGTGCGGGGTGCGGCCGACCGTCCCGGGGGCGGAAGGGCGGCTCGCGGGGCCGCGTGAGCGTCCGCGCTCACCCGGCCCCCCCGCCTCACACCCGGTTCTCAGCCTGCGGGCTCCCCGTCCCCCGGGGCG